>CAZZDB010000129.1:0-11270 GCA_964652485.1 uncultured Oleiharenicola sp.
GCCGGATCGCGTCGATACATGGCGATATTCATTGCACCGGCCGCGGGCATCTCGGCCAGCAGTTCCGACGGCTGCAACTGGTCGATGGTCGCCTGCGCGGCCTTCAGATCCTCGTCCGCGTTCACCTGCAACAGCGCCTTGAGCTGCAGTCCGGTGACCGAACGCCTGGCCCGCAGGCTGCGCTCGACGTCCGCCAGGGCAGCCCGCAGCTTGCCCCCCTGATAATAACTCCATCCCGCCACCTCGAATTCATTCACGCTCTCGAAGAGTTTGGCCGCCTCGTCGAACCGTTTCTGCTCCCGCAGGACTTCCGCGAGTTGGAAAACCAGCTTAGAGTCATCTGGGTGGCGGAAGATCAGTTCCCGGAACATTTTCTCCGCCTCGAGGAGCAGCGCGGGCGTGCCCACGGCATGGGCAAACACGGCTGCCTGGACGCGTCGCACCTCAAACAAGTCGGGACCCAGACTGGTGGCCCGGGCCGCCCGTTCCTGGGCCCGCTTCCGGCGTTCATCCGAACGGTCGTAGCCGTAGGGGTTGATCAACAGCAGGTCGGCGCGCGCGGCCTCGGCCCAGACGAGCGCGTCCGTCGTATCGAGCTGCAGCGCGCGGTCGCAAAGTTCGCCTGCGGCATCGAGTTGGGCGCGGGTCAGGCTGCCTTGGTTTAGAATGGCCCGCGCGCGTTCGACGAGTTGCCGCGCGGGACTGGATGGCACCTCGGTGGTGGCGGTTTTCGTCGCGTTGGAGGCAATAGTCTGGGCCTGCGCGAGCAGCCTGGCAACTTCCTCCGGGCTGCGCCGCGGCTTGAAGATGAGATAGAGCAACGGGAGGGCAATGACCGCCACCACCACCCAAGGCCAGACCCCCTTCCGCTCGTGCTTGGTTGGAGGCGCTGTGCCCTTTTCCTCGTGCTCCACGGGATGAAAGCGCTCCGCCTCCACTGTCTCTCCGCTCAAAAGTTTCTTCACGCGTCCGGCAAACGCCTCCCCCGCCTCCCCGTGCGGCAGGCGCGTCCATTGCACCGTCGTGAACGAGTCGGGCACGATCGCGTCCCAATCCTTCGTGTCGTCCACGCAGACTGGCAGGATGAAGCGCGTGCCCTTCGCCATGAGGTGCGTGCGATCGTCGGCCAGTTTCCATTCGAGCCGGAAGTAGCCCTCGCGCCGCGCCTGGGTGTTGGCCGACACCACCGGGACAAACAGAGCACACGCCTTGATCTGCTTGCGAATGCTCTGGTCCCACGCGTCGCCCCCGCGCAGCTCGCTCTGGTCGAACCACACCTCGACGCCCGCGGCGCGCAACGCGTCGGCAATGCGCTTCGCCGCCTCCGCGTCCTGCGACGCGTAAGAAAGGAAAACCGCTTTGGAGGGATCGCCCACGGTCAAAAGAGCGGCTCGTTGTTTTTAGAATCGTTGAGCAACGCCTGGAAACGGGGGTCGTCCTGCAGGGGCTGCCAAGAGCACTGGGTGTCGGGGCCGGTAAAACCGTTTCGTGCGGCGACCACTTTCGCCCCGTGCGGTATGCGCAGGCAACGGGCGAATTCCCCCAGCGCCCGGTCCTTTTCCCCGACCCAAGCAAGGGCCGCAGCCGCCAGCAGCGAGTTTTCAGCGCCGAAGACCGCGTCCTGCGACTCCGGCAGGATGGCCACCGAGCGTTCGGCATGGGCCACCGCATGGGCCTTGTCACCTGTCATGGCATAGGCCAGCGCGAGCCAGCCATGCAGCCATGAATTGTCCGGCTGACTTTGCATAACCGCCAGCATCGCGGGCAAGGTGGCCGCGGCCCGGGCTCGGGCGCCCGCCCGATCTCCGGTGTGGGCCAGGGTCACTGATGCCGCGATATCCTGGGCCCAAGACGACCAGTAATTGTCGTCCACGGGCAATTGCCGGTCGAGGCGAACCGCTTCCGCCCAGTCGCCGCGCAGGCGCGCCAGAAGCTTCCGGCGGCTGATTACGGCGCTGGCCTTTGCCGGCCCGAAATCCTTCCGGGCAAATTCATTCATCTCAGCCACGGAACCGCGCGCAAAATAGGCCGCGACGGCGAGCCCGAAACCGGCTTCGAAGACCTCGGGCGCGTTCTTCACCTGCTGCCGCATCAGGGCCTCGGCCTCCGGAAAGCGTCGGCCATCCATCAGCAGGGCGAAAAGCTCGGCGATGACTTCGGGACTGGCCGGGTCCAGCGCGTTGGCCCGACGGAGATTGGCCAGCGCGTCCACCCACCGGCCCTGGCGGCGTTGGATCCGGCCCAGCGAATAGGCAATCTGGGGATCATTCGGCCGGATTTCCGCCAACCGTAGATATTGTTCGGTCGCGTGGGCGTAGTCGTGATTGGCGTGAAAGTAGTAATCGCCCATGAGGCCGAGCACGACCGGGTCATCCGGGGCGAGTTCTCGGGCCCGGTCGATCGCGGCCCGAGCCTTCTCCCGGGTCGCCGGGGTCTTGTCCTGATCGTTGAAATCTGCCTGGGCGTAGGTGTCACCAAGTTCTGCCCACGCCGCCGCAAAGCGGGGATCGAGCTCCACCGCTTGATGCAGGAGGGCGGTCACCAACTCGGTGAGCTTGGCTCCCCAGCTCTCGTGCCGCCGCAGGGTGCGCGCCTTCAGGTAAAGGTCGTAGGCGGCGACATTTTCCGTCGGCCGACGCTCCAGCACTGCTTTTTCCCGTGGAGAGATCGCCGCCTGCAACTGGCCGGCAATCGCCTGCGCCAGCTCAGATTGGAGGCCAAAAACGTCCGTGAGATCGCGGTCGAATTTCTCCGCCCACACATGCTCATCGGCGCCGGCACGGATGAGCTGGCCGGTCACCCGCACCTTGTTCCCCGACCGCTGCACACTGCCCTCAAGGACGTAGGCCACGTTGAGTTCGGCCGCGATCTGCCGGATGGTCTTGGTCGTGCCCCGGTATTGCTCGACGGAAGTGCGCGACACGACGCGCAATTCATGGAGGTTGGCCAGACTGGTCAGGATGTCTTCTTGAATGCCGTTGCAGAAGTATGCGTTGTCCTTGTCCGCGCTCATGTTCTCGAAGGGCAGCACGGCGACGGATTTGTCGTCGACCTTGGCCGCCGGTGCGGCGGCTTGATCGGCCGGCTCCTCGCAGAGCTTCTGGAACCGCGGATCGCCGCGCAGCTTGTCCCAGAGCGGATCTAGGCGCAGCAGCGCTGGGGAGAGCGGCCAGCGTCCGGACGCCGGGGTGAGGAGCAATCGCTTGAGCAATGGCACCGCCTCGTCCGCCCACCCCAAGGCGGCATAGATGCGCGCGGAGGAAAAGGTCCAGGCCCCCGCCTCCCCGCGCATCAGTTCATCGACGATCTTCGCCTCGCGCAGCGCCGCATCCGTCTGGCCGCTCCACGCGAGCAGCTCGCCCAGGCGCATGTGCTGCTCGACATCGTTGGGCGTATCCTGCAAGCGCCGGCGCACCACCGCCAGGCCGGTCTCCCACGCAATGCGCGCCGCCTCCGGCCGGCCGGCCTGGGCGTGCGCGAGGCCGGCAAGCAGGGCCTTCGGGCCGGTGAACCACGCGTCGTTGATGTAGTCGGCCGGCAGCAGGTCGAGAGCGTGCAGGGCATCCTCCGGCAGCCGGCCCATCAGGCTGACGAGGACCGTGGCCACCACCATTCGCGGCTGGGTGCGCAGGTTGGCCGGCGCATCGGCCAGCACCTGGCGCGCCTCGGCGACGCGGCCGCGCCACGTGACCTCGAGCAGGGCGATCCCACTGACAATGTTGACCGTCTTGGCCTCGGCGAGGCCGTCGCGAATGCAGCGGTCGGCCTCGGCAAAACGGCCGAGGTAGAAGTTGATCAAGAATTGATCGTAACGGGCCAGTGCGCGGGAGTCCGGCAACGTGGCGGCCTGCTCATACATGGCGAGCGACTCATCAAAACGGCTTTGTCGGCGGTAAAGCCCCCCCAAGGCGATCAAGAGCCGGCCGTCGCGGGGCGCCAGCTCCAGACCGCGGCGCAGCGCCTGCTCGGAGCGGGCAAAGTCCGTGAGAAACGTCCCCCGGCCCAATGCGAGCCAGGCATCGGGCGACTCCGGCGCGAGCTTCACGGCCCGCTCGGCCTGGCTGCGGGCGGCTTCGCGCCGAGCATCGGCCCGGTCGAAGCCCCGCGAGAGGTAGAGGCTGTTCAACAGCGAGGAGACGGCAAGGACCTCGCCGTCGTTGGCATCAAGCTCAAGGGCACGTTTCAGGAGTCCCTCAGCGGTGGCGTAGTCGTCGGGCGTGGAATCGAGGATATCGATGAGGGCGCGCGCCCGGAGCGCGAGCTGGCGGGCTTCGGACACTTGCGGCATCGGAGCCGCAGGTGTGGCGGGAACGGTCACCGCCGGCTTCAGCTCGGGGCGGCGTGCCGTTTGGAAGAGCGGACGGATCGCATAGACCAACGCAAAGACGACACCGACTCCCGCCCAAGCGTAGCGCAACCACGCCGGGCGATGACGGTGTCCAATATGTCTGTCCTCTGTTCTCTGAACTCTGTCCTCCGGGCCTCCGTCGCTCAGCAGCCTGGTCACCCGCTTGGCCAGTTCGCCCGGCGTCTCGTCGAGGCGGAGTCGCGTCCACTGCACATCGCGGAACTTGTCCGGCACGCGCGCCGTGGCGTCCACGACATCACCGATGACGACGGGAAAGAGGAAGGGATGGTCGTCGGCCAGGAGATGGGAGCGATCCACCGCGAGCTTCCATTCCAGCCGGAAATAGCCCTCTGGCCGGGAATTCGTGTTCGGCGTGATGATCGGCACGAACAGCGCGCACTCCTTGATCTGCTGGCGGATCTTGGCGTCCCAGGAATCCCCGCCCCGCAACTCGCGCTGGTCGAACCATACCTCGACGCCCGCGGCGCGGAGCGCATCGCAGATGCGCTTCGCCGCCTCCGCGTCCTGCGAGGCGTAGCTGAGGAATACGGCTTTGTTTTCCGCAGCGCTCATTTTTTGGCCTCTGGTTTATCCGGTGGATTAGCCGCGCGCCAGGCCTGAGCCCGGGCGTGGGCTTCCGTGAGTCCAAACCCCGCAATAAGCTTCCCGAAACGCGGATCGCGGCGAACAGGGTCCCACCCCTTGGAGAAGAGCATCCCTCTGATCCCTGAAACATAGAAATCAGCGGGATTGAACCGCTCAAACCATTCATCGAACCGGCCAAGCGAAAACAGAAAACCGGTGCGATCCCGATCATTCGCCTGGGCAAAGGCGGCTTCGGCTTCGGACCGGCGACCGAGCGCTACCAGGTAAAACTTTGCATCGCTCTCGGGCAGTTCCCGCAGGATGGCCTCGGCCTCGGCGTGTCGCTCCAACGCCAGCAAGGTGTGGAGTTTGATCTGGAGGGTTTGTCCCGATTTTGGCTGCAACGCCAATGATCGGTCGATCACCACCAAGGCTTGCTCGGGGCGGCCCGCGCTGTTCAAGACTGCGCCGTAATTCTCGAGTATTCGGAAGGAAAAAGGGTCCAGTTGCGCGGCACGTTCATATTCGGCCAGGCCTTCGTCCATCATGCCCGTAGCAGTCAGACAGGTGCCGAGCCAATGATGGCCGGCGGGGTAATTCGGATTAAGCGTGACCGCCTGCCGCAACTCCCGTTCCGCGTCGGCGAATCTCCATTCCATATACCGCGCAAAACCCAGCGAGGCGTGGGCCTCGGCGGAATCAGGATCCAACGCCAGCGCCCGACCGATCTCCGCCTCGATGCGGGCAAAGATCGGTGCGTCGCGCTGACCGAAATAGCCGATGTCCTCATGGAGATTCGCCCGCAAGGTCCACACATCGGCGAGCGCGGCATGGGCCCGGGCCAATCCCGGCTCCAGTTGCAGGACCTGGGTAAGCAACTGCTCAGCCCGGTCGAAACCATCCGAGTCGCGCCGGCTCAACGCCTGTCGCGCCTGAACGTAGAGCTCGAATGCCCGGGGAGTGACGCTCGCCGGCGCCCTTGCGGCGTTCACACCCATTTTAAGCGAAAGCCGTTGCGCGATGAGCCCGGCGATCTCGTCCTGCACGGCGAAAATATCCTTCAGCTCTCGGTCGAAATTGTCCGACCACATATGGAAGCCGCCGTCCGCCTTGATCAACTGCGCAGTGATGCGGACCCGGTCGCCCTGCTTGCGCACGCTGCCCTCGACGACGTAAGCGACGCCCAGCTGCGACGCGATTTCCGGGATCGACGTGTCCTTGCCCTTGAAGTGAAACGACGAAGTGCGCGCCGTCACCTTAAGTCCCGGCACCTTCGCCAGCACGTTGAGCAGTTCCTCGCTGATGCCGTCCGAGAAATACTCGTTGGCCTTGTCATCGCTGAGGTTGGCGAAGGCCAGCACGGCCACCGACTTGGCGTCCACCTTCGCCAAGGCTCCGGCGGGCAAGTCGGGTGGAGTGGAAGGTGAAAGTGAAAGTGAGGAAGAAGTGGGCTGTGGTCCGTGGTCCGTGGTCTTTTGGTCCGCAAATGGCTTCGCCCCCTCGGGCAGGCGGTCGCGCAGGAGTTTTTCGAAGCGCGGATCGCCGCGGAGCGGGTCGAAGTCGGAATCAAAGCGCGCCATCGCGTGCAAGACCCGCCAGCCATTTTCGCGTGCTGCGAGCGTTCTGGCCAAGAACGTCAGCACGGCGTCGCGGTGGCCGAGACGGACGTGGATGGGCAGCGTGCGCACGGTGATCTCGTCCGGGGCGGTCCCGGCGAGTTGCGAGGCCAGGCGGAGCGTCTTCTCCGCCTCGGGGGTATCGCCGAGGCAGGCCAGTACCTCGGTCTTCTCCAGGAGTAGTTCGGGATCGTTGGGAGTCGCGGCCAATCTCTTCCCCACCACGCCAAGCGCCACTTGCCAGTCCGCATGCGCGGCTTCAGGGCGACCGGCCATCTCATGCGCCCTCCCGGTCAGCATCGCCTTGGGTCCGCTGAAGCGCGAAATGGACAGGTAATCCATGGGCAAGGCGCCGAGGATCTGGATTACCTCGTCCGGGTGCCGGGCATGCAGGGCAAATTTCACCGCGTTGTAAGCCGGGCCCTCCTCCAGCATGGCGGAAGCCGGCACTTCCCGAAAGATCGTGCGGGCCGCCTCCACGTCCTCGCGCTGCACTTCCGCCAGGAGCGCTTTCAACGTGATCATGGCGGGCGAAGATCCCTTGCGCAGCGAACGCTCGGTCGCTTCTCCGGCGCGGACAAAATCCTCACCATAATAGTAAGACCACGCCGCGCCTCCTGGCGACCCGGCCCGGTCGTAATATTCCCCCGACGCCGTAAAACGGCCCGCCTTGCGCGCCAGGTTGGCGAGCAGGGCCAGCGTGGTCGGGTCGTCGGGCCGCTCCTTGAGTAAGGCAAGAAGCTGGGTTTCCGCATCGGCCCGCATAGCGTCCGTCGTGGCGACACTGTCGAGCACGTAGGCCTGGGTGAGCCGCGACTCGAACAGGTCGGGCGCCAGCCCGATCACCCGGGCGGCCCGGCTGATCGCCCGCTCGCGCCGGGCGGCGGAGGTGTCATAATTGCCTTGGATGAAGCGAACGTCGATCCGGGCCGCAATCGTCCAAATCTCGGGATCGGTGGAATCCAGCGTGAGAGCACGGTCGCACAGGGCCTCGGCGGTGACCAGTTGCTCGCGCGCTGGGGTACCATGTTCGACCGGGGCGAACGCGCGGCGGGCGAGCTGACGGGCTTCGGAGAGCGGCGCGGTGGATTCCGAGATGGTCGGTGCGCTACTCCGCGCCGACGATTCGGCGGACGGTGTCGCGGCCTTTTCCCAAGGGCGGGCAATTACCAGGGCCAGCAACGCAATGACGCCACCCGCGATCCCAGGCGCGAGCCAGCGTTTCGATCCCCTTGTTGGAGGGGTTTCACGCCCCGACGGTTCGGAGGAATCGGGGCCTAAAGCCCCTCCTGCAGTTTCCCCAGACAGCAATTTCTTCACCCGCGCGCAAAACGCAGGCGGCGTCTCGCCCACCGGCAGCTTCGTCCACTGCACCGCCTTGAACTCCACCGGCACCTTCGCCTCGGCGTCACGCGTGCCGTCGATCAGGACTGGCAGCAAAAACGCTTTCTCATCCGCCATCGTATGCGTGCGCTGTGCGGCCAGCTTCCATTCCAACCGGAAATACCCCTCCAGCCGTGCCTGGGTGGCCGCCGAGATGATCGGCACGAACAGCGCACACGAGGAAATCTGCCCGCGGATCTTCCCGTCCCACTGGTCCCCGCCCACCAGCTCGCTCTGGTCGAACCACACCTCGACCCCAGCCTGGCGCAAAGCCTCACATATACGTTTGGCGGCTTCTGCATCCTGCGAAGCATAACTCAGGAAAACGGCTTTACCTGGTTCGCTCATTTCTTCGCCTCCGGCTCGGCGAGCAACGCCTTGATCTCCGGGTCGGCGCGGAACGGTGCCATGCGCGGGTCGATCTGGAAACGCAGCTGATACGCCACCCGGCTCTCCGGCAGGGTCACGACGGACTCGCGGAGCAGGTCGAGCGCGGTCGCCCGTTCGCCCAGCAGCAACGCGGCGGGGATGGCGCTGAACCACCAACCGGTGACCAGGCTTTGGGCGTAGGGCCGGCGGGTGCCTTCGATCATCCGGCGGTAGCTGGCTCGGGCTTCGTCCTTCCGTCCCAAGCCGAGCAGGGTCCAGAACTCAACGCTGCTCAGGCCGATCCGCCCCGGATCAGCCGTTCGCATCCGCTGGATTTCCGCCAGCGCGGCCTCGTATTGCTGGCGGGCCAACTCCATCTTGCCCTGCAACCCGAGCAGCGAGGCGTTGAGCAGCGCGGTGGGACCGGCATACTCGAAATCCGTGAACCATTTCTGCGGGAAGCCACGCAGCGCTTCCAAGCCCGTCTCGGGCTGCCCACCGAAGGCCGCGTAGAGAAAATAGCCGAACACCGCCCGCTCCGTGCCGCGCACCCGTTCGGGGACGCGATCCAGCCAGGTCTTCATGCCCGGAAAATCGTTGTGCAGGCCAAACAGGAGCCGGGCCTTCCACACGATGGCGTTCGCCAGCGGACCGATCGCCAGCGTAGCGTCGAGTTCCCGGTCAAACTCCTCATACCGTCCCTGGTCCTTGAAACTCCGGGCCAGATCATAGTGGCTCAGCACGTCGTGGGGAAACCGCCGCACATTGTCCTGTCCTTGGACGATGGCCTCCGCCGGCCGGTTCGTGACGTTGAAAAGATCCGCCAGCAGCCGACCGGGGCGCGGATTCCCGGGATCCAGCTCCATGGCCCGGCGCAAGAGCCGCTCGGTCCGCGGCGCGTCGATCGCCCGGCTGAACAGGTAGGTCGCGACGGCATACATGGCCTCCGGTTCGTCGGGGCCGAGCTGCAGGGCGCGCTCGGCGTAGAGCCGGGCCTGCGTGGATCGCTCGTCGCTCCGATCGAAACCGCGCCGCAGGAAATGGCTCTGCACCCGGGCCATCACGGTCACGGCCTCCACGTCGGCGGGCGCGCGCTCGAGGACCGGCTTCACAATCTGCTCGGCCAGGGCGAGGTCGTCGGGGATCGACTCCAAGCCCTCGGCCAAGGCGATGGCGCGCTTCAGCTCCGGATCCTTCGGCCAGTCGCGGACGGCCACGGTCTTCGCCGGTTCCGCCAGCAAGGCCTTGATTTCCGCGTCGTCGCGCCACGGTGCGAGATGCGGATCGAGCGCGAAGGCGCCGGCCAGGACGCGTCGGCCCCAGTCCTCGCGCGCAGCCTCGCCAAGGAGCTCCAAAGCCTTGGCACGTTCGCCAAGCACCAGGAGCGTGGTGATCGGGCTGAACCACATGTTGGTGATCCCGCGCAGCGAGTAAGGCCGGCGTGTGCCCTCGTAGGTCAGGTTGGCCGACGCCCGGGCCTCCTGCTCCCGTCCGAGCCAGAGCAGCAGCCATTTTTCCGGGCGGTCAAAGCTGACGTTGGGATTGCGCGCCCGCTCCCGGGCGATGTCGGCCAGCGCCGCGTCGTAGTCGCGGCGGGCCAGGTCGGCCTGGCCTTTGCGGGCGAGCAGGTCGCCGGTAAGCATCCGCTTCGGCCAGAGGCCGAAATCGCTCAGGAAATTCCCCGGCAGGGCGTTGAGCGCCCGCAAGGCGTTGTCGACGTCCCCGCCCGCCGAGGCGACGAGGTAGCGGGCGTAGACCGCACGGTCGTTGAGCCGGAAGCTTTCCGGCATCCGGTCGAGCCACTGCTGCGCCGCCGCGGCGTCGCGATGCACGATGAGCATGACGCCCGCCTTGCGGATGACCGCCGTGGCCACCGGGCCGAGGGCGATGGTCTCGTCCAGCGCGCGTTCATAGGCGGCGAGATCGACCGTCACGTAGGCATAGATCAGCGCGAGCCGGTAGTGGATGATGGGGTCGGCGGGGAAACGCGCGGCCGCCGCCTCGGCGACACGCACCACCTCGGGGCTGTTGTTGTTCTCCAGCGCCTCGATGTAGGAATTGTAGAAGCGCGCCCGGTCGGGCTGGAGCGTGACGGCCCGGCGCAGCAGGTCCACCGCCCGCGGCACGTCGGCGCCCCGGAAGACGAGGAACTGGCCCATGACGTGCAGCGCCTCCGGGTGGTCCGGCGCCAGCAACAACGACCGCTCGCACAGCCGGCGGGCCGCGGCGTGCCGATCCTCCGACACGTCAAAACCGCGCAGGATAAAACGATTCGCGATGTAGGCGTTCACGATCACGGTTTCCGCGTCGGTCGGCTTGCGGGCCAGCACGCCCTTGGCGATATCCTCGGCCAGCGTGTGATCCTCCACCGTGGAATTAAGGGTCTCGACGAGCGCAATGGCCTTGCGCAAATCCGGATCGACGGGAAATTCCGCCGCGGGCGGGGGGGTAACCGCCGCAGCCAGCTTCTGCGCGTCGGCGACGATCCGGGCGATTTCCTCCGGGCTGCGCCGGGGCTTGAAAACCAAATACGCCGCCACGACAACCGCCAGCGCCACGGCCACCCATGGCCAGACCGGACGGGAATGTGCGCCGGCGCGGACTGGTTCGGTCCTCCCCCCTCCGGCCGGCGCGGTGTCGACCGCCTGCTTCAACACGCCCGTGCGGTGGGACCAAAGTTTTAGGAAACGCTGCAACACCTCGGGCGGTACGACGCCGCCCGGCAGCCGGGTCCATTGCACGGTGCGGAAACGATCGGGCACGAGCGCGTCGGTCTCGCGCGTGCCATCCACAACGACCGGGAGGATGAAGGCCACGCCGCTCGCGATGCCGAGGGCGCGCTGGGCTGCCAGCTCCCACTCGATGCGGAAATAGCCTTCCTCCCGCGCCTGCGTGTTGGCCGAGATCACCGCGATGAACAGCACGCACTCCTTGATCTGGCGGCGGATCTTGGCGTCCCACTCGTCGCC
>CAZZDB010000130.1:0-11187 GCA_964652485.1 uncultured Oleiharenicola sp.
AGTTCGCAGGCGAGGCGGAAGCGTTCCGAGCTGCGCTGCTGCGTGCCGGTCTGCAGGACGACGCCGTGGTCCCGCACCGCGTTTACGACCTTGCGCCCCTCGTCGACCGTCAGCGTCAGCGGCTTCTCCCCGTAAATATCCTTCCGGGCCTTGGCGGCGGCGATGTTGACCAGGGTGTGCCAGTGATCGGGCGTGCCGTTGACGATGCAATGAATGTCATCCCGCTCGAGGAGCTTGCGGAAATCATGATAGACCTGCGGGACCTTGCCGTTGACGGTCAACTTCTTGGCGGCGGCCGCCGAGTGGCTGTCGTCGACGTCGCACACGGCCAGAATTTCGCCGAAGGTCGAGGCATTCTGCGCGTCCCATCCGCCCTGTCCGCCGCACCCGATGAGTGCGATGCCCGGCCGGTCGTTCGGTGAAAGCGGTTTGGCCGTCTCGGCCGCCTGGAGCTGCTGGCGCTCGACGAACCACAACGGCAGGCCGGTCAAGGCGGCCAGCACGCCGCACCGGTGGAGGAAGGCGCGGCGCGAGATGTTGAATTGGGGCAGGGACGATGTGGCCGGGGACTCGCGGCGCTTCGGGGTCGATTTCATGGGGTGATGATGGGCGGGTGAAAGGGCAGGATGACAAAGCCGGCAGATGAAGGAAAGGACGAAGGCAAGTGACCGTTCGGTAGATCAAGCCCCGCAGGTAAGGCTTGGCGATGCACCGCGGGCGCGTATGTTTTCCGCTGCCGGTTGTCTTTCGATGCTCTCCCGGTGCTCACCGTGCCCTCTCCCCACTGTTCCCTCGTCATCCCCTTCTATCAGGAAGCGGGCAACGTCGCGTCGGTCGTCCCGGCCGCCCGCGCCGAGGTGGCGCGGATCGATCCACATTTCGAGGCGATCCTCGTGGACGATGGCAGCACGGATGGCACTGGACGGGAACTGGCGCAGATCGCAGCGGCCGATCCTCATTGCCGGATCGTCACGCTGCCGAGCAACTGCGGGCAAGCGGCGGCCCTGCTGGCAGGCCTGCAGCAGGCCCAAGGGGCCGTCATCCTGACCATGGACGGTGACGGGCAAAACGATCCCAGGGACTTCCCGGCCCTGTTCGCCCTGCTGGACCACGGCGTCGATGTTGCGTGCGGCTGGCGACGGGACCGCCACGACAGCGCCCTGCGTCGGATGATGTCGCGCCTGGCCAACGCCGTCCGGCGGCGCCTCCTGCCCGACGGACTGCACGACTCCGGCTGCCAGATCCGCGCGATGCGGCGCGAAGTGGTCCCCGCGTTGCGCCCCTCGCCCCTGATGCAATCCTTTCTGCCGGCCATGGCGGTTGCCGCCGGTTTTCGCACCGGTGAGCTGGTCGTGCGCCACCACCCGCGGCTCCATGGCCATTCCAAGTACCATCTCGGCAACCTCTGGTGGCGGCCCCTGGTCGAACTGCTCCGCCTGCGCCGGAAGCTCCGGCGCCCGGCCCCGCCCCGATGAACTGGCCCGCGTTCAACCACGAGGCCATGGCCACGACGTTCCAGGTTTTCGTGGCCGGCCGGCCGGCGGACTACGCCCGGCAGGCCGCCGCCGCGGCTTTTCGCGAACTCGACCGGCTGGAGAACGAACTCAGCCGTTTCATTGAGACCAGCGATATCGCCCGGGCCAACCACCTCGCCGCGGGCGAATCGATGGTGCTCGGTGAAGACGCCCTGCAATGCCTGCTCGGCGCCGCGCAGATCTCGGCCCTGACCGATCGCGCCTTCGACCCCGCCTACGCCACGCCGCGGGCCGCCGGCTCCGACGAACCGCTCTTCGCACTCGACCCGGCCTCGCACACCCTGACGTCGCTGACCGGGCGGCTGCATCTCGATCTCGGCGCCGTCGGCAAGGGCTATGCTCTCGACCGGATGGCGGAGGTTTTGGCCGAGTGGGACATCGCATCTGCCTGCCTGCAAAGCGGCTGCAGCACGGCCCTCGCCCTGGCGGCGCCGCCCGAGGCCGCCGGCTGGCCCATCGGCGTCGGCGACGAGGTGCGCAACTTCGCCCATCGCGCAGTGAGCGGTTCGGGTCTGGCCGTACAGGGCGAGCATCTCATCGACCCCCGCACCGGTGCGCCGGCCAAGCGCACCCGGCGCATGTGGTCCCTCGCCGGCAACGCCGCCGATGCCGACGCGCTGTCGACGGCTTTCTTTGTGATGCCGGACGACGCGGTCGTGGAATTCTGCCGCGAACATCCCAAATACGGGGCCGTGTTCACCTCAGCCGAGGGCACGCAACGAAACGTGGGATTGGTCGGTGGAAAGTGAAACCCGTCGCGACCGGCCAGGCCGAACAAAAAACGGCAGGTCGGAAACCCGCCCTACTTTCCCTGCCGCGCAAACACTACCAGTACGAAGCCCGGTCGCAGGCCGAGAAAGCTCTCCTGATATTTCCCGTGCAACCGCGAGCGCACGGCGTCGGCCTGTGGCACATCGGCAAAGACCAGCGCCCCGTCGCAATCCGCGGGCGGGCTCGTCCAATAACCCGTCTCCGGCCTCCGCCGCAGGTACCACGGCAGCGGCCAATATTCCTGGCTGATGACCTTCACCGGGCCAGCCGGGGCGGCCGCAGCCAGCGCCGGCACCTTCAGCATGTCGGCTGATGTGTGGGCATAGGCGAATGGGTTGCGCGAATCCGCCGGCCGCTGAAAGACCGCCTGACGGGTCTGCCAGCCCAAACCCAGCAAGACCAGCAGTGTGAAAACCGGGGCGGTTCCCCGCGGCAATCGCGTCAGGGCCAGCGCCGCCAGCGCGCACATGCCGGGAAGCAGGATGAGGATCAGCCACGGCGTCTTGTAGGGCGTGGCGGAAAGAATGGCGGCGAGGGTGGCGGTGAAGACCGCCAGAAAACGCGGGAGGCCGCTCCGCCGCCATGCAATCACCCCGCCGGCCACCGCCGGCAGCAGGAAGACAGTCTGGTCCCAGTGGTAGCCGCCGTTGCTCTGCCAGAAAAAAAGCCGGAGGTAATACCACCACGGCTTCTCGTGACCCGAAGCGCCCCCCAGCACCTTAGCGAACATCGACCCGGGCGTCACCAGGGCATCGCGCAACCCCGCCGGATGACCGCCAAACGAGGAGTAAAACAGGATCGCGACGCACAAGGCGGAACCGGCCATGATCCCGGCATCAAGCCCCCACCGGAGGCCAGCGGCCACCGGCCGCCGGCTCATCACCAGGCCAAGCAAGGCCACCGGCGCATAGACCAACGCGCTGGATTTCGTCGCCAGCATCAATCCGAAGCCCGCGCCCGCGAGCACCGCCCAGCGCACCCCACCGTCTTTCCACCAGCGCCGGCCGACGACGAAGGTGCCCAGGGTGAAGGTGACGAGCAGTGTCTCCTGGATGAAATACCGGCTGTAATAGACCGCGGCGGGCGACACCGCCAGCAGCAGCGCCGCGGTGAGCGCCGGCCAGCGACCCCACGGCCGCAGCAGCAACCAGAGCAGCCAGACGCCCACGACCCCGAAGAGCGCCGGCGTCAATCGCACCGTGGTTTCGGTCAGTGTCGCGAGCGTGGTCTCGCCGCGCAGCCCGGCCGGAACCAGCCCGAGGTAATACAGGGTCGGTCCATGGTGGTCGCGCGGGTCAAATGCATAGGTGCCGCCTTCGAGCATCTGGCCGAGCTTAAGCGCCTGGTTGGCCTCGTCCGCGTGCATCGGCCGCGCGCCGAGGGCATAAGTGCGCAGTCCCAAGGCGACCGCCAGCACGAGCAGCAGCAGCAAAAAATCAATTCCGCGCCCCGGAGCTTGGTGATGATCCCCGACTTGCGCGGTGGGGTTCACAGCCGGCCGCTATTGTTTCCCGTAAACCTCGACCTCCACGTAATGGTTCAGCTCATTCGTGGTGTTGCCATTGCTATAGAGACGGACGTAGCGGGCCTTGGTGCCCTTCGCATCGACCAGACGACCCTCGGCCGTCTCGACATAGGATGGATCCTTGCCGACCCCCATCTTCGCCGAGTTGTCGTAGTCGTTGTTGAAAAGCGTCGTCACGCCCGTCTTGAAATTCGCATCGTCCGAAACCTGAACGATGACGGCGTGATACACGCGGGCCTGCGAATGAAAATGCCAGAAGACGATCGCATAGAGCGTGGAGGGCGCGCCCAGGTCGATCTGGACCCATTGGAGGTCGGGGCCGAATTCCACAAAAGTGCCGTCGGAGCCGTCCTTCTCGCCATCCGTGACAAAACCGATCTCGCCGATCACCGGGTAGGCGTCGCTCGCCGTCACCGGCTTTCCACGCGCGAGATTCACCGTGCCGGCGGGAGCCAGGAACGGCGGACGCGCGGCACCGCTGGGCTTCTCCAGGTTCGGCACCTTGATCGGCACGGGCGTGCCCACAAAAAGGGGCCGGGGCAAAACTAGCGGGATCGGCACCAGGTCCTCGGCGCAGAGCGCGGACGCGGTGAGACAGAGCAGGGCAAGGGGAAGGATGCGGCGGATCATAAGTTTGTTCAGGCGATGAAGTCTGCGGGGGCGAACTTGAGCATCTGGCGGGCGGCGACGGCCTCGTTAACCTTGAGGATGGTCACCGCGGTGGCAAACGCGCTTTCGGCGGGGCAGTTCAGCTTCGCCCGGCCGTGGATGGAGTCGAAGAAATTCTCGAGGTGCGGCTGGTGGATGGCCTTGTCGAGCGTGACGGTCATGTCCCACGAGGAGAGCGCCGCGGTCTCACGGACGTCGACGACGCTGGTGCGGGCGGGGGCACCGAACTTCGGGCGGGGCTTTTCCCAGGGGAGCAGCTTCTCGGCCCCTTCCTCGGGCGTACCGGGCTTGCGGATGAACCCGCGCTGCACCCACTGGTCCCACTCGGGGGCGCGGGCCTCGCGGAAGAGCTTCGTGTAGGCGGGGTTCTCCGACATCTTGAGCGAACCCTCGGTGCCCATGAAATATTCCATATAGCCGCCGCCGGCGCTGGTGGTGGTGAGCACCTGGTAGAACGCGCGCACCATGCCCGCCGCCGTCGGAAACTCGTAGATGGTCATCACATTGTCATACCACTCGTGCGTCGTGTAATAGTCAGCGCCGCCACCCGCGATGACCGAGCCGGGGTTGGCCCCGAGAAACCAGTTGAAGACGTCGATCTGGTGCGCGCCGAGGTCGGAGATGGGTCCGCCGGCGTAGCGCTTGAACCAGCGCCAGTTCCGGAATTCGTGCATGTTCGCGAAGCCGTATTTGTGCAGCACGGCCTCGGGCAGCGCGTATTTCTCCGGCCAGCCGAGGTCATCGCTCACGCTGCGGTTCCACTGGCCGTTGATGTTCGTGATGCGACCGAGCAGCTTCGCCTCGTTGATGATCTTCTCGCGGGCATGCTGGTAGCGGGGGTTGCTCCGGCGCTGATGGCCGATCTGCAGCAGCTTGCCGGTCTCGCGGGCGGCCAGCACCATCGAGCGGGCGTTGGTGACCGTGTTGGCCATCAGCTTCTCGCAGTAGACGTGCTTGCCGGCATGCAGACAGGCGTTGGTGTGCTCCGCGTGCATGAAATCCGGCGTGGCGACGATGACCGCGTCGAGGTCCGGCACGGCCGAGAGCATCTCGCGGTAGTCCTCGAATGGCCGCGCGTCGTGGCCGAATTTCTTCAGCAGGCGCTCACCGTAGGTCCGGTTGTAGGGCCAGATGTCGACGACGGCCTGGAAGCGGATGTCGGGGATCTTGAGCGCGGCGTTCAGCAACACGCGACCCTGCTCGCCACAGCCGATGAGCGCGACGTTGAGCGAGGCGCGGCCGGCGGTCGGGGTCTGGGCCCGCGCGACATAGGGTGCCACGAGCACGGCGGCGCCGAGCTTCAGGCCGGTCGACAGGAAATCGCGGCGGGTCAGCTCCGCGGTGTTGGGCGCGGGCTGGTCACTCATGTTTGTCGGGCCACAGGGCGAAGCGGTTGTAGCGCACCAGCACGAGTGCGGCGACGATGAGCGCAAGGTAGACCCCGAGCCAAGCGACGCCGTCGCCCTGCTGCACGGCCATCAGGCCGAAGGCCAGCCCGATGTAGAGCAGGCCCATGACGATGAGGGTGCACCGGGTCTTGATGCCCAGCAGCAGCGCCACGCCGAGCACCAGCAGGATGTAGGCGAGCGGCAGGGCGAAGGCTTTCGTCGCCCACAGCGGGAGGAATGAGGCGCCCGTGATGCCCGTGGCCATGCGCGTCATGTTGCCGTAATAGTTCGCAAAAGAATAGGTGCCGCCCAACTCGAATTTCTCGAGGCAGGACATGAGCGCCCGCAAGGCCAGGAACAGCCGCAGGAGCAGGAAGGCGGCGCTCAGCTCGCAACGGCCAGGCGCGGGAGTGGGAGTGGGAGTGGATTCAGTCATGGGACAGGGTGAGAGGGGTCGCTTCAGACGCCGAAGCCGGGGCGGTATTCCTTGGTGATATATTGGTTCGCCGCCGGCAGGTTGGTGACCTTCAGGTTGGCGGCGTCCCACTCGATGGGGCGGCGCGCCCGCACGGCGATATTGCTGAGCAGGCACAGCTCGGTGAGCTTGGAGGCATGCGCGAAGTTGGAGCCGGTCGCGGGTCCGCCCTTGCAGGCCCGGATCCACTCGGCGAAGTGGCCGCCAACAACGCGTGGAATTGTCTTCGCCGGCAGGCTCGGCAGGGCCTCCTGCATCTTCGGTTCCGGAATGATGCGAACGCTCTCGTAGTAGGTCGGCGCGAGCACCGTGTTCTTGCTGCCGACAATCAAGGTGCCGTTATCCGGGAATGCGCGATCATCCGGCCAGAGGTCGGGCAGGCCCGGCTGCAGGCCGCCGTCGTACCAGGTCCACTTCAACGCCGGCCGGCGGCCGCTGGCCGCAAAGTGATAGACGACCATAGAGGAAGTCGGCGCGCTGATGCTGTTCGCACGCCCGCTGATCGCCTCGATGCGCACCGGCGCGTCAAGCCCGAGCGCGTAAAAGGCGCCATCCATGATATGGCAGCCCATGTCACCCAGTGCCCCGGTGCCGAAGTCCCAATACCCGCGCCAAGTGAACGGCTGGTAGGCCGGATCATAGGGCCGGTCGGCGGCGACCCCCAGCCAGAGGTTCCAATCGAGGGTGTCCGGCACGACCGGGATCATCTTCTTGTGGTCGGGAGCCTTCACGCCTTGCGGCCAGATCGGGCGGTCGGTCCAGCTGTGCAGCTCGCGCACCTCGCCCAGCACGCCGGCATCATACCACTCCTTGAGCAGGCGCGTCCCCTCGTTGGCATGACCCTGGTTGCCCATGATGGTCGCGACCTTCTTTTCCGCGGCGAGCTTGGCCAGCTGGCGGGCCTCCCAGATGGTGTGCGTCAGTGGCTTTTCCACCATGACGTGCTTGCCGAGCGCGAGGGCGGCCATGGCGATCGGGAAATGCATGTGGTCCGGCGTGGACACCGTGACGGCGTCGATCTTGTTGCCCAGCTGGTCGAAAAGCTGCCGGTAGTCCCTGAAGCGCGGCACATCGGGATAGGTCTTGAAGGTATTCGCGGCGCGTTCGTCATCCACGTCGCAAAACGCCACGAAGTTCTCGCCCTTGAGACCGTCGACCGCCGCCTCGCCCCGGCCGCCGACGCCGATGCAGGCGACGTTGAGCCGGTTGTTGGGGGTGAGGGTGCCGGGCGTCTGGGCGCCCAGTATGTGCGGGAAAGCCACCGCCGCCGCGGACGCCAGGCTGGCGGACCGGATGAAGGAACGGCGCGTTACGAGGGTGGTCGGGGTATTCATGAGGACGGAGGACGAGGGTTGTCGGGGGCCGGCCGGCCGAAACAGAGGTCGGACCCGGATGAGGCAAGACAACAAGCGGACACATCGCAAAGGCAAAACACAGGAAATTTCCGGATTAGTCAGGTTTGTTCTGAATCGGCAGCGGCGTCCTTATGCTTTCCACCGACCTCGGTTGCCTTGCTCCGGTGGGGCCGCAACGCGAAAGCCGGCGGCCCACCACAAGCGCGGCTTGGCTCGCGGCAGCCGGTCTGGCGAAAGTCGCGGCTCCGCCGCTATCAAGGACGCACGCACCCAAACCGCCGGTCCGCGTAACCGGCGCTCGGCAACGGCGTCTCGTTAAAATTGAATAGTAAACGGAATGTTCAGGATTCAAACCGGGCCGCGATCGCCACGTTCGCCCGGGATAGCTTCCGTCAGTTTGGTTTCGCCAAGACCTCGATGCAGGACATCGCGCGGGCCGGCGGCATGTCAGCCGCCAATCTCTACCGCTTTTATGACGGGAAACATGCGATCGGGGCGGCGGTGGCGACAGCCGAACAGCGGGAACTGCTGGCCGGTTGTGACCGCGCAATCGCCGCCGCGCCGGGGGGCACGATGGAGAAAATGACCGCCTTGTTTCTCGCGTTGATCGACGGCACCCGCCGGCAGATCCGGACGACGCCGTTGTTGTTCGACCTAAGCGTGACGGTCGCGCGACGGCATCCCGGCGTCCGCCAGCGCCTGTTGGTGGAGACGGAAGCGCGGATCATCGGGATCCTGGCCGCGAGCGCGGCACCGGGGCTGCAGTCCCCGGACGAAAGGACGGCCGCGGGCCGGATGATCCTGATGGCCGGCGCCCCGTTCGTGCTCCCCTGGCTCCTGTTGAACGAACCGTTCGGCAATCCCCGTCCGATGGTCGGCCCGCTGATCCGCCGGCTGGTATCCGGCCTTGAGGCGACCTGAAGCCGGCCAATCTCACCTAACTTTCGGCCTGCAATCCCGGTATTCACGATTATCTCCATTAGCTTCCATGTCGCATCAAACTCCCCTCTCCTCCCCCACGTCACCCGGTCCGACCTCCCGGCGCAGATGGATCAAGTGGATCCTGCTCGGCATCGTTTTGCTGGTGATTGTGTACATGACCTTTTTCCGTCCCGCCACCACCCGCAGCGCGGCGGGCGGTTGGGCCGGCCGGCCGGGAGCCGGCGCCGGCCCGACCCCGGTTTCCGCGGAGGTGGCCCAAAAGAGCGACCTGAACATCCGCCTCGCGGCTCTCGGCACGGTCACGCCCGTCTACACCGCGACCATCCGCAGCCGGGTGGACGGTGAACTCCAGCAGATCTATTTCACGGAGGGTACGCACGTCACCGCCGGCGCACTCCTGGCCGAGATCGACCCCCGGCCGTTCACGGTGCTGAAGCTGCAGGCGGAGGCCCAACTCGCCAAGGACAACGCCCTGCTCGAAAATGCCCGGGTCGACCTGAAACGCTACCAGACCCTGCTCGAACAGGATTCCGTCGCCAGCCAGCAGGTGGACACCCAGGTCGCCCTCGTCCATCAATACGAAGCCGCCCTCAAGGTGGACCAAGCCCAGGTGGAAAGCGCGAACCTCCAGCTCACCTACGCCCACATCACCGCGCCGGTTTCCGGTCGCATCGGCCTGCGCGGCGTCGACCAGGGCAACATTGTCCATGCGAGCGACGCCAACGGCATCGCCGTGATCACGCAGCTCCAGCCCATCACCGTGCTTTTCTCGATCCCCCAGGACGCGATCCCGCAGGTCATGAAAACCTTCGCGACCGGTGAAGCGATGGTGGTCGACGCCTTTGATCGCGACGGCCGCACCAAGCTGGCGACCGGCCGGCTCGCCACCGTCGACAACCAGATTGATCCGACCACGGGCACCGTGAAGCTACGGGCGGAGTTTGAGAACAAGGACGAGCTTTTGTTTCCGAACCAATTCGTGAACGTGCAGCTGATCGTCGGGAAGCTGGTGGATGCCACCATCATTCCCACTGCCGCAGTGCAACGCGGGACGGTCGGCACCTATGTCTACGTGGTGCCAGACGGGAAGACGGCGACCGTGCGCCAGGTCGAAACCGGACCGACCGAACACGGCATGATCGCCGTCACCAAGGGCGTCAACCCCGGGGAGACCGTAATCGTCGACGGGGTCGACAAACTGCGCGAGGGCGCCCCGGTCGAGCTGATTGCCCGTTCGACCGGCGACAAACCCACCGGTCCGCGCAAGCCACCCCCAGGCGGGTGGAGCAAGCGCAAGCCGCCCCAGGACTGACCCGCCGGCCCGCGTCCCCGTGAATCCCTCAAAACCGTTCATCCAGCGGCCAGTCGCGACGTCGCTGTTCATGGTCGCGATCCTGCTGGCGGGCGCCTTTTCCTACCGCCTGCTGCCGATCTCCGCCCTCCCGCAGGTCGACTATCCGACCATCCAGGTTGTCACACTCTACCCCGGGGCCAGCCCCGAGGTCATCACCTCGTCGATCACCGCCCCGCTGGAACGCCAGTTCGGCCAGATGCCCGGGCTCAACCGCATGGCATCGACGAGTTCCGGTGGCGCCTCGCAGATCACGCTCACCTTCAGTCTCGACCTGACGCTCGACGTGGCCGAGCAGGAGGTCCAGGCGGCGATCAATGCCGCCACCAACCTGCTGCCCACCGACCTCCCGGCCCCGCCCATCTACAACAAGGTCAATCCGGCCGACGCACCGATCCTCACCCTGGGCATCGCCTCCTCCGTCATCCCGCTGCCGCAGGTGGAGGACCTGGTCGACACCCGCCTGGCCCAAAAGCTTTCCCAGCTGCCCGGCGTGGGCCTAGTCAGCATCAGCGGTGGCCAGCGACCGGCCGTACGCGTGCAGGCCGACCCGCGCTCGCTCGCCGCGAACGGCCTGACACTCGACGACATCCGCAACGCGATCGGCACGGCCAATGTCAACCTGGCCAAGGGCAGCTTCGACGGCCCGACCCGGGCCTCGACCATCGACGCCAACGACCAGCTCAAGTCCGCATCCGATTATGAACAGATGGTGATCGCCTACCGCAATGGCGCACCGATCCGCCTGAAGGACGTGGCCCGGATTGTGAACGGCGCCGAAAACGTGCAACTCGCCGCCTGGGCGAACGAACGTCCCGCCATCATCCTCAACATCCAGCGCCAGCCGGGAGCCAACGTGATCGAGGTGGTCGACCGCATCAAGCAGCTGCTGCCCCAGCTGCAGGCCAGCCTGCCGGCGTCGGTCGAGGTCATCCCGCTGACCGACCGCACCGTCACCATCCGGGCGTCCGTCGAGGACGTACAGGTCGAGCTGATGTTCTCGATCGCCCTTGTCGTCATGGTCGTGTTCCTCTTCCTGCGCAACGTCCCGGCCACGATTATTCCGGGCGTGGCTGTGCCGCTCTCCCTCGTCGGCACCTTCGGCGTCATGTATCTCGCCGGATTCAGCATCAACAACCTCACGCTGATGGCGCTGACGATCGCGACCGGCTTCGT
>CAZZDB010000131.1:0-11182 GCA_964652485.1 uncultured Oleiharenicola sp.
ACATAAGACAGGTCAGAAATCCTCCAGCAACGGCCGCGACAGCGCGTCAAAGCGCCTCGGCATCAAGCTCTATGGCGGCCAGAAGGTCCTCGCCGGCGGCATCATCGTCCGCCAGCGCGGTTCCAAGCACCACGCCGGCAAGGGCGTCGGCACCGGCCGCGACTGGACGTTGTTCGCGCTGCGCGACGGCACCGTCGAGTTCGACAAGGCCCACCGCAAGGTGAACGTCGTCTGAGCACGGGTTGGCCTCTCGCTCCTTCCCAACGCAGCCCGCGGGCTGCGTTTTTTGTTTTCACCCACCGGCCCGGCACTACCTTCGCCTCGTGTCCGAACGGCTGAAAGACCTGCTGCGCCAGCGTGCCCTCGCCGAGGAGCAGCTCGCAGCGCTCGACCGCGAGATCGCCCGCGAGAAGCGCGCCACGCCCGCCCCTCCGCCCACCACACCTGTCGCCGCGACGATCACACCCTCCATCACACCCGCCGCGACCGGACCGGACGCGGGGGCGGATGCCGAGGCGATGCTGGCCGAATATCGCAGCGACCCGGAGGCGCTGAATCGCAACGTCAAGCGCGGCTGCCTTCTCTATTTCTTCGCCGCCAGCGGCCTCTTCGCGCTCGGTCTGCTGGCCTTCTATCTGCTGCACCGTCACCCGTAGACCTCAGAGCATCACCCGCTGGCCGGAGGCGCTCCACGACTCCCACACCGCGTCGGTGAAGTGCATGTATCTCACGCCGGTCTCGAAATCG
The DNA here is from genome assembly GCA_964652485.1 of uncultured Oleiharenicola sp. Lineage (GTDB taxonomy): Bacteria > Verrucomicrobiota > Verrucomicrobiia > Opitutales > Opitutaceae > Lacunisphaera. The sequence goes on from CAZZDB010000131.1 coordinate 748, forward strand.
GTCAGCTTCACGGGCTTTCCCTCGCGGATGCTGTCGATGAAATCCGCCTCGACCCGCCACGAGCCGCGCCGCTCCGGGGGCACGTCGACGAGCCTTTCCCTTTCCTTGCCCTTCGTCATCCAGAGTTCGTTCCGGCTCAGGTCGAGGCGCACCCCGCCGTTGCTGCCGCTGATCCGGATCTCGTTGCGGGCACCCGTCCGGTCCACGCCGCTGAAGTGACCGATCAGCCGCGCCCCGTCGGCGTAGTTGCCCAGCACGGTCAGACTCTCCGGGATCGTCGTCGGTCCGGGCACGCCGTCCGCATCCTTCCGCTCCTTGGTGAAGATCGCCGCATCGGCCACCACTCCGGCCACGTCGCGTCCCAGCCAGCGGAGCACCATCTCGTAATAGATGCCCAGGTAGAGTGTGTTCTTGCCGCACAACGCCGAGTCCTGCCGCCAGCTGCGCGGCATCGAGCTGTCGGCGAAGGCGTCGTTGGCGCAGGTCATGACGATCTCGCGCAACGGCCCCAGCACCCCGCCCTGCACCATCCAGGCGATGGTGGAATCGAACGGCAGCGACATCGGGGCCGGCACGATCTGGGCGACCAGCTTCGGATGCAGGCGGGATTCCGCGATCATCATCTCGGCCTCGGCCATGTTACGGGCCATCCGTGCCTCTGTCAGCACATGCTTGCCGGCGCGCAGCGCGGCCACGGCCAGCTTGGCGTGCAGGTTGGGCCAGGTGCCGATGCAAACCGCGTCGATGCCCGGCGCCTCGATGATCTCACGCCAGTTCGGCGCGACGGTCGGGATGTCGAATTCCCGCGCGACCTTCTCGCCGGATTCCTTGGTCCGGTTGCAGACCGCGACGATCTCCACCCCGGGGATGGCCTTGAAACCCGGAAGGTGTTTCGCCCGGGTGTTGGCGCCCGCGCCGATGACGCCAATGCGGAGACTCACGGGACCGTGGCGCCGTCTTTGGTGGCCTGTTCCAATGACAGCTGGCTTTGTTCGGTTTCATCCAGCCCCATGTCGGCGTCGCTGGCGGCGCGCGGGGCGTTGGACGTCTGCAACCAGGCATCGATCTGCCGCGGCGAGAGCACGTCCGAAGACGGCAGCTCGTCGAGCGACTTGATGCCCACAAACTCCAGGAAGGCCTCGGTCGTGCCGTATTGGATCGGCCGGCCCGGCAGATCGGCGCGCCCGACAATGTAGACGAGCTCGCGCTCCAGCAGCTTGTTCAGGCCGGCCTCCGCGGAGACCCCGCGGATCTGCTCGATCTCGGCCCGCGTGACCGGCTGCCGATAGGCGATGACGGCGAGCGTCTCGAGCGACGACGGGCTCAGGCGCACCGGCGGGGGCTCATTGCGCAGCAGGCGCACCCAGCGCGCGAATCGGGGATGCGTCACCAGCCGCCACCCGTTGTGGCTCTCGACCAGCACGATCTCGCTGTCCGCCGCCTGCAGCTCGAGCGATATCGCATCGACCGCCTCGCGAATCTGCACCGCGGTGACTAGGGCCGGCACGTCGCGGTAGAATTCATCGTTCTCCACCGGCGGCGCGGTCACTTCCGCAAGGTCCACCGCCTCGGCCGGAGCCTCTTGACTGGCTCCCTGCTCCATGAGAGGCAACGCGGTCGCCTGCTCGTGGAAACGGGTCACCGCCGTCTGGATGTCTTTCACCGAAAGGGGTCCGTTCGAGGCGAACAGCATCACTTTCACTACGCGCTTGAGATCAAAGGCCATGCTTGTGCCCCCAGTGAATGCGCCCGGGCACCACCCTAGCAATCCCGAAAAACATCCGGCGTTTTCGAGCTAGCCGCGCCGCACCACACCCACTACCAATGACAGCCTATGACCTGGGACCGCTTCAAGTCGCTCTATTATGCCAACCCGAAGCTCGGCCTGTCGCTCGACGTCAGCCGCATGCCTTTCCCCGACGATTTTCCCGCCACGATGGAGCCGAGCCTCCAAAAAGCCTTCGCCGACATGGCCGCGCTCGAGAGGGGTGCCATCGCCAACCCCGACGAGCAACGCATGGTCGGCCACTACTGGCTGCGCGCGCCCCAGCTGGCACCGACGGCCGAGTTGCGCTCCGCCATCACCTCGACCCTCGACGCCATCAAGGCTTTCACCGCCAAGGTGCACCAGGGGGAGATCGCCGCACCCGGGGGAGCCAAGTTCAAGGAGATCCTCGTCATCGGCATCGGCGGTTCCGCCCTCGGACCGCAGTTCGTCAGCCACGCCCTCGGCCGGCTCAAAGCCGGACGCGACCGGATGAATGTCTCGTTCTTCGACAATACGGACCCGGATGGCATGGACTACGTCCTCAAGCAGCTCGGCAGCCGGCTCAAGCAGACCCTAGTGGTGGTCATTTCAAAGTCCGGGGGCACTGCGGAAACCCGCAACGGCATGCTCGAGGCCCAGGCCGCCTTCAAGGCTGCCGGGCTGGACTACCCGAAGCATTTCGTCGCCGTCACCGGCGAAGGCTCCAAGCTAGACCAGGTCGCGCAAAAGGAAGACTGGCTCGCCCGTTTCCCCATGTGGGACTGGGTTGGCGGCCGGACCTCGGAGCTCTGCGCCGTCGGCCTGCTGCCCGCCGCCCTCCAGGGCATCAAGATCGACCAGATGCTCGCCGGGGCTGCCGCCATGGACGAAGTCACGCGCAAGGAGACTCTGCGCGACAACCCCGCCGCCTTGCTGGCGATCATGTGGTATTGGGCGACCGACGGCCGTGGCGCGAAGGACATGGTCGTGCTGCCCTACAAGGACCGTCTGCTGCTTTTTTCCCGGTATCTGCAGCAGCTCGTCATGGAGTCTCTCGGCAAGGAGCTCGACCTGGCCGGCCACGTCGTCAACCAGGGCATCGCGGTCTACGGCAACAAGGGTTCGACCGACCAGCACGCCTACGTCCAGCAACTTCGCGAGGGTGTGAACAATTTCTTCATCACGTTCATCGAGGTGCTGAGGGATCGGGCCGGTGACGAATCGCTCGAGGTCGAGCCGGGCGTCACCAGCGGCGACTTCCTGCAGGGCTTCTACCTCGGCACGCGCGACGCCCTGAGCGAGAAGAACCGTCACTCGATCACGATCACCGTCAATGAGGTCTCGCCGAGGACCATCGGCTTGCTCATCGCCCTCTATGAGCGGGCCGTGGGGTTCTACGCCTCGCTGGTTGGCATCAACGCCTATCACCAACCGGGGGTCGAAGCCGGCAAGAAGGCCGCGGGGAGCGTCATTGCCCTGCGTCTCAAGCTGGCGGACGCCCTGCGCTCCGCCCCGGGCGCCGCCTTCACGGCCGGAAGCCTGGCCGGGGCGATCGGCCGGCCGGACCAGACGGAAACCGTGTTCAAGGTACTGGAGCATCTGGCCGCCAACCCCGGCAGCCACGTCGTCAAGACCCCGCGCAAGCCCTGGTCCGAGTCGACCTACGCCTGGCAGGCGTGAGGCCAGCGCCGCCACGGTCCCATCGGGTCGTCTCGAGTGGTCCACGCGACGCTCTTGGTTCCCTTGGCCGGGGCCGCCCGGCCCGGAGGGCAACCGTCGCCAGCGCCGGGGAACCATCGACGCGGCACGCGTTCCAATCAGCGATGTTCGCCCGCTTTTCACTCGCCCAAGTCCTGCCAGACGCTTTGAAAGGACAGTTGCAGACCGGCAATTTTGCCGTATTAGAAAATTGAACATGCCTAATTTTCGCAAAATTCTCTTCCTGCTTTTGATGGCCGGCCTGGCGATCGCCGGGCTCACCAGCTGCACGCCGCCCCAGCAGGATTCCTCCATTCCGTGGAGCCGTCCCGCCGAGTGGGAAGGTACGATCCCCGGCATGGGCCGCTGAACGCCCGCGTCGCATCTCCCCCGGCGACGTCATGACCGCGCCCGCCGCCAACGCCTCGCTGACGCCGCTGGCCGGCCACCTCTATGTCGTGGCCACCCCGATCGGAAACCTGGCGGACCTGACGGACCGCGCCCGCGCGATCCTGGGGGCGGTCGACCTGGTCGCCTGCGAGGACACCCGTACCACCGGGGCGATGCTCTCCCGCCTGGGATTGCAGCGCGAGCTGGTCGCCTACCACGAGCACAACGAGCTTGAGGCGGCGGAAAAACTCGCGGAGTTCATCGCGCTCGGCAAGTCCGTGGCGGTGGTCAGCGACGCGGGCACGCCCGGGCTGAGCGATCCCGGCTTCCGTCTCGTCCGGGCGTGTCGTCGTCGCAACCTGCCCGTTGTGCCTGTGCCTGGACCGAGCGCGCTCACCGCCGTGCTGTCGGCGGCCGGACTGCCGACCAATGGATTTCTATTCGCGGGATTTCTTCCGCCGAAGTCGGCCGCCCGGATTGGCTTCCTGGAGAAGCATCGGGATTTCGCCTATACCCTCGCGCTCTATGAAAGCTGCCATCGGATCGACAAATTCGCCGCCGAAATCGTGACCGTACTCGGCACCGACCGCGTGATCTGCATCGCCAAGGAGGTGACGAAGCTGCACGAAACGTTCTATGTCGGCTTCGCGGGCGAGGTCCAGGCCCGGCTGGCCAAGGCGAGCCTGAAGGGCGAGTTCGTCGTCCTGATCGCACCCAAGGACTTTGTGCCATGAGCCCCGCCGTTGCCGTCATCGACATCGGCAGCAACTCCATCAAGGTGCTGGTGGCCGTGCGCGATGCCGCCCGCCGGGTGCAAGCCTTGGAAAGCAAGACCATCGATGCCCGCATCAGCGCGGGAATCAGCCGGAGCGAGCCGCGCCTCAGCGAGGAAGGCATGGACCGCGGGATCGTAGCACTCCGGGAACTGCTGGCCGCCGCCGCGCCCTTCGCCCCGGTCCGGACCGTGCTGGTCGCCACCAGTGCCGTGCGCGATGCCGGCAACGGAGCGGACTTTGTCTCCCGGGTGAAGACGATCACGGGCCAGGAGATCCGGATTCTCAGCGGCGAGCAGGAGGCCAATCTCATCGGCCGCGGTCTCACCAGCGATCCCGCCCTGGCCGGATTGCGCGATTTTCACGTCTTCGATCTCGGCGGCGGCAGCCTGGAATGCCTGCTGTTCAAGGAGCGGGCGATCCGGCAGGCGGCCAGCCTTCAGCTCGGTTGCGTGCGGCTGACCGAACGTTTCATCAAGGATGCGGCGGCCCCGTTGGTGCTGGACGAAACCAACGCCATCGCCCGGTTTGTGCGGGACGAGCTCAAGCGCAGCGAACTTCGTTTTCCGGTCGTCGCGCCCGCAGCGGTCTTCACCGGCGGCAGCATGACGACCGTCCGCACGCTCAAGGGGGCCAGGCATGGCCACACCATGGAGGACACGCCGGCGACCATCGGGGTCGACACGCTAGCCCATCTGCTGGACGAGCTCGCGCCGCTGACCCTCGAGCAGCGCAAGGCGGTGCCGGGGATGCCGGCGGCCCGCGCGGATGTTTTTCCGGCCGCCCTGGTCACCATGCTGGCCGTGGCGGACTACGCCCACGTGGACCGTTTCCACCATTCGTTGCACAACCTGCGTTGGGGCCTCGCGGCCGAGACGCTCGATCTGTTGCCGACGTGAAGCAAACAAAGGCCACGGTCCGGCCGGCCGCCGCCGGCTTCAACCCGACCGGTCCGCTGGCCGCCGGTCTGATCGCGCTAGCGGTCATCCTCGTCTATGCCAACACCCTGAACGCTCCGTTCATTTTCGACGATGGTCCCAGCATCGCCGAGAACCGGACCATCCGGCAGCTCTGGCCGCTCAGTTCCGTCCTCCAGCCACCCAATGCCACCGGTGAAGGCGTGGCCGGCCGGCCCGTCGTCAACCTGACGCTAGCCGTCAACTACGCGCTGAGCGGACTGCAACCCTGGAGCTACCACGCGACCAACATTCTCATCCATCTGTGTGCGGCACTGAGCTTGTTCGGGCTGGCCCGACGCACCCTGGATGGGCCGGTCCTGCGCGGGCGGTTCGCCGGCCAGGCCGGGACGGTGGCCTGCAGCATCGCATTGCTCTGGGCGGTGCACCCCTTGCAGACGGAGTCGGTGACGTGCGCCATCCAGCGGACCGAGTCACTCGTCGGCCTGTGCTACCTTCTCACCCTTTATGGGCTGGCCCGGGCCGCCGCCGCGGCTTCGCGGATGCAGGAAATCATCTGGTCCGGCCTGAGCATCGCGGCCTGCGCGCTCGGCATGGCCACCAAGGAGGTGATGGTGACCGCGCCCGTCGTCGCCCTGCTCTACGACCGGACCTTCGTCGGCGGCAGCTTCCGCGGTGTGCTGCGCCGGCGCTGGCTGCATTACGGTCTGATCAGCACCTGGGCCCTGCTCTTCTACCTACTCCAAGGTAATCCGCTGCGTAGCGGCACCGCCGGCTACGCGCTGGCCTCTCCCTGGCAATACCTCCTGACCCAGTGCGGAGCCGTGGTGCTCTACCTCAAGCTCGCCCTTTGGCCGCATCCGCTCGTGCTGGATTACGGCCCGACCCTCGTGACCGATCCGCTGAGCGTGCTGCCGCAGGCCCTGCTCCTGCTGGTCCTGGCGGGCGCCACCCTCTACGCCCTCTGGAGGAAGCCGGTGCTCGGTTTCCTGGGCGCATGGTTCTTCATCATCCTCTCCCCGAGTTCCAGCGTCGTGCCGCTGGTGACGCAGACGGTTGCGGAGCACCGCGTCTACCTGCCGCTGGCGGCGGTATGTGCGCTCGGCGTGGGTGGCCTGGCCGCATCCTTCGCCCGCCTGGTGGCACCCGTCTGCGGGGCGCTGGCCCTGGTTTTCGCGGGTCTGACCATCAGCCGGAACCAGCTTTATCAATCTCCGGAGGCGATCTGGCGCGACAACCTCGCGCGGCGGCCGGAGAACATCCGGGTGCACGTCGGCTTGGCCGGTCTGGCCGACAGCGCCGGGAATTTCGAGGCCGCAGCGGCTCACTATGAGGACTACCTGCACCAGAAGCCCGGTAATCTCGATGTCCGGATCAATTTCGCCAAGGATCTCGTCAAGGTCGGCCGCCACGACGAAGCCTTGCGGAATTTCGAGACGGTCCTGCGCGCCCGGCCCGCGAACATCGAGGTGCGCGTCAACTACGCGGCGTGCCTGCTGGCGCTGGGCCGCGTCGATGAGGCCCTCGGACAATTCGAACTGGTGCTGCGCGTCAACGAACAGAATCCCGAAAGTCATTTCAATCTGGCCGAGATCCTGATGAAGGCCGGCCGGCTCCCCGAGGCGCTCGCCCACTACCAGCGGGCGGTGGACCTGAAGCCGGCGGAGGCATTCATGCACTACCGCCGCGGCAACGCCCTGTTCCAAGCGGAGCGCGTACCGGAGGCCATCGCGGCCTATCAGACCGCGGTCAACCTCCAGCCTGATCTCTATGACGCGTGGTCCAATCTGGGCGGCTCTCTGATGACGCTGGGACGGGTGTCGGAAGCGGCGCAAGCCTTTGAGGTCGCGCTGCGGCTGAGGCCCGATGACGAGGCGGCGAGGAACAACCTCGATCTGGCGCGCCGCGGTTTGGGACGCTGAAGGGCCGGGGTTGCTCCGTCCTACAGTTTCTTGAGCGCCGCCAGCAGCTTCTTGAAATCCGCCGGCAACGGGGCGGTCAGGTCCATGGTCTTGCCGTTCACCGGATGGGAAAACACGAGATGTTCGGCGTGGAGCATGATGCGCGGTGGCACGGGCAGCGCAGGGTCCTGCTTCCAGCCGTACGTCGAGTCGCCGAGCACCGGATGGCCGAGCGATTTCAGGTGCACCCGGATCTGGTGGGTCCGGCCGGTGTGGATGCGGCAGCACACCAGTGCGGCGTGTCCGCCGAATTTCTTCTCCACCGCCCAGTCGGTGCGCGAGGGGCGCCCCCCTTCTCCGGTCGTCATGCGGTGGCGGTGCACGGGATGGCGGCTGATGCTCCGGTCGATGCTGCCGCTGTCCGTCTTGGGCACGCCCGACACCAGCGCGACATACTCCTTGCGCAGGGTGCGGGAAGCAAACTGGTCAGCAAGGGCCCGGTGCGCCGCGTCGTTTTTCGCCACGACCAGCAGCCCGGAGGTCTCCTTGTCCAGCCGGTGCACGATGCCCGGCCGCTCCACACCGCCGATGCCGCTGAGTTCGCCTGCGCAGTGCGCCAGCAGCGCGTGCACCATCGTGTCCTCGCCCGTGCCGATCCCCGGATGTACGACCATGCCCGCCGCCTTATTCAGGACGATGAGATGCCGGTCCTCGTAGATCACATCGAGCGGAATATCGACGGGCTTCAGCTCGGCCAGCGTGGTCGCCGGAAAGGAGAACTCCAGCACCTGACCGCTCTTCACTTCCTGGTCCTGGGCGATGACCTGCCCGTCGGCCAGGACCAAGCCGGCCTCCAGGACCCGCTGGAACGCCCCCCGGCTATGCTCGGGAAACGCGTGCGCCAGGACCTTGTCGGCCCGTTCACGACGGACGCCTTCGGGCACGGTGAACGTCGTCATGCGCGTAGAATGGCGTCGAGTTGATCGAGCCAGGGTTTCTTCCTCGCCTCGGGCATGAGCGCCACCTCGAAACCGTTGCGCGCGAGCCGGACCAGTTCCTGCCGAGAGAATCCGCGCTCCGTTGCCAGTGCCGTGTATTCGTCCGCCAGAGTGTTGCCGAAGGAGATCGGATCATCCGTGCTGACCGTCACCTTCACGCCGGCGTCGACGAGCCCCCGGATGGGATGGCTGGCAAGCGTGACCCCGGGCATCAGCTTGTGATTGCTGATGGGGCAGACATCGAGCGCGATGCCGCGTCGCTTGATCTCAGCGATGACGGTGGGATCCTCGAGCGCCCGCACACCATGTTCGATCCGGTGCGGGTTGAGTTCGTCGAGCACCCGCCGGACGAAATCGGCGCCCATCAGCTCCCCGGCGTGTGCCTTGGTGTATTTGCCGGCCTGGCGCGCCGCCGCCCAATACTCCCGGGACCATGGTTCCAGCGGGAAGCCTTCCGTGCCATGCAGGTCAATGCCCGCGAGGTCCGGCCAGCCGAGGGCGTCCTCCAGCACCGGCTGCATCCTCGGCCCGGCGCCGTTGTGGTGGATGCCGATGAAGATCCGCACCTCCAGTCCGGCGGGCACGGCGGTGCGGATGGCTTCTAGCACCTCGCGGCCGTCGAGCCCGAGGAACTCGATGCAACCGGAGGCGAAACTGGTCTCGACGTACTTGATGTTCTGCGCGACATGGCGCGCAAAGACGACCTTCGCGGCCTCGTGGTAGCGCTCGGCCGACGTGAACCAAGCGAAGGCCATGTCGAGCAGCTCCCGTTCGAAATGCGCAAAGTCGCGGAACTTGAAATCGGATGCCCAAGAGGCCGGCGGCACGGCGAACTCCGGCCGGACCCTCTGGAGCAGCTCGAGCGGCAGCGTGCCCTCGAAGTGCAGATGCGTCTCCGTCTTCGGGAGTGACTGAATGAAGTCCGAAAGATTTGAATCCTGATTCATAAACCACAGAACACACGGAAGACACAGAAGGATTGCGGACTGTTTCCGTGTCTTCTGTGTGTTCCGTGGCTAATTCTCATTTCACCTTCAGCAATTGGTCGGGGTTCAACTTCTTGAGAGCTGGCAGGGTGAACAGGCCGTCCCGGCGGACCAGTTTCCCGTCGAACCAGATTTCCCCGCCGCCGTATTCGGGCCGCTGGATGTTGACCATGTCCCAATGCACGGCCGACTTGTTGCCGTTACCGCCGGTCTCATAGGCCTGGCCCGGGGTGAAATGAAACGAGCCCGCGATCTTCTCGTCGAACAGGATGTCGCGCATGGGCTCGAGAATGTGGGGGTTGAAGCCGATGGCGAACTCCCCGATGTAGCGGGCGCCCGGATCGGTATCAAGAATCTCGTTCAAGCGCTTCGTGTTGTTGCTGGTCGCCTCGACGATCCGGCCCTGCTTGAAGACCAGCCGGATGCTGTCGAACGACGTGCCCAGATAGACGGTGGGCGCATTGTATTGGATGACGCCCTCTACGCTGTCCTTGACCGGACAGGAGAACACCTCGCCGTCAGGAATGTTGCGCAGGCCACCGCAGGCCACCGCGCCAATGCCCTTGATGGAGAACCTGAGGTCGGTGCCCGGGCCGCGGAGGTGCACCCGGTCGGTTTTGTTCATGAGGTCGGCGAGGGCCTTCATGCCCGGGCCGTAACGGCGGTAGTCGAACGTGCAGACGCGGAAATAGAAATCCTCGAAGGCAGTCGTGCTCATGCCCGCCTGCTGGGCCATGGCGGAGGAGGGCCAGCGGAGCACGACCCACTTAGTCTTGTTCACGCGGTGGTCCAGCACCGGCTTGAGGACCTTGGCGACGGTCTGCACCCGCTCGGCCGGCACGTCGGAGGTCTCGAAGATATTGTCCGAGCCGCGGACGGCGATGTAGGCCTGCATCTTGTGCATCCGGGCCAGCTCGATCTCGGCCGTGGTGGCATATTGGTCGGCGGTGGCTCCCTGCAGCAGCTCGCGGGTGATGCGGGCCCGCTGGAGGTTGACGTAGGGCAGCGCGCCGCGGTCCTGGGCG
>CAZZDB010000132.1:0-11139 GCA_964652485.1 uncultured Oleiharenicola sp.
GGTAGGACAACGCCCCATAGCGAGCGGGGTGGGGGCGGGGTAAGCTGCACGCCTTGCTTATGAAAATCAAAAATTTGTCCGCCCTGTTAGTCATCATCGCCAGCCCGCTCGTGCTGTTGGCCTCGTCCAGCGTCGATCGCAAGATCGAGGAAGCCGCCAAGTCCTCCTATAACTACCGCACCGTCCTCGAGGATCATGTGAAGGTGAAGGTCAGCGACGGCGTGGTCACGCTCACCGGCACCGTCCAGGACAAGGATGACCGGGATCTCGCCGCGGACACCGTGGAAAACCTGCCCGGCGTGGTCAGCATCAACAATGACATCAAGGTCGACCCGGTCTATCCGGAGAAATCCGATGCCTGGATGGCGGTCAAGATCCGCAGCCGCCTGCTCGTGAAGGCCAATGTCAGCGCCACCAGCACGAAGGTCACGGTCGTCGACGGCAACGTCGTCCTGACCGGCACCGCCGACAATGTCGCCCAGAAGGAACTCACCGAGGCTTACGCCAAGGACATCGACGGCGTGAAGACCGTGAAGAACGAGATCGTCGTGACGGACAAGATGACCGACAAGCCGACGATCGGCGAGAAGATCGACGACGCCTCCATCACCAGCCAGGTCAAATACGCGCTGCTCACCCACAAGGGGACCAGCGCCCTGAAGACCAAGGTCGAGACCGTAGACGGCGTGATCGTCATCACCGGCGTGGCGAGCTCCGAGGCCGAGAAGTCCCTGGTCACCAAGCTGGCCAAGGATGTCCGCGGCACCCAGTCCGTCACTAATGCCATGACCGTGAAGTCCTGAGGCGGAGAGCAACATTCAACCAACGCGCGGCCGTCTTCGGACGGCCGCACCCTGTTTTCCTCCCGGCGCTTGGTCAGTTCAGGCCGCTGGATAGTCTCCCTTCCCGTCATGGCCTCCCGAATCCACGCTCCTGCTGCCGCCAGCAACCCGCCGACGGGAAACCTGAAGCCCCTATTGCTGCGCGCCGCTTCCGGTCCCGGGACAGTCGCGGGCAAGGCGGCCCGCCGGCCCTTGGTTCCGACGCACGCAACGGGCGCCACGAACCATGCTCAGCATCACACACCCCGGAACACCCAGTCCTGACGCCGGCACACCCCGCGCGGTCCTGAACCAGGCTGCCCACTTACATGAAAACCAACATTGGATTGAATGACGAAACCCGTCTCGAAGTCGGCCAGATACTCAACCTGCTCCTCGCGGACGAGTCCGTGCTCTACGCGACGACGCGGGACTATCACTGGAATGTCACCGGCCCGGATTTTCGCAGCCTCCATCTGGCCTTCGAGGAGCAGTATGAACAGATCGCAGGTTGGATCGACGACGTCGCCGAGCGTGCCCGCGCCATCGGGGCCGGCGCCCGCGGCAACTGGGCCGACCTCGGGGACGCTGCGCGCCTCTCGGCCGATCCGGGCATCGATCTGCCCGCCGAGCACATGCTCGGCGAACTCCTCGCCTTGCACGAGGATCTGGTCGTGCAGCTTCGCGCGGACATCGAGTCCTGCGCCACCCGCTATCTGGATGCCGGGACCGCCGATTTCCTCACCGGCCTGATGGAGAAGCACGAAAAGACGGCTTGGATGCTCCGGGCCCAGCTCGAAACGGAAGAGGAAGAAGTATCGCAACCCCTCGTGGCCAAGGCCTGATCCCATGAATAAATCCATCTCGTTTGCACTGCTTATTGTCGGTATCATTTTGTTGATCTGCGGAGCGAATGCCTCCGACTCGATCGGCTCGAGCTTCTCTCGCTTTTTCACGGGGAATCCGACCGACAAGACCGTGTGGCTGCTCATCGGCGGCGCTGTCGCCGCCGTTGTGGGCGCCGCGGGTCTGTTCCGGGGATCAAAGGCCCCGTAGGCCGGAGCCCGTGTTAAATTACGCCATCCTCTTCCTCTTTATCGCCCTCGTCGCGGGTGCCTTGGGTTTCGGAGCCATCGCGGGCACGGCCGCTACGATCGCCAAGGTTTTCTTTGTCATCTTTCTGGTTCTGTTCGTTGCAACGCTGCTGCGCGGTTTCATTAAGAGGTAAATGCGTGGCCCGTCAGGTCTACCGGCCGGTCACACAGACTTGTGGTGTCGCTAACGCGGGGCGTGGCCATGTCTCATGGCCTCACGCCACGGGTTAGGATCGGAAACCTGGCGGGCCGCCGGCCAGCTCGTGATCCGCCGACGACCTTTGACAACCTCGGCAAGCGCGGACCGCATGGTCGCAAAACGTTTGGCCAAGACCATCCAGTGGTTTGGAGGAGGTGGTCGCCGGTCGCTCAAGGTGCCCCTATTCATGCCGGAGGGCGTCGATTGGATTCAGGCGCGCGGCGCGGCGGGCCGGGGCGTACCCAAAAAGGATGCCGACCGCAGCTGAGAACAGGAAGGCGATGACATTGATCTGAAGGTTGAAGTTGAACGGCACCTGGATGAGGTGTGCGAGGCCCACGCAGAGGCCGAGCGCGAGGAGGATTCCCATCAGCCCGCCGATGCAGGAGAGGGTCACGGCCTCGACGAGGAATTGCAGCAACACCTCGCTTGCCATCGCGCCGATCGCCAGGCGGATCCCGATCTCCCGCGTGCGCTCGGTGACGGAAACCAGCATGATGTTCATGATGCCGATGCCGCCGACGAGCAGCGATACACCGGCGACCGCCGCGAGGAGCATCGTCATCAGCTGGGTCGTGGAACCGAGCGCCTCGGCGATCTGGCGGGTGTCGAACACCGAGAAATTGTTGTCCTGGTTCGCCTGGAGGTTGCGCCGCTGTCGCATCAGCGAGGTGATGTCGGCGATGAGGGCGGCGCTGTCGGTACCGTCCTCCGCGGAGATCGCAATCTGGCTGATATCGTGCGAGGAGGTCTTGCCGATCAGGCGGCGCTGGAGCGTCGAGAGCGGTACGATGATGGTATCGTCCTGATCGCCCATGCCGGCCTGGCCCTTGGTCTTGAGCAGGCCGATGACTTCGCACGAGGCCTTGCCGATGCGGATTTTGGCGCCGACCGGATCTTCGGCGCCAAAGAGATCCGCACGCACGGTGTTGCCGATCACGCACACCGCGCTGCCCGAGCGGAGATCAGTGGCGGAAAACAGACGGCCCTCGGCGAGGGACCACTTGTTGATTTGAAAATAGACCGGCGTGGTGCCAGTGACGGCGGACGTGCGCGCCTCGTGGAGGTAAATGGTGCTGAGCGAGGCGACGCGGACGGGCGCGAGCGCGGCGATGCCGGCGATCTGCTCGCCGATGATGTCAGCGTCCTTCTCGGTGAAATTCGGCACCCCCACTGCGCGCGCCCCAAATCCGGCGCCGGGGCGCAGCGCGAGGAGGTTGCTCCCGAGGTTGGAAATCTGGGCTTTGACCGCCAGCGTGGCGCCCTGGCCCAGCGTGACCATCGTGATGATCGCCGCGACGCCGATGAAGATGCCAAGCACGGTGAGGAACGCACGGGTGAGGTTGCGCGCGATCTCCTGCACGGCGATGGCGAAGGCGTTCCAGATCATCGGAGGAGGGGGATCATGACCGGACGACATCGGACTCGATGAGTCCGTCCTTGATGAGAACGGTGCGCTTGGCGCAGGCCGCAACGTCGTCAGCGTGCGTGACGACGAGCACGGTGATGCCGCGATCCTCATTGAGACGGGTCAGCAGCGCCATGACGTCGCGCGTCGTGACGGAATCGAGGTTGCCGGTGGGCTCGTCGGCCAAAAGGGTGCTTGGCTCCGTGACGATGGCTCGGGCGATGGCCACCCGCTGCTGCTGGCCGCCGGAGAGCTCGGCCGGGGAACTGCGCAGCTTCGTGGCGAGTCCGACGGACGTGAGCGCGGCCAGCGCCTTTTCGTGGCGGTCTTTGCGGGCGAGGCCGCGATAAAGCAGCGGCAGTTCGACGTTGTCCTGCGCACTGGTACGGGCGAGAAGGTTGAAACCCTGGAAAATGAAACCGAGGGCATAGCGCCGCAGCAACGAGCGCTGATCGGAGCCGAGTTGTTCGACCGCGATGCCTTCGTAGAGATAGGTGCCGGTCGTAGCGATATCGAGACAGCCAAGCACGTTCATCAGCGTGGACTTGCCGGAGCCACTCGGGCCCATGATTGCGACAAACTCGCCGCGACGGATCGTGAGATCGATGCCTTTGAGCGCCTGAAAGGCCGCGTCGCCGGTGCCATAGGTTTTGGTCAGGCCGTGCAGTTCGATGAGCGGCGGTGGGGCGGGCGCGTTCATGCCGACGGGGCGTTGGCGTGCGTGATGACGAGTTGTCCCTCGACGAGTCCGTCGCCGGAGACCTCGGTGTCGAGTCCGTCGCTCAAGCCCAGCTTCACCGCGATCGATTCGGGATGCCCGTTGCGAAAAACCCAGATGTGCGCGCCGGCCGCTGGGGGTTTCCCGGACGGATCGTCGGCCGCCGGCCGCCGCCGGCCGCGGCTGATCGAGGGAATCAGGCTCTGCACGAACGATTTCTTGGCGGCGGTGGGCAGGGCCGCGACCGGGTCGGCGGGCACGAATCGGAGCGCCACGGTGGGCACGAGGAAGACGTTCTTGCTTTCCGCCACGAGGATGTCGGCGGTGGCCGTCATGCCGGGGCGGAGGCTGAGGTCGTCGTTGGTCACCTCGAGGTCGGCCTCGTAAGTCACCACGTTTTCCGTGACCGCCGAGCCGTAGGAGACGATCGAGACGCTGGCGGTGTAGGAACGATCGGGCCACGCATCCACCGTGAAGGTGGATTTCTGGCCCTTCGCGACCCGCCCGATGTCCGCTTCGGCAATCGCCACCTCCAGCTTCATGCGCTCCAGCTTCTCCGCGATTACGAACAGCTGCGGCGAGTTGAAGCTGGCCGCAACGGTCTGGCCCGGCTCGATGCTGCGTGTGAGGACGATGCCATCGATCGGCGACTTGACAATGGACTTGGCCAGATCGGTTTCATTGATCAGCACCTGGGCCTGGGCTTCGCTGACTGCGGCCTGCGCGCTCAGGAGATTGGCGGTGGCACGGTCGGCGGTGGCGACGGCCGTGTCGATGTCCAGTCTGGCCGGCACCTTGCCGCCGCTGAGCTGTTGCAGGTCCTGCTGGCGGGCGAGCGCGGCGGCACTCTCCCTGACGGTGGCTTCGGCCTGCCCGACCAAGGCTTGCGCCGATTTGACGGCGGCGCGGCTGCTCTCCGTCTGCTGCGCCAGCTTGGTGGTGTCGAGCTTGACGAGCGGCTGGCCCTTGGTCACGCGGTCGTTGAAATCAACGTAGACCTCGAGGGTGGTGCCCGAGAGTTCGCTGCCGACGATGACCTGATTGGTCGGAAACAGGTTTCCCGTGGCGGTGATGGTCAGGCTGATGTCGCCGCGCTTGAGCGCCTCCGTCGCAAACGGCGGCGGCTGGCTTTTCAGCGCGACGTCGTGCCGCCACCAGATCCAGGCGGCAACGAGCAGCGCGCCGCCGGCCAGCACAAGTATCCAGCGCAGCAGCGAAGGCCGGTGCGGTCCACCCGCCTGGATGGCGGTGGCTAGGTCGACGGGAGCCAGGGGGGCGGGAGCTTTCATAATCAAGATTGCCGGACGGGATCTTCAGAGGTGCGACCAGCCGCCGCCGAGGGCCTTGTAGAGCTGGACATAGGCGCCGGCGCGGTCGGCCGTCGTGGTGACGGCCAGTTGCTCCAGATCGAGGAGGGTGCGCTGGGCCTCGAGCGAAGCCAGGAGATCGACCTGCCCGGCCTGAAACTGCAGCGCCGAGAGCGTGGCGGCCTCGCGTGCCGCGGTGACCGCGCGCGCCAGCGTGGCCAGGCGCTCGCCGTGGCGCTGCGTGGCGACGAGGGCGTTCTCCACCTCCGAGAGTGCCGTGAGCACGGTTGCCTCGTAGGCGGTGAGGGACTGTTTCTGGAGTTCGGTCTGGACCGTGATTGTTTCTCGGATGCGGCCGGCTTCAAAGACCGGCGCGGTGAGGCTGCCGAGCAGGCTGGCCACCGTGGCATCCGGCGAAAACAGACGCCTGGCCTTGAGGGCTTCGACCCCGAGGGAGCCGGTGAGATTCAACGCGGGGTACCGCTGCCGCCGCGCGGCGGCGGTGCGCGCGAACGCCGCCTCCACACCCCGTTCCGCTGCGCGCACGTCAGGCCGCTGCCGCAGGGTTTCGGCGGGAATGCCGGTTGCGAGGCCTGCCGCAGCCTCCGGCACGCTGCGCGGCGGGGACAGCAACGCGTCAAGGGAGCCGGGGGTGCGACCGGAAAGCACGGTCAGTTGGTTCGTGGTTTGGGCGATGGCCAGTTGCAACGCCGGGATTGATGCGCGCACCTGTTCAAGCGTGCTCACGGCTTGCTGGGTATCGAGCGCGTTGCCGGTGCCGGCCTGCTCGCGCCATTGGGTGAGTTGCGCCGTCTCGAGGCGCGTCCCCAGGCTGCGCTGCACGACCGCCAGCTGGGCCTCGGCCGAGCGCAGCGTCACGTATGCCAGCGCGACCTCCGCCGCCAACGATACCTCGACACCGTAAAAAAGCTCCTCGTTCTGGGCAAGATCGGCCGAGGCCGCATCGACGTTCTGTCGCTGCAGGCCGAACAAGTCGACCTGCCACCCCGCATCGAGCGACGCACCGTAGGACTCGCCCTGGGCGGCGCCGTTCGCGGTGACGGCGGTATATTTTCCCCGGGTTTGCGTGCCGCCACCGGAAACGCTGGCGGTGACGGAGGGAAATAGCGCGGCCCGTTGCACGCCACGCAACGCCCGGTATTGCGCGATTCTCGATCGCGCCGTGCGAACATCCGGGCTGGACCGCAACGCTCCCGTGATCAGCTCGTCCAGGACCGGATCGTTGAACAGCGTCCACCAGGTCGCCAATGCGGCCGTGTCGAGTCTCCCGCCCGGAGCAGTGCCGTGGTTCTGCCAGGCGGCGGGGACGGCAACGGCCTTGCCGGTCTGCTCACGCGGGCCTGGAGTCCCGCAGGAGCCCAAGACCAACGACGCGCCGACGATCGCAAGTCGCCAGCCACGCGGAAAACAGGTGCCGGCGTCGGGCATGTTCGGCTCAGGGTTCCGGGGCCGTTCAGGGTGGGGATACCGCTTTCCAGTCCGGGTCTGGATCGAACTCGGTCATCGCGACGGCGACGGCAGCGCTTTGGTCGCCAAGGTTGCGTTGATAGACCTTGCCCCACTGGTTGACGATGAAGGTCATGACGCCCGATTCGCCCCAATGAGCCGGATAAGCGACCAACGCGAAGCCGGCGATGAGGCGGCCGTTGATAAAATAATCGTACGCCCCGCCGGGAGCGGACGCGCCCTGCGCCGTCAGGATCTTGAACCGGTAGCCCTTGAATGGCTGCGGCTCGCCTTCCGCAGTCTTGCCGCCGTAGCCCTCGGAGTGCACCTCGGCGATGAGCGGGCCGAACGGACTGGGGTCTTCGCCCGGCGCCGCGGGCCAATAGAGGCCGTCCTGGTGTCCCGGCGTGCTGCGCAGGCGCCGGGCGAATTCGAGGACGCCGTCGCTGTTGCGATCCACGCTCGCGTATTCCCGCTGGGCGGCGAGGTAGGTGCGGCAGACACCGATGGCGTTCAACTCATCCTCGCCGATGCGACGGTTGAGGATCTCCTCCTTGCCCGCCGCCGTGTCAAACGACCACGCTCCGGCTTTTTTGACGAGCGGGATGGGGAAGGGCCAGTTCTGATCGCCGAGGTTGAGGACGAAGCGGTCGTCGGCCTTCTGGACCAGCCGGGAATATTGGCCGATCAAGGCGGCGAACGAGGCGAACTCGAGTGCGTCCTGTTTCGGGTCACCCGACAACAGATCCTTGACGTCCGGACCGAAGATGGCGTTGAGCGCGGCGTGGTCGCCGGCCTTGGTCGCGGCCGCGAGTGCCTTAACGGCCTCGGCGGGGGAGGCGAAGGTTTCCGCCGGTCCGTTCGATGCGGGCGGTTCGGCGCACAGAGCGGGAGGACCGCTGCCGACCATCAGGGCTGCGCCTGCGGCAAGAATTTGAAAGGAGCGAATCATCCGGGGAAGAGAGTTCATGGTGCTGATTGCTTCGGGTGGGCGATCATGGTCGTTCCCTTTTGCGTTCGGGTTCCTGGGTTGACCCTGGATTTGCTTCGGCGCGGCGGGACGGTTCCGGTCCACGGGATGGCGCGGCGGCCCGCGGTGGCGGAAGGGACCGAACGGGCACCGTCCGGCTCGCCTGGCCCCGTCCGCTGAAATCGCGCGTCGCCATTCCGCGGTCGTAGCCGCCGAAAAGCTGGCTTGCCGGGGCGGGGCCCGAGGGCCGGGGCGTTCCGATCCCGCGGCCGCGGTAGTCGGGACCGGAAAGATCACGGGAAGTCGCGGTATGGGTCGTCGCACCGGGCGGACGCACCGGGGCGTGATAGCCGGCCGCGAATCCTGGCCGGGGCAGGCGCGCATCGGGACGATAGTAATTACGCACGACTTCGCGTGAGCGACGCGGATCGGGACGCCATGCGTGCCATGAGCTTCCGCCCGAATGGGGCTGCCGCCAATCGCGCCGATACGCCCAGCCGGGGCTCCACGGCCCGACCCAGATTCCAAAATCGTCCCAGTCGCACTCGTAGCCCAGCCAAGCCCCCGCGGGGAAACCGAGCCCAAACGAGAGATAAGGGCCGGGGTAGCTGACCTGGGTTTCATAGACGATGGCCGGGTCGTATTGCGGCACGTAGATGATGCCCGGCTCGGTGGGTACGATCCGGATGTCGTCGCCCTGAAGGTCGATCCGCTGTTGCGGCGTATCGACGAGGGATCCCGCCCCCCGGGCCTGGGCGCGAAGTTGCTGGATGGACTTCATCACCTCTGCCGGCTGCTGCGCAAAGGCCGCGCCGAGCGCCTCGGTCCAATCGAGGTTGGCGTTCATCCATTTCACGACCTCGGGATAGTGCGCCAGCGCCTTGACGCTCGGGTCCCACGGCTGCGCCTCGATGCCCGCGGGCCCGCCGCGGGACGCCAGATAGTCTGCCGCCGACGTGACATCCGCCGGCACGGTCGAGGCGGGAAGGATCACCGCGACCAGCGGATCGGGATAGAGGGCGATCGGCCCGAGCAACTGGTCCAGCTGTTCGACCGAATAGGCCGCCCCCGGGGCCTGCGCCACGGCCGGCAGGGCGAGGCTAAGGGCAAGGGTGAGCAATAAGGAATGTTTCAGGGAGATCATGGCGGAATGTTTGCTCGCTTGCTCGCGTTTCAGTGGTGCGCGACGATACACGGCCATGTGGTGCGGAAATATGGGGCGATGACCTACCCGGCGTTCCGCCGGCCCGCGACGACCGAGAGTCCGTGCGACGCGGCGCGACTCAGGGCACGAGCACGGCCGCGCCTTCGAAGCGACCGGCGCGGAGGTCTGCGAGGGCCAGGTTGGCCTGCTGGAGCGGATACGTCGTGGTTTTGGTGACGATACCCGCCTTTGGAGCCAGGCTCAGGAAATCGAGACCGTCCTGCCGCGTTAGGTTGGCGACCGAAACCAATGACCGTTCCTCCCAGAGCAGCGAATAGGGAAAGCCCGGAATGTCACTCATATGGATGCCGGCGCACACCACGCGCCCGCCCTTGCGGACCGCCTTCAGCGCCAGCGGCACGAGTTCGCCCGCGGTCGCAAAGATGATCGCCGCGTCGAGCGGCTCCGGCGGCAGTGTGTCGGACCCGCCGGCCCACGCCGCACCGAGGCGGCGGGCGAACGCCTGCGTCGCCACGTCGCCCGACCGGGTGAACGCAAACACGGACCGCCCCTGCCACTTTGCCACCTGGGCGAGGATGTGCGCGGCCGCTCCGAAGCCATAGAGCCCGATGCTATTTCCCGCGCCGGCGATCACCAGCGAGCGCCACCCGATCAGCCCGGCGCAGAGCAACGGCGCGAGCGCCACATCGGTGCCCGCCTCGCCCAGCGGAAATGCAAAACGGGCATCCGCGATCACCGCTGTCGCGAATCCGCCGTCGCGGGTGTACCCCGTGAAGAGCGGCCGGTCGCAGAGGTTCTCGCGGTGGGCGATGCACTGGGGACACACGCCGCAGGTATGACCGAGCCACGGGATCCCGACGCGTTCGCCGAGGGCCAGCCCGGCGACGCCCGGGCCCAGTTCGTCAATCCGGCCGACGATCTCATGGCCGGGAATGATCGGTACCCGGGGGTCCGGCAATTCGCCGTCGACGACATGGAGGTCCGTGCGGCATACGCCACACGCCGCCACCCGGACGCGAATCTCGCCAGTACCGGGATGACGGTCGGAAAGTTCGGTCCATTCCAAGGGCGCCTTAAGCCTCTTGAGCACCATCGCATGCATAGTGTCTTACGGTTCCAGATCCATTTGTGCCGGGGCGGCGGTGTTGAAAGGTGGAGACTACGACCGGCTGAGGAGCGGCACTGCGCAGGCTGTCGAGACGCCGGAAGACGCCCGGCAGGAGGTCCGGCAGGTCTTCCGCAATGAGCCCTGGACCAAAGTCGGTGGCCGCCGCGCCGTGCATCCACGCCGCCGCGGCCGCGGCGAAGAACGGGTCCATCCCTTGGGCAAGGAGCCCGAGAATGATGCCGCCCAGGACATCGCCGGCCCCCGCCGTGGCCAGGGTGGATGGGGCGTTGGTGTTGATGATGGCCCGTCCGTCCGGCGCCGCGATAACCGTGTCGCTGCCCTTGAGGACGATGATGGCCCCGCTGCGGCGCGCCGCCCGGCGCGTCCGGGTGAGCTTGTCCCCGCGCGGGTCGAATAGGCGGGCGAATTCGCCGTCGTGGGGCGTGAGCACGCACGGTCCGGTGATCGCCCGGTCCAAGGCGGAGGGATTTTCCTGGAAGGAGGTGAGCGTGTCCGCATCAAGCACCGTGGGCCGTCCGGTCGCCAACATGGCCAGCGCGCGGTCTCGTGTCTCGTCACTTACGCCGGCGCCCGGGCCGATCAAGAAGGCGGTCAGGCGACGGTCGTCGAGAAAGCCGAAGAATTGATCGGGCACCACGAGCGGTTGCACCATGATGCTGGTCAGCGCCGCGGCATAGATCGGCAATGCGATCTGGGGCACCGCAATGGTCGTCAGTCCCGCCCCGGCCCGCGCCGCCGCGCGAGCCGCCATCCGGGTCGCACCCGTGATCGGATAGCCCCCGGAAATCAGCGCATGGCCGCGCGAGTATTTGTTGCTGGCGTCATCCGGTCGGGGCAACTCCCCCAGCCAAAGCTCCGGGC
>CAZZDB010000133.1:0-10950 GCA_964652485.1 uncultured Oleiharenicola sp.
GCGTCGACACCATCCAGTCGCCGCACAAGCTGATGGACATCAAGTCCGACCTCGCGCACCACCGCGTGAAGGTGGGTGCTGTGACCCTCGGGGACGAACTGCTCATCATGGCGGGGCTCTGCACGATCGATCCGAAGAACCCCAACTATTTCTACGAGACGGCGCACGCGGTGAAGGAGGCCGGCGCCCAGGCCTTGCGCGGCGGCGTCTGGAAACCGCGGACCAATCCCTACGCGTTCCAGGGCGACACCAAGTCGCTGGACATCCTGATGGAAGGCTCGCGCCGCACCGGTCTGCCGGTGGACGCCGAGGTGATGGATGAGGAGCAGCTCCGCCTCGCGCTCGACGCCGGCGTGCACGTGCTGCAGATCGGCGCGCGCAACGCCCTGAATTATTCGCTCCTCCGTCAGATCGGCAGGGCGGTCGCCGGCCGCGACACCGTCGTGCTGCTCAAGCGCGGGATGCATCTCGGCACGCTCAACGAATTCATCTCCGCCGCCGAATACATCGTGAACTTCGGCAACCCGAACGTCATCCTCTGCCCCCGTGGCACGCAGCCCGGCCTCGACGGCTACCGCAACCATCCGGACGAATCCATCACGCCGCTGCTCAAGGAGCGCACCTGGGCGCCCGTCGTGGTCGACCCGTCGCACTCGGTGGGCAAGGCGGCCTATGTGCCGGACTGCGCGCTCGCCGCCGTGGCCTACGGCGCCGACGGTCTGTGCATCGAGGCGCACGTCAGCCCGAGCCATGGGCTGGGCGATGACCCGAAGCAGGCGGTCACCCCGCAGGTGCTTGCGGAGTTGATTACCCGGGCCAAGGCTCTCCATGCTCTGCGCCGCTCCCCCCGTCCGCCCGCCCCCGTGTCATGAAAAAGCAACTCACCCGCATCCGGAACAACATCGACATCCTCGACCAGCGCCTCGTGACGCTGATCAACCGCCGGTTGCAGCTGGCGGCGAAGATCGGTAAACTGAAGCGCTCCGTGAGCAGCCGCATCTACGTCGCCGAACGCGAGGCCGAGGTGCTGGCGCGCCTCAGGAAGATCAACGACGGCCCGCTCAAGGAGACCGCGCTCAACGCCATCTACCGCGAGATCATGTCCGCGGCGCTGGCGCTGGAGAAGCCCCTACGCATCGCCTACCTCGGGCCCGAGGCCACCAATACGCATCAGGCCGCGCTGCGGAAGTTCGGGGCCAGCGTGGAGTATCACGCGATGATGACCATCGGGGACGTGTTTACCGCGGTGGAGAAGAGCGAGGCCGACTACGGGGTCGTGCCGCTGGAGAATTCCACGCAGGGCGCGGTGCGCGACGCCCACGACCTCTTTGTCGACTCCAACGTGCTGATCGTCGCCGAGCAGTATCTCGACATCCAGCACGCGCTGCTTTCCAACTCGCCGCTGGCGAAGATCACCAAGGTCTACTCGAAGGACCAGGCGCTGGCCCAGTGCCGTCAATGGCTGGAGCGCAACCTGCCGCACGCGCGGCTGGTCGATGTGGACAGCACGGCGTATGGGGTGCAACTGGCCCGGCAGGAGAAGGGCGCGGCCGCGGTGGCCGCGCGCATCGCGGGCGAACGTTACGGCGTGGCCGTGGTGGCCGACAAGATCCAGGACCAGAAGAACAACGTCTCGCGCTTCGCCATCATCGGCCGCGAGCCGTCGGGCGCGCTCGGCTTCGGCCGCGACAAGACGAGCCTCCTCGTGTCGCTGCACGACGAGGCCGGCGCACTGCTCAAGATGCTGAAGCCGTTCAGCCGGCGCGGGCTCAACATGTCGCGCATCGAGTCCCGCCCCAGCCGCACGCGGCAGTGGGACTATTACTTCTTCATCGACATCACCGGCCATTACGACGAGCCGGCGATGCAGGCGACGCTGAAGGAATTGAAGAAGATGTGCCCGCTCGTGAAGTGGATCGGCAGCTATCCCGCCGCCAAGCGGTAGGGAGCGATTCCCATGTTACATCGGGGTCGCGGGCGACTTTGGGCTCGGCACGGTCCGGGGCTTGCGATTTTCTCACCCGGTGCGCGCGTTGAAGATCCTTTTCGTCACCCCGGAGGTCGAGCCGTTCGTCAAGGTCGGCGGGCTGGCCGACATGGTGGGCGCACTGCCGAAGGAACTGGCGAAGCTCGGCCATGATGTCCGCATCGTCTGCCCAGCCTACGGCTCCGTGAAACAGGTCGGCGAGTGGCGGGCGCTGCCGGAACCGCTGGGCGTCGACGTTGGCGCGATGACCCAGTGGGCGCGCACCTGGGAGACCGTGCTGCCCGGTTCGGCCGTGCCGGTGTATTTCCTCGAGAACAACGATCACTTCGCCCGGCCTGAGGTCTATACCACCCCGTGGGGCGCCTGCGCGGACAACGACCTGCGCTTCGCCTTCCTGTCGCGCGGCGCCCTGGCGCTCTGCCAGCAGCTGGGCTGGACGCCCGACGTGGTGCATGGCCACGACTGGACGACCGGCCTCGTGCCCGTGATGCTCAACACCACGTTGCGCCGCACGCCGCTCGGGAATGCGGCGACGGTTTTCACCATCCACAACCTTGAGCACCAGGGTTATTGCGACCGGCGCGTGCTCGATTTCGCCCGCTTGCCGCCCGGGGAATTCCGCGCCGACAGCCTCGAGTCTTACGGCTCGGTCAACCTGATGAAGGGCGGGCTCTACCATTCGACCAAGATCACGACGGTCAGCCCGACCTATGCCAGCGAGATCAAGACCCCGGCGGGCGGCTTTGGACTCGACGCGGTGCTGCGGTTCCGCGCGGGGGACCTGATCGGCATCGTCAACGGCATCGACGACGATTCGTGGGATCCGGCGCGTGACCTGGCACTGCCCGCGAACTATTCCGCCGCCGCGCTCGGCGGCAAGGCGGTGTGCAAGGCGAGGCTGCAAGAGCGCTCCGGTCTCGAGGTGAATCCGGGCGTGCCGGTCTTTGGTGTCGTCTCACGGCTCGCCACGCAGAAAGGGCTCGATCTCCTCGCCGCTGCGCTGCCTGCGGTCATGGACCGGATGCAGGTCCAACTCGTGCTGCTGGGCAGTGGCGATTGGCGGATGGAAAACACTTTCCGGCAGGCGGTGCAGGCGTGGCGCGGCCGGGTGGGCGTGCACATCGGCTTCGACGACCGCCTGGCGCGGCTTATCCAGGGGGGCAGCGACTTCTTTGTCATGCCGAGCCGGGCCGAACCCTGCGGCCTGACCCAGATGTATGCCATGCGTTATGGCACCCTGCCCATCGTCCGGGCGACCGGCGGCCTCGTGGACACGGTGGAGAATTTCGCGGAGGGACAGGGGCGCGGCACCGGGTTCGTGTTTCAGGATGCAACCCCGGGGGCGCTGTTCGACACGCTGGGCTGGGCCTGCGCCACCTACTACGACCGCCCGGCGGAGTTCACCGCGTTGCGACAGCGGGCGATGGCCCGGGATTTTTCGTGGCGAGGGAACGCCGGTCACTATGTGCAGGTCTATCGTTGGGCCGTGGAAAGCCGCACCGGAATCAGCCCCGAATAAGCCTTCCGACAGGTAACCGGTTGTAAATCGGCTCGTCATATGAGCACACCGGAGTAATGTCCGCCTTGCTGCCGTTGGCAGCTCCATCGCCAGCATGATCCCTTCGCTTACAAGTATACTCCGGCCGGTCCTCGCCCGATGGCTCCGTTTGGGCGCCGGCCTGCTGGCCATACCGGCCGGCTTGTCCGCCGGCGATTGGCAATCCCTGCTCAGCAACACCCCGTTTGGACAGGCGCCGGCCTCGGCTGCCACCCCGACTGGTGAACTCGAATTCCGTGGCGTGGTGCAGGAGGAAGGCCTCTATCTCATCAATCTCTACAATCCCACGACCAAGACTGCCCAATGGATTCCGGTGAACGCCAAGGTCGCCGGGCTTGAGGTCAAGTCCTACGACGCCGGTTCCGACAAGGTACAGGTCAGCCAGGCCGGCCGCCCGCTCACCCTTTCGCTCAAGCGGGCCCACGTATCCCTCGTGGCCGCCGCCGCTCCGGCTCCCAAGAACGAGAACGCCGAGAATGCCGAGAACGCGGACGGTCCGGAGAATGCCGAGCGGGCCGCCCGCCGTGCCCAGGTGCGCGAGATGATACGCGCCCGGATGGAAGGTGGCGGTCCGGGCGGTGAGGGCGGGCCTTTCATGCGCAACATGCCCCCGGAAGCCCAGGCAATGATAGAGGAGTTCCGCCGCCGCCGCGCCGAGGCGGCGGCCAATCCGGCACCCGCGGCGGCGCCCGGCCAACAGCCGCAGAGCCGCCGCCAGCAACCCTGATCTTCCATGATGCGTTCCCTTTCCCACCGCCACGCCCGCCGGCAGCAGGCTTTCACGCTCGTCGAAATCCTCACGGTGCTGGCCATCGTGGGCCTGCTCATTGGCGTGGTCGTCAGCAACACCGACCGGATCTTCGGCCAGAGCCAGGAGGCGGTGGCGCGCATCTTTGTGCGCGACTCGCTCAAGACGTCGCTCGTGCGCTACCGCATGGACATCGGCGACTATCCGTCGACTGCCGAGGGTCTGAACGCCCTCATCGGCGCCACCTCCAGCAACGCTGATCGCTGGAAGGGCCCCTACATGGATGCCATCGGGGGCAAGCTCCCGCTCGATCCTTGGGGCCAGCCCTATGAATACCGCTATCCCGGCGTGAAAAACGCGGGCGGCTACGACCTGTATTCCAAGGGACCCGACAAGACGGCCGACACCGCCGACGACATCGGCAATTGGTGATGGCCCGCCGCAGCTCCATCCGGGGCCTGCGTCGCTCCACCGGTCCGGCCGTACCGCGGCACCCTGTCGCGGCGGCCTTCACCCTGATGGAAATCCTGGCCGTGCTGGCCATCATCGGGCTCATCTCGGCCCTGCTCGTCGGCACCGGCGGCGAATATCTGCGGACCATGGCGAAGGACGATGTCGAGACCGTAACGCTCAACGCGATCGCCAGCGCCCGCCACAGCGCGGTGCTGACCGGCCGCGAGCTTGAGTTGCGCTACGACGAGAAGACCCGCCAGCTTGACTGGGCGGAGGGACGAGCGGTCCTCGCGGGCGCGGGCGACCTGCGGCTGCTGCCGCCCGCCCGCATTTCCGCCATGCTGGTCGGCGGGCGAGAGGTGGAAAAACCGCTGGCCCGGGTGCGCTTCTACGCCGACGGTACTTGCGATCCGTTCCGGGTCGAAATCGTCCGCGACCAAGCCAGTCAGCTGCTGACGATTGATCCGTGGACCTGCACGGTACTCTCGCCCGGGCCTGCGTCCGGCCGCAATTGACGCCTGATCTCCCAGCCACGGATTACACGGATGAATTCAGATCAGGGCCAAACCAGTTGGAGGCGGGACGACCGGCCCCGCGGGCTTTCCTCGCCGGAGCTTGGGCGCTTCCGCGCACCAAGCGAAGGAGGGTTCACCCTCATCGAAGTGCTGGTTGCGCTGGTGATCTTCGCCTTTTCGGGTGTCATCCTCGCGTCGTCCTACGTCAACGTCCTCTCCGCCCACCAGGCGGCGCTGCACCGCGACGACGTCGCCGCCGACCGGCAGATCGTGCGCGAGGCCCTGTCGGCCGAACCCGCGCTGGACAAGGTAACGGCTTGGAACGATCTCGCCCTGCCCGACGACCGCACCGCCCGCTGGCGGGCCACCGTGACACCCACGACCATCGCCGACCTGTTCGATGTGAGTCTTGAGATCGACTTCACCGGCAAGGATGGGAAGAGGCTGCCCGCCGTCATCGAGACCTGCCGCCTGCTGCGGCCGACTTGGTCGCAACCCGCCGACCGTGAGACGCTGCGCGCCGCCGCCCGCAGCAAACTCGCCCTGCGCACGTTCCAATGAAACACCGTGCCCTCGGAGGACTGGCCGCGTCGACGCCCGGGCCCCGCCAGCTGGCGGGCGAACGGGGATTCACGCTCATCGAGGTGCTGCTCGCCCTCGTGCTGCTGGCGACCCTGTTGACGGCGATCAACCAGTTCGTGTTCTCCATTACCGAGGCCTGGACGAAGCATCAGGACGAGTTCCTCTTTGTCCAGCACACGCGCGCCGTCAGCCGGCACCTCAACGAAATGCTGCAAACCGCCGTAAGCCGCGCCAGCGCGAGCAATCCCGTGGCCGGCGCCCCGAGCATCGCGGAGATGCAGCTGCCCGAGGGCGGCACGGAGAACCTGCTGGCCTTCGACCTGCCCGTCGGCGACCGGTTGTTGGTGTGGCCGGGCAATCCGCTTCCAGAAGTCCAGTGCGCGCTTGCCTGGCGCAAGGAGGACGGTCTGGTCCTCTACTGGAAGTCCCGCCTCGAAACCAATTTTGCGACCGCCAACCCGCGCATGGCGGTGCTGTCGTCGTTCGTCACGGGCCTGGCCTACGACTATTACGACAGCGCAACCGACACCTGGTCCACCGAAACGGTGCCGCAAAAGGACACCACCGGCGCCCTGCTGCTGCCGCGCCGTGTGCGGCTCCATTTCCACCGGAAAAATCGCGATTACGAGGAGATCATCACGGTGCCGTCGATCCAGGAGGGGTTGCCCGCCTACTGAGCATGATACGGCTTCGTCCAGTCAAATTGCCCCAGGCTCGCGGCTCCGTCGTCGTGGTGGTGTTGATCACGCTGCTCTTCGCCTCTTTCCTGCTCACGCGCCTGATCGAGTCGAGCAGCACCGACCTGCTGATCGCGGTGCGCAACGCCGATCGCGACCGCCTGCGGGCCGACACCCGCGCCGCGATGGAGACGGTCCTCGCCGCGCTGATGGATTTCCGGACCGTGGACGGGGGGCTCTATGCGCCAACCCAAGGCTGGGACGACCCGCTGGGTTACGCCGGCTATGTGCCGCGCGAGGGTGTGACGATGGAGGTCGGCTTCGAGGACGAGAGCGCCAAGCTCTCGCTGCCGCGCATTCCTCTCGACACCTTGAACGCCCTGCTCGTGCAGCTCGGCCTGACCACGGCCGACGCCACGCGGGTGGCCGACGCGCTCTTTGTTTGGATGCACAACGGGCACGTCGCAGCCGAAACCGCGACCAGCGCCACCGTCTACGAACAGGCGGACCCGCCCGCGGACCCACCCTACCGCTCGTTGCGCTCGTTCGACGAGCTGGCGAGCATCGCGGTGGCCCGCGATTTCTTCTACGACGAGAATGGCCACCCCAAGCCGCTCTGGAACAGCTTCACGCAGGCCGTATCCCTCTACCAGTTCGGCTCCACCAACCTCAATTCCGCCTCCCCGACCGTACTGCTGGCGACGGGCTGGGACACGAACCAGATCGACACCTTGCAGAAGTACCTGGTCACGCCGGTGAGCGCCACGAAATCGCGCCCCTACCTCCGCTCGCTGCAGGAGGCTCGCCGGCAGGTGGGCAACGTCACGACCCGCAACCTTGGCGGACAGATCCAGTGCCTGCGCGTCAACCTCACGGCGCACCAGGGTCCGGCGCAACTGAAGCTTTCCGCGCTGGTGACTTGGTCGGGGCAGGCGTCCCTGCCGGCACCGGTTGCCGCCACGCCGGCCAGCGCGCCGGCTGCAACCACGCCGAGTCAGCAGGCGTCTTCTAACGTTCAGACCCAGACCCAGACCAAGGCGGCCACGGCGAATACGTTGCGGTATCCCTTTACGGTCTTGGAGATTTCTGAAACGACTTTACCCGACACACCGCCCCCCGCCGCCTGATGCGTCTCCTGCCCAAACTCAACCTGCGCTCGCCCGTCACGGCCATCTTCGCGCCGACGGACCGCTTCTTCCTGCGCCTCGTGCCGCTGGCGCCGGACCTGCCGGCTCCGGGCCAGGTGGAATTGGCGTTGGAGGGCCTCGCGCCGTTTCCCGCCGCCCAGCTTTATTGGGGCTGTTGCGTTGCGCCCGATCGTGCCTCGGCGCTGGTCTATGCGGCGCACCGCCGGCGCTTCAGCGCGGAGGAAACCGCCGAGTGGGAACGCGCCGACGTCGTTGTACCCGACTTGCTCGCCCTTCTTGGGGCGGCGCCGGCCACCGCCACGATTCTGATCCATTCCGGCGACAACCGGCTCAGCGGCACGGCTTGGGCCGGATCGACCAATTGGCCGGTGGCCGTCCACACCCGTGCCTACGCCGAGGCGCCGACCGAGGACATCCGCCGGCAGTTCGCCGCCGAGCTTGAAGGCCGGGCCGGGCTCACCGGCGCGACGGTCAGACTGGTCACCGGTACGCCCCGGGCCCGTCGCGAGGGCGACAGCCTCATCTTCGAACTGGTCGACGTCGCCGGGTCGGTCGTCGTGGCCACCACGGTGGCACACCCGGGCCAGGACGGTCTCGATATCCGCGACCGGGCTTTCCTGGAGAAGCGCCGGCGCGACCAGCATCGCGGCGAGTTCATCTGGAAGGTGCTGCTGGGCGGCGTGATCGCCGCCGGCCTCGCCGCGGTCTTCGACCTCGGGGCCCTGACGATCAGCCTCGTCAACCGCGTCCAGCACAAGCGCGTCGAGTTGCAGGCGCCGTTTGTCCAGAAGCTGGAGACCGCCCACACCCTCACCAGCCGGGTCGACGAGCTCACGCACCGCCGCCTGCGTTTCTTTGAGATGCTCTCGACCATCAACGAGCCGCGGCCGCGGTCCATCCAGTTCAACCGCACCGGCACCAACGGCCACCACGCGCTCGAGATCGAGGCGCAGACCAACAGCTCCGACGACGTCGGCACCTATGAGGCGGCCCTGCGCAAGATCGCCGCGTTGGAAAAGGTGGAAATCCACGACCTGCGTGCCCGCGACGGCGTGACGACCTTCGGTCTGTCGGTCGCGTTCAAGGTGGAAACCGCCGGCGGCGCAGGAGGTGCCCCGTGAAGCACTGGTTCAACCGCTGTCGCCGCCGCGAGCAGGTGCTCGTCACCGCCTTTGTGCTCCTTGGCGCGCTGGTCTGGCTGCTGAGTGCCACCGGCCGCCTGCGTACGCAGTGGCAGGGCTGGCATTCCACCCGCACCGACCTGGCCACACAGCAACTCTGGCTCGACCGGCACAAGGAGATCGAGGCCGCGGCGGGCGACGCCGTCCGCAACCTCGATCCCACCAAGACCTACGACGCCACCCGGTTGGTCTCCACCGTCACCTCGCTGGCGACGGGCGCAAGCCTGACGCCGGCAATCGACTCGCCCGTGACACAGCGCACACCGCAATTTAACTACCACACGGTCAAGGTCACCTTCCGCCGTGCGACCCTGCCCGCGCTCCTCGGTTTCTACGACGAGCTCGTGAAGCAGAGCCCTTACCTCAGCCTGGATCAGATCGCCATGCAGACCGAGCGTTCCGCCCCCGGCATGCTGAACGTCACGCTGCAAATCTCCGCCACGCAGATCGTGAAGCCGGGCTCATAGTGTATTTCCTGAAAGACTTACGACCCGATCCCCTTTGCTCTTCTGCATGAGTGGCGTATTTCGGAGTGAAATATCCTATTATTTGCTAGGAGGGATACTGGGAATTCCGGTGTTTATTCTCGGATACTATTCTGCGCGGCGGTTATTGTTAGCCGACCGAAAAAATCTGACGGACGCCGAACTTATTACATCTTTCGAGAAAGATCGTATCGCAATCGAAAGCCATGAACTCCGGATACTCCGGGTAATTGGCAAGTGCTATCGCATCCCGTATGGGAAACTTCGAGCCCAAGATCAGTTTAAGAACCAATTGACAAAGGTTGATTCCCGGCAATATGGCCATGGAGCTAGAGCTTTGGAGAAGGCCCTACGACAGGAGTTCGGAGTTTCTGTTGCGCTCAAGAAATCACAGATCTCTATAGGAGAATTGCTTCGTAAATCTCAGACCCATAGCAGGGGATTGGCAGAGTAAAAAGGTCCGAGGGCGAATTCTGATAATGGCCGCGATGGCCCTCACAGCCGGAAGCTGGCGCTGACCTGGAAGAGCGCCGTGACGATCGCGTAGGCGAGGAAGGCGACGAAGCTGAAGGTCAGAAACCGCATTGTACCGGACAGCTGCCGTGTGGCGGTCTGCCGCAGGCCTAGGTTGAAACTATCGCCACTTGGCTCGGGCGGAGTTTCCCCAAGGCGGCCAGAATTTGCGGTACCTGCGGCTTCAGATCGACCAGTTGGTTGGTGGGGCTGCGGAGAACAATTATCCCGAAGGGCAGGACGGACGTGTTCTGCTGGGCGGACAGATTCTGGTCCACCGTTATGAAAGCGTCGTGGTGGCCCGCGATAAGAGCGAGCAGCCGGCCGTTCACTATGCCAGACCAGCCCGCTCCTTGGACGGTGGTCACTTCATGACCGGTCAGGAGCAGCCCGAGTTTGCGCGGCAGGCACTCGTCCAGCAGCACCCTCATTTGGCCGGAGCAGCCAGTGCCTCACGGGCTTCCTCGAGAAAGGCGATGATCTGGGCCCGGGTGACGGAAGGGAAGTCCTCGAGAAATTCATTGATGGTCGAACCACCCTCCAGGCAGTCGGTCAGGTTCTTGACGGGCACGCGGGTTCCGGCGAACACGGGTGTGCCGCTCAGGATCTCAGGATTGGTTGCCACGACCGACTTCATGACGGGAAGATGCGTCAGATTGCGGCTGATTTCAACCCCTGTTTCCGTGGGCAATCGCCGACAAGCCGGCTCCTACAACCCAATGCTCACAGCCGGAAGCTGGCGCTGACCTGGAAGAGCGCCGTGACGATCGCGTAGGCGAGGAAGGCGACGAAACTGAAGGTCAGGAAAAGCACGGTGCCGGAGAGGAGCCGCGTGGCGTTTTGCAAGCGGCTCGACAGGTCCACCTGATAAGACTGGGCGATCTGCCGCAGGCTGGGCGCCAGCTTGCCGGTCTGCTCACCGACAGCGAGGCGGTCGAGGAAGAGCGGTGGAATCAGGTTGGTGCGCTGGAGCGACGCGCAGAGGCTGGAGCCCTCGATCACGCGGTCGGTGGCCTCATGCAGGATCTCCTGCACCTTCGTGTTGTTGACCGCGCGCTCGGTCAGGCGCAGGGCCTCGGCGGTGGTCACGCCGTTCTCGATCA
>CAZZDB010000134.1:0-10944 GCA_964652485.1 uncultured Oleiharenicola sp.
TGGCCAGCGGCGTGTAGCCGTCCAGCCAGATGTATTCCAGTTTGTATTTAGCCATGAATGTAGGGTGAGTTGGAGTTTTAGGACAGGGTGATGATTGGCGCGAGGCTTCGGGTTAGATGCGGCCCCCTCTTCCACAAAAAAAGGGGCCGCATACATCCTATGATACTAACTATACTAACCCAAAGGTCTCTGAGCGAATGCGGTGAAGCTGATCAGGCGAGGCCAGGCGGTCTCAAACGGCAGTCTCGCCGTGTTCGTCGGTGCGGATACGGATGACATCCTCCACCGGGAGCACGAAGATCTTGCCGTCGCCGATCTTGCCGGTTTTGGCGGACGTGGTGATGGCCGTAACGGCCTGAGCGAGGATTTCGTCGGACACGGCGAGCTCGATTTTCACCTTGGGCAGGAAGTCCACGGTGTATTCGCTACCCCGGTAGATCTCGGTATGGCCCTTCTGGCGACCGAAGCCCTTGACCTCGGTTATGGTCATGCCCTGGATCCCGGCGGCCCCGAGAGCCTCCTTAACTTCGTCCAACTTGAACGGCTTGATGATGGCGATGATGAGTTTCATGGTAATGGTTGGTTAAGGGCTGGTCAGGACTTGGCTTCGTAGATGTAGCCTTCCTCACCGTGGTCGGTGAGATCGAGGCCCTGCTCTTCGGCATCCGCCTCGGGCCGGAGGCCGACGACTGCCTTGATGACATAGGCGATGACGACGGTGGAAACCACCGAAAGCGCGAGCGTCAGCCCGATCGCCTTCAGCTGCTCGAGCCAGAGCGTGTGACCGACAATGTCCTTGAGATTGGTATTCAGGTTGCCGTTGACCGTGGCCGTGGCGAAGACCCCTGTGATGAAGGCCCCGAGGGTGCCGCCCACCGCGTGGACCCCGAAGGTATCGAGAGCGTCATCGTATTTGAGCCAGCCCTTGAGCTTGGTGCAGGCAAGGAACGGCACGGCCCCGGCGAGCAGACCGACCCACACCGAGGAGGTGCTGCTGACGAAGCCGCAGGCCGGGGTCACCACGACGAGACCGGCGACCGCGCCCGAGCAGAAACCGAGCACGCTGGCCTTGCCGCGCGTGACATACTCGAGGGCCGCCCAGGTGAAGGAGGCGACGGCGGTGGCCAGCGTGGTGGTGGTGAAGGCGTTGGCCGCGACCCCATCGGCGGCGACCGCCGAACCGGCGTTGAAGCCATACCAACCGACCCAGAGCATGCCCGTGCCGACCATGCAGAGCACGAGGCTGTGCGGCGGCATCGGGGTCTTGCCGAAGCCGAGGCGCGGCCCGAGGATGAGGCAGAGGATCAACGCGGACCAGCCGGATGACATGTGAACGACCGTGCCGCCCGCGAAGTCGATCGCCTTGATGGCCGCCGCGGAATTCCAGACACCGTTCATGTAACCGGTAGCGCCCCAGACCATGTGGGCGAGCGGGAAATAGACCACAAACATCCATACCGTCACGAACAGCATCAGCGCGGAGAACTTCATGCGCTCGGCGATCGCGCCAACGATCAGGGCGGGCGTGATGATCGCAAACATGAGCTGATACATCGCAAAGACGTTTTGCGACACCCAGTAGGCATAGTCTGTGTTGGGCGTGCTGTCGACGCCCTTCAGGAAGAAGAACTCCGAGCCGCCAAGAAACGGGCTCCCGAAACTTTTCCCGAAGACCAGGCTGTAACCGAAGGCCCACCAGAGGATCGTCACCAATCCGGCACATCCGAGGCACTGCGCCATGACGGAGAGGACGTTTTTCGTGCGGACCAGGCCGCCGTAGAACAGCGCGAGGCCCGGCAGGGTCATGAAGAGCACCAGCGCGGCGCTCGTCATCATCCAGCCGTTGTGCCCCGGGCCGGACGAACCCACCGAGGCCGTGGTGAGGCCGTCGGGAATGTTGCCCTTGGCGTCCTTGAGTGCGGCGGTCGGATCACCATTGGTCAGGTAAGCTTCCAAACCGGCCACCCGCTGTTCCAGCGTGGGCACGGGTGCGGTGGGCTTCGCGTCTTCCGCGAAGGCCTTGAAATTCAATTGCAGGCCGAGCAAGGCCAAGAGGATGAGCTTGGTCAGGAGACGTGTAGGGAGGTGCATAAACGGTATATAGCAGTGGAGTCTTGTGGGTGGATTCCGCCCGGGGGCGGAACGGGATCAATTGAGCAGTCCGGATGCCAATCGGATAAGATAATAAACAGGATATAAACAACCGTCAGAGAGGACTATCTCCCGGGTGTGTCATATCCGCTGGGTGACTGGTATGATAGATGCATTGGGTGACGGCGCCTGATGCCATATCCTGCGCCGATATTCCTCCACTTGATGCGCTGTTCATTTGCGATCGCGGCCACGGTCGCTCCGCCTCGCGTCCCCATAAGTCATCAAGAGGATCGCCCGTTTAGCTGGGTGAAGGGCGAACTATCGCCACTCCGTGAATTCCTGGAGGTGGTGGGAATGATTGGTGCGGTGACCCTCGCTGGATGGTTTCTCCCGTTGAGTTATCACTCCCTGGGGCATATCTATCTGCTGACCGTCATCGTCCTCTGTCTCCGGGTCAGCCGCTGGCCGGCCTTGGTCGCAGCCATCGTCAGCGGTCTGGCTTGGAACCTCGTGTTCATTCCGCCGCGGCTTTCCTTCTCGGTGCTCGATTTCGACGACGCGCTGCTGCTGGGCACCTATTTCGTCGTCGCCCTAATTGCCGGCCAGCTCACTTCGCGCATCCGTAGTCAGGAGCGCAATGAGCGCCAGCTCAAGCAGCGTGCGACCGCGCTCTTCCATCTCACCCATGCCGTGGCCGGGGCCCGCACGCTCGATGAGGCCGTCGCCACGGCGCTGCAGCAGGCCGACGAGCTCTTCCAGGCCCGGACCGCCCTGTTGCTCCCCGGCCCGACCGACGTTCTGGCCACGCATCCCGCGAGTTCCTACGAACTGGACCACGCCAGCCGCGCCGTCGCCGAGTGGGCCCGGCGCAACAACCACGAGGCCGGGCGGTTCACCCGAGTCTCCCCGGACGCGCCTGCGCTGCACCTGCCGTTGCGCCGCCCCGGTGCGGTACTCGGGGTGCTGGTCCTTTCGCCGCAGGCGGAAACCTCCCGCCTGACGTCGGAGCTATGGGAACTGCTCGAGGCCTTTGCCGCCCAGATCGCCCTGCTGGTCGAGCGCGAACAGCTGCGCGCGGCAGGCGAACGCGAGAAACTCCTGGCGGAATCCGAACGGCTGCACCGCACCCTGCTGGACAGCGTGTCGCACGAACTGAAAACCCCCCTCTCCGTGCTTCGCTCGGCCGCGGAAAACCTGCAGAAAGACGACGGCACTGGTCGCGACCACCTTGCCGGAGAGATCCTCACCGCCACCCGCCG
Organism: uncultured Oleiharenicola sp.; assembly: GCA_964652485.1. GTDB lineage: Bacteria > Verrucomicrobiota > Verrucomicrobiia > Opitutales > Opitutaceae > Lacunisphaera. The sequence goes on from CAZZDB010000134.1 coordinate 3,354, forward strand.
GCTCGACCGGGTGGTCGTCAACCTGCTGAACCAGACGCGACTGGAATCCGGCGCCGTCAAGGCCCAGCTCGACTGGTGCGATGTACGCGACCTGCTCAGCGCGGCACGACGCGGCCTGAGCGACGCGCTGGCGGATCGCCCGTGCAAGATCGAGATCCCGGCCGACATGCCGCTGTTCATGGCGGACGCCCCACTCATGGAGCAGGTCATCACCAACCTGCTGCACAATGCAGTCCAGCACACACCGGCCGGCACGCCGCTGCTGGTGACCGCCGGGGTGGATGAAGCACGGCAACGCGTGTTCATCACGATCGCCGACCGCGGTCCCGGGCTGGATCCCAGCCTGAAGGAACGTCTCTTTCAGAAATTCCACCGCAGCCACCAGTCGATTTCCACCGGCCTCGGCCTCGGCCTTTCCATCGTACGCGGCCTGATGCTGGCCCAAGGCGGTGACGTCGAAGCAGAGAACAACGCGGGGGCCGGCGCGAGTTTCACCCTCCGCCTGCCCCATTCCCGGCACGGGGCGGTGCCCGTCGAATGAACCCCGCGCCCGCCAGACCCGAGGTCCTGATCATTGATGACGAGCACCAGATCCGCCGTCTCCTGCGCTTCACCCTGGAAGATGCGGGATACGACGTGCGCGAGTCGGCCACGGGACATGAGGGACTCGTCGAAGCCGCCCACCGCGCGCCCGACGCCATCATCCTCGATCTGGGCCTGCCGGACCGGACGGGAATCGAGGTGCTCAAGCAGTTGCGCGAATGGAGCGCGCTCCCCGTCCTGATTCTATCCGTCTTCGGCCAAGAAGGCAGCAAGGTCGCCGCGCTCGATGCCGGGGCCGACGATTACCTGACAAAACCCTTTGGTGGCGCCGAGCTCCTCGCCCGGATGCGAGCGCTGCTGCGGCGAGTGAAGCCCGCCGAAAACGCCGCCACGGTGCGCTTCGGCACGGTTGAGGTGGATCCGGTGCGCCGATTCGTAACCAAGGGCGGAGGGCCCGTGAAGCTCACGGCCCGGGAATATGACCTGCTGCGACTGTTGGTGGCGAACCGCGACCGGGTGCTCACCCACCGCCACATCCTGCAGGAGCTCTGGGGGCCGAAGATGGCCGACAAGACACACTATCTCCGGGTCTTCATGATGCGCTTGCGCCGCAAGCTCGAGGATGAGCCCGACACGCCACGGCATCTCCTGACCGAGTCGGGCATCGGCTACCGCCTGGTCTGCGACGCGCCTTGACCGGTTTACCTCCCGTTCATACCCGGCCGGGTGCGACCGGGGCGGTAACGTCCGAACGCCGCCGCGACGCCGCAAAAAAAGCCGGCCCCCTATGGCAGAGGGGCCGGCTTGACTCCGATGGTACTCGATATGGCTGGAAGCGTCAGACGGCGGTCTCGCCATGTTCCTCGGTGCGGATACGGATGATATCCTCGACCGGAAGCACGAAGATCTTGCCGTCGCCAATCTTGCCGGTTTTGGCGGCAGCAGTGATGGCCGTGACGGCCTTGCCGAGGATCTCGTCGGCCACCGCAATCTCGATTTTAACCTTGGGCAGGAAGTCCACGGTGTATTCGCTGCCTCGGTAGATTTCGGTGTGGCCTTTCTGGCGGCCAAACCCCTTGACCTCGGTCACGGTCATGCCCTGGATGCCGGCGGCCCCGAGAGCCTCCTTCACTTCATCGAGCTTGAACGGTTTGATGATGGCGATGATGAGTTTCATGAATTGATATTTGAATGTGCGTTGATGGAATGGGTTGAAGTTGCCGATGTGCAATCTGGTTCAGGTGCGATTCTCCTTCAGGCGCAGCCGAAGCTGCTGGTAGAGCTGCGAGCCGTATCCGACGACCAACCCGGCTGAAACCCACCACTGTGTGCCATCGGCGAACAACAGGGGGCAGATCACTTGCACCAGGATGAGCGCGAGCAGCAGATACGCGATCCGAGCGCCCGAACCGGGGATGAGCGACCAGCCGTTCTTGAGTTTGCCGCTTTGCTCGAGCGCCTGATGGCGCCGCAGGGCCGCCTGTTGCAGGAGCCCGAAGGCGAACCCGATGGCCCCCCCGGCCAGGAGACCGGAGAGGTCGCGGAGGAGATCGACGAATTGGATTTGCATGGCAGAGGTGGTTTAGTGGGCCACCGGCGTTTCGGAGTTCTTGTCCATCACCATGCCGCTGTAACCGGGGACGCCCATCTCCGGCACGTCGAGACCCTCGATCTCGACCTCGACCGACACCCGGTTGCCCACGGTCACCTCGGCGATCTTGTACACAATCCAAGCGAGGATCGATAGGGTGACAAAGCAGGTGGTCACACCGATCAATTCGGCCCAGAACTGGCCCATGCCACCGCCGTAGAACAGGCCTTTGACCGTACCCGTGACACCATTCCAGCCGTCGCCATAGGTGCCGTCAGCGAAGAGCCCGATGGAGAGGCAACCCCAAGCGCCATTGACGCCGTGGACGGAAATGGCACCGACTGAATCGTCGATCCGAATCTTGTCGAAGAAAAACACCGCCTCGACCACCAGAACACCAGCGATGATGCCAATCCAAGCCGCGCCACCGGCGCTGACGAACGCACAGGGAGCGGTGATCGCCACGAGCCCGGCCAGCATGCCGTTGCACATCATGGACGGATCGGGCTTCTTGGTCTTGAACCACCACATGTAGAGGGTAGTGGCCATCGTGGCGGTTGAACCCGCGATCATGGTGTTCACCGCAACGACCGCGATCCGCAGATCGGTGCCGGCCAGCGTGGAGCCGGGATTGAACCCAAACCAACCGAAGGCCAGGATAAATGTGCCAAGCATCACCATCGGGATGCTATGCGGCATGATCGGGTGGACCAGCTTGCCTTCCTTATTGTACTTGCCGTGGCGGGGACCGATCAACCAGGCGAACATGAGAGCAATGACACCACCCTGCATGTGCACCACCGAGGAACCGGCGAAGTCTACGTGACCGTGGCCAAGTGCGGGGAAATTAGCGCCGAGGTTGGCGAGCCAGCCGTTGCCCCAGACCCAATTGCCGAAGACCGGATACATGACCGAGCCGATGAAGACACCATAGATCATGAAAGCGGAGAACTTCCAGCGTTCGGCAGCCGCGCCGGTGGGAATCGTCGCCGTGGTGTCCATGAACACCATTTGGAAGAGGAATAGCGCGAAGGCCGCCGTATCGTAGCCGGCACCCTGCAGGAAAAATCCTTTCCCGCCGATCAGGCCGAAGAAGTGTCCGCCAAGAGTAATGCCCAGCTCGTGGTTCAACCCGGCATAGCCACCCATGGTCCCGATGCCGCCGTTGACCAGACTTTGGGTGTCGGCCATGCCGCCGAACATGAAGGCGAAGCCGCACACGTAGAAGCCGAGCATACCGAGCGGATAGATCATGAAGTTCATCGCCATGGTGTGACCGGCGTTTTTCGCGCGACAGAGACCGGTCTCCACCAGCGCGAAGCCCGCCTGCATGAACATGACGAGGAAACCCGTCACAAGCGTCCACATGAAGTTGATCGAAACCCGGTTGTGGCCGACGCCGTCGGCGAGTTTCACGGCGAGCGGCTCGACCACCGCCTGCTTCGTGTAATCGTCGAAGGCTTTCTTGGCATCGTCGTAAGCCTTGACCTTGTCCTTGTCCTTTTTGTCGTCGACGCTCAGTTCAGCCGGGGCGGTGACCACGAAGCCGGGAACGTCAGCCGCGACACCGGTCGCAGTTCCGGCGGGATCGGGTTTGGGGTCGTCGGCCAGCAGCCTGGCCGGCCCGACACTGAGTAAGAGCGCGAACCCTAGTATGGCCGCGCGTAACCAATTTTTTCCAGCGGGTGGATTGATCATAGGATGGATTGGCGTCTCCGCCTGACCTGTGCTTGTGAACGTGTGGATGTGAGCCGGACGCCGTCTGTGGGAACGGAGCCAAGCGCCACGGGATCCAAGAAGCTGCCTTCCTGGGCCTCGCAGCAGTGGGACCTTGAGCACTAACGATGCCAAGTGATGAACTATGGCTGGCGCGCGGAATTTTCCGGCGGCAAATCTTGTCATACAACTTCGTCGCCAGCGTCCGCACAAATCTCGCCGGCCGGCACGTCCCCTGCGTCGCGCAGCGCATGCCATTCGCCGAACTCCTCGTCACCTCATGGCCTATCTCCCCTTGGTTGATCCTACCATTCGGGCTGCTGTTGCTGCTGATCGCAGTCATGCCACTCTCACCCGCGGGCGCCAAGTCATGGTGGGAGCATCACTATGCCAAGGTCGCGTCGGGGCTCGCCGCCATCGTGGGCCTGTACTACCTCCTGCAGATCCCGCACGGCTCGGACCGCCTGCTGCATAGTGCGGAGGAATATATCTCGTTCATCTCGCTGATCGGCGCGCTCTTCGTCGTTGCGGGCGGCATCCACCTCAAGGTCAAGGGCGAGGCGACTCCGTTCGCCAATGTCGTCTTCCTGCTCGTCAGCGCCGCGCTGGCCAATGTCGTGGGCACCACGGGCGCCTCGATGGTATTGATCAGGCCTTTCATCCGGATGAACAAGGTCCGCCTCAGCGCCCATCATATCGTGTTCTTTATCTTCCTCGTCTCGAATGTCGGCGGCTCGCTGACCCCCGTCGGGGATCCACCGCTCTTCCTAGGCTACCTGCGCGGCGTGCCCTTCTTCTGGCTGACCACCCACGTGCTGGGCGCCTGGCTTTTCACCGTGGGAGCCATCCTGGTGGCGTTCTATCTCTTCGACCGGCGTTCCTTTGCCCATGCGCCGGCCAAGATACAGGAGGAGATCACGGGCTCGCACGAGACGTGGCGGTTCGACGGCCGGATCAACCTGCTGTTCCTAGGCGTCATCATCGGCGCCGTGTTCCTGCCCGACCGCTATTTTGTCCGCGAACTCGTGATGCTGGCCGCGGCGTTCGCTTCCTATCGGCTCACGGCGCGCCAGGTGCACGAGGAGAATCACTTCTCCTTCGGTCCGATCCGGGAGGTGGCGTGGCTTTTCCTCGGAATTTTCGCCACGATGCTGCCGGCGCTCGATTATCTGGAGGAGCACGGGCAGGAATTTGCCTTCACCAAACCGGCCCATTATTACTTTGCCACCGGAGCGCTTTCCTCGGTTCTCGATAACGCGCCGACTTATGTAAATTTCCTGAAACTGGCGGAGGTGCGCTCAAATGGCACCGGGGAATCGGGTCTGACCGCCGCCCATGATGAGAAATCCCAGGCCACCGCGCTGCTCGCGCGAAATCCCCTCACCCTGATTGCAGTCAGCCTCGGGGCGGTCTTCTTCGGGGCAATGACTTACATCGGCAACGGACCGAATTTCATGGTCAAATCCATCGCGCACGACGCCGGGGCGCACACCCCGAGCTTCTTCGGCTATATTTTTAAATACAGCCTGCCCGTGCTGCTGCCCATCCTGGCACTGACGGCCTGGTTGTTCCTGTAGCCTCGGGACGACCGCCTAGACCGCCGTCTCGCCGTGCTCGTCGGTCCGGATGCGGATGACATCCTCGACCGGGGACACGAACACCTTGCCGTCGCCGATCTTGCCGGTCTTGGCGGCGTTCACGATGGCCGTGACGACCTTCTCCTTGATGTCGTCGGAAATGACGATCTCGATCTTCACCTTGGGCAGGAAATCCACGGTGTATTCGCTGCCGCGGTAGACCTCGGTGTGTCCTTTCTGGCGGCCGAAGCCCTTCACTTCGGAGACGGTCATGCCTTCCACGCCGACGGCGGTCAGCGCTTCCTTCACGGCGTCGAGTTTGAACGGCTTGATGATGGCGGTAATGAGTTTCATGCGGGTAATTGGGTGTGGGACACTTTCCCCGGAAAGCGCCGCGAGAGCAAGACTTACTGTGGCGATCCTCGGGCCGGTGCACCGGAGATGCCGGTCCCGACCGCCGCCGGGCAGGTCTTGCAACGCTAAGAGTGCACCGGTGGATAACCCCGGGGGATCCAGCCCGTATGACAAGGTATTGGCCGCAAAACTGCTTTAGGACAACAACCCCACCGATGCCTCAGCCTCATCCATGAGCACGCGCCCTCCCATGAATGCCACCCGGGGCGCTCAGCTGGCATTGTCACTGGGTGCGCTCGGCGTTGTCTTTGGCGACATCGGCACCAGTCCGCTTTACACCATGCGGGAATGCGTGGCTCACTTGCCGGACGCCGTCAGCGCGACCGCTGGCGTCATCGGGGTGTGTTCGCTTATGTTCTGGTCGCTGGTGCTGATTGTCAGCACCAAGTATCTCGCCCTGATCACCAAGGCCGACAACGACGGGGAAGGAGGGATCTTTGCCCTGTTGGCATTGATCCACTCCGGACGAGGGGCCGCGGACAAAAGCGGCAAGCCGCGTGGCGTCGGCCTGACCGTCATCATGATCCTCATTGGCGCGGCGCTGCTTTATGGGGACGGCATCATCACCCCCGCCATCTCGGTGCTCGGGGCCGCGGAAGGCTTCACGGCGATCAGCCCCGCCTTCACCCAGACGTACGTCACCTGGCTGGCCTGCCTGATTCTCGGCGTGCTTTTCTGGTTCCAGCATCTGGGCACAAAACGCATCGGCGGGGTGTTTGGCCCGGTCATGCTCGTGTGGTTTGCCGTGCTGGCGCTGCTCGGCGCCTGGCGCATCTGGCAATACCCCGCGGTGCTCGCCTCAATCGACCCCCGGCCTGGCCTGGCCTTGCTGGCCCATAAACCGCGCGAGGTGGCCACTCTGCTCGGTTCCCTGGTACTGACCATCACCGGGGCGGAAGCGCTCTACGCCGACATGGGGCACTTCGGGCGCCGCTATATTTCGCTGGCCTGGTACGGCGTAGCGTTCCACGGACTGATCCTGAGCTATTTCGGCCAGGGCGCATTCATCCTGATGCACCCGGAATCGGCGGACAACCCCTTCTTCCTGATGGCGCCCGCCGGGATCGCCCGTGCCCTGCTGACCGGTCTTTCGATCATCGCCGCCATCATCGCCAGCCAGGCGCTCATCTCGGGCGCCTATTCACTGACCCGGCAAGCCATTCAACTCGGCTACTTCCCCCGCCTCAAAATCAACTACACCAACGCCGAGCATTCCGGCCAGATCTACCTGCCGCTGGTCAACACGTTCCTCGCCCTCGGGTGCATCTACACGACACTGCAGTTCAGAAGCAGCGCCAATCTGGCCGCCGCGTATGGCATCGCTGTCACGGGCACCATGGCCATCACCACCGGCGCCTTCTTCCTCGTCATCCGGCGGAACTGGTACTGGCCGCTCGGGCTGGCCCTGCCGTTGTGCGGGGCGTTCCTGTTTGTCGACCTGGCTTTTTTCACCGCCAATGCGGCCAAGATCGTCGAAGGTGGCTGGTTCCCGCTCGCGATTGCCGCCGCCGTGCTCGCGGTCATGCACACTTGGAAGATCGGCCGCGACGAGATTTTTTCCCGCGTCTACGGCCACAGCATCACTGAGGCTGAACTCATCGACATCGCCCAGAGCCGGCATATTGTGCGCGTGTCCGGCAGCGCGGTCTTCATGGTCGGCACGCCCCGCGGCACGCCCATCTCGCTGCTGCACCATGTCAAGGCCAACCGCAGCCTGAACCGCGTTGGGACATTCTGGCAGCGTGAGTAT
>CAZZDB010000135.1:0-10818 GCA_964652485.1 uncultured Oleiharenicola sp.
AGGAGATGCTCAAATACCGCAACTTCGGCAAGAAGTCCCTCAACGAGATCAAGGAAAAGCTCGAAGCCCTCGGCCTGTCCCTCGGCATGAAATTCGACGAGCGCCTTCTCGACACCAAGAAGGAAGCCTAAATCTCAATCTTTCGGTCCGCGCGCCGTCCGCTGCCGCCCAACGCTGCGAGCGGTTCTTCACGACAGAGCAGGCAGACGCCAAATCAAAACAAGTATCTGCTTACTCTGCTTCGGGAAACCAAATTGCCGATCGGGGACCGACCATAAAACAACCCAATGCGTCACAATAAACATCACGCCTCCCTCGGCGTCACCCGCGAGCACCGCAAGGCGATGCTCTCCAACATGGGCGCCAGCCTCATCAAGCACGGTCGCATCGAGACCACGCTGACCAAGGCGAAGGCCCTTCGTCCCTTCATCGAGAAGGTCATCACCAAGGCCAAGAAGGCCGCGGCGGCGACCGAGAAGAAGGACGCGATCCATCTCCGTCGCATGGCCCTCAAGGACATTCGCGACGAAGGTGCGGTCACGCTCCTCTTCAATGAGAAGGCGGTCCAGTTCGCCAAGCGCTCCGGCGGCTATACCCGCATCTATAAGCTCGGCCCGCAGCGTATCGGCGACGCCGCCGAGATGGCGCTCATCGAGTTCGTCGGGGCAGAGGACGAGGGCTACAAAAAGTCCAAGGGCTCTGCGAAGAAGAAGGGCGCCAAGAAGGCCAAGGCCGCTCCCGCGGCTGAAGCTGCTCCGGCCGCTGAGGCCCCCAAGGCCGACGAGCCCAAGAGCTAAGCTCCGGGCTATCTTCCCACTCTCAACGCGCCGACCGCACCGTCGGCGCGTTTTCTATTTCCCCTTGGCGTGAGCGCTCCTTCGTGTGAGGCTTTCGCCGTGGGTGCCGCCCTAGAATTCCCGTCTGCATGAAGACTCTTCTTCGCACAGCTCAGTCGGAACTGGCGCTAGAGATTCTGTCTCAGCCCCGGCCACTGGCGAAGCGGATGGAAGGGGTTAACCGTCTCGGCGCCGAGGACGGTCTTCAATCAACGAAGGTCACCCTGTAATCATGACCACTTCGGCAAACTTCGACCTAGCGGGGAAGATCGCCCTCGTCACCGGCGCGAGCCGGGGCTTGGGCCGGGGCTTCGCCCTCACGCTGGCGCGGGCCGGCGCGGATGTCGCGATTACAAGCCGTACCCTAGCCTCGCTCGATGAGACCAAGCGCGTGATCGAGTCGCTGGGCCGACGTTGCCTGCCCGTGGTGCTCGATGTACGGGCCGAGGCGGGCATCCAGGCTGCGGTGTCGGCGGTGCTGACCCATTTCGGCGGCATCGACATTCTGGTGAACAACGCGGGCTGCAATATCCGCAAACCGGCGCTGGAGGTCACCTGGGACGATTGGAACACCGTTCTCGACACCAACCTGCGCGGCCCATTCTTCATCGCCCAGGCGGTCGCCCGCCGAATGGTGGAGCGGGGAAGCGGGCGCATCATCAACATCGGCTCCGTCACCAGTGTGGCGGGCTACGCCGGACTGGGGCCCTATGGCGCCAGCCGGGGAGGCATCAGGCAGCTCACCATGAGCCTCGCTGCCGACTGGGGGCCGCTCGGAGTGACGGTGAACTGCCTCGCTCCGGGCTGGTTCAAGACTTCGCAGAACGCGGTCATGTATGAGGACGCTGACTGGGTAAGATACCTGAGCGACAAGATCCCGCTACGCCGCCCGGGCGCGATCGAGGACCTCGATGGCGCGCTGGTATTTCTGGCCAGCGACGCCAGCCGATACATCACCGGCCAGATCCTGCTCGTGGACGGCGGTATCTCGGTCAACGACACGCGGGCATTGCCTGCGCGCGGCAAGTAACCGCGGCACCGCGCTCCGGCCCCTTCCGGTCCATGAAGAGAGCACCCCTCCTCGCCGGGCTGGCAGTTGTATTCTGGCCCATCCTTTTGGTCGGAGCCTTCGGGCAGGCTCTCGCGCGCATCCCGCTGGAGGCGTTTTTTGCCGAGCCTGACTGTCGTGCGATGCAGCTCTCCCCGGATGGACACCAGGCGGCTTTTCTCACCACGCTGGGCTACGGGAAAGTGGGCGTGGCCCTGCTGGACCTCGCGACCGGCAAGTTGGAGCCGCTCGTTTCCGCGCGGGACGAAAACATCAAGGGGTTCTTTTGGAAGGGTAGTGACTACATCGTTTATCATGGCGATATCGGTGGAGATGAATCGTCCGCCTGGAGGTCGATCCCGATTGTCCCGCCCAAATCGGGGGGCTTGCGCCGGGTCGTCGCCCTGTCGGAAGCCTATCAGGAGCGCTACAATGAAAAGGCCAATTTCATGCAGGTTATCGATCCGTTGCCCTATGATCCGCTGCACCTCCTGGTCTTCGGTCGGGATGGAACCGGCAGCTACACCTTTGGATTGTTTATGGTCGATGTGCGTGACGGGCGTCGCACGACGGTCGCCGACTATCGACCGGTCAACACCGACCCCTACTTGGCGCAGGCCAATACCCGTGACATCGTCGACAATCATGGACGTCTGCGCGCCCGGACGAGGGTGGAGGGCGCAAAGGCGATTGTCGAAGTCCGGCCTGATCCGGAGGGGCGGTATGTGCAGGTGGCGGAATATCCCGCTGACCACGTTGACTGGGCCTTGCTGTTCTTTGCCGCCGATGACGAGACAATGTATCTCCTCGATACGGGGAAGAGCGATACGAGCACCTTGCGTTCGATCAATATTCGCACTCGTCAACTGGGGCCTCCCATTTTCAATGCTCCGGACGGTGACATCGATGACGTGATCACTTCTTGGGACCGTTCGACCCTGTATGGCGTCACCTACGTTACGGACAAACCCCGCATCCATTTCTTCGATGCCAGCCAGGCCAAGTTGCAGCAAGTGATCGACGCTACGCTGCCGAACACTTGCAACCATATCGTCAGCACTTCGCAGGACGAGAAAACGCTGCTCATCCTGGCGTCCAGTGATCGCGACCCCGGGACCTACTACGTGCTCGACCGTGTGCAGCGAAGCATGAAGGTGGCTGGCCGCGTCATGGTTTCGATCGATCCGCTCCAGATGCGGCCGATGGAGCCCATCAGCTTTACCGCCCGTGACGGACTGACCATCCATGGCTACCTGACCCGTCCGGCGGCGGCTGACGGACGCCGGGTGCCGGTCATCATTAACCCTCACGGAGGTCCCTACGGCATCCGGGATGATTGGGGATTCGACCGGGAGGCGCAGTTCCTGGCCAGTCGCGGTTATGCGGTCTTGCAGGTCAATTATCGGGGCTCCGGTGGATATGGCGCCAGATTTGAACAAGCCGGCTACCGTGAGTGGGGCGGAAAGATGCAGGACGATCTCTCAGATGCCGTCGGATGGGCGGTCGGGCAGAAGATCGCCGATCCGGCGCGGGTGGCGATCTATGGTGCCAGCTATGGCGGCTATGCCGCTCTCGCGGGCTTGGTCTACACCCCTGATCTCTATTGCTGTGGGGCGAACTACGTCGGGCCCAGTGACCTTGGCTTGCTCGTGGGCCTGGGGAAGATCAACAACAGCGACTCCACCAATTTCTTCTATTCTCACTTGGTCGGCGAAGATAAGAACTATCTGGAAGCTCGCTCGCCGGTGAACTTCATCGAACACCTCCGCGTGCCGCTGTTTAATGCCTATGGTTACAACGATCCACGCGTGGACATCCGTCACTGGAAGCGGCTGGAGTCCAAGCTGAAGGAATTCAAAAAAACCTACGAGATCGTCATTGAAGACAACGAAGGACACGGGTTTCAGAACGAGAAGAACCGACTCGCCTACTACCGGCGCCTGGAGGCGTTCTTCGACAAGTATCTGGCTCCGGTTCCGGAGGGAAAGACGGCCGCCAGATCATCGCCGCAGCCAGGCAATTGAGCCCGTGGAGGCCGACGCCCAAAGTGGCCGGCTCCGGGTGGCCGCCGCACAGAGATTCTAGGCTCTTTCCCCTTGGCTCCTTGAGCGCTTAGTATGAACTGTGCGTGTGGTTACGCCACCTGATTACACGTTTGCTGTCGGCCTCTACGGCCTGCTGGTGCTGGGCTTGTTCGGCTTCCTCTGGGTCTATTACGACCGTCGTGACCGCGCGCTTTACGACTCCGGGCGACGCAAGGTCACCTTTCACTGCATTCGCTGTGACCACCTCTACACGGAGAAGGCCGGCACGGAAACCGCCCCGTGCCCCAATTGCGGCTACAACAACACCCGGCTGAAGTTTTGATTGGAGCCATCAAGGTGCGGGAACAGGATCCGTTTCGATTTGCTTTGAACTCGACGCCGTTCCCATGCTGAGACGCCTCGTCCTTTCGTTGGCCCTGACCCTGACCGGGGTCTTGCACGCCGCCGAGCCGGCCGGGCCCTTCCACACCCTGCTGAACAGCTATTACGAGGATTACCTCGCGCTGTTCCCCATTGAAGCCGCCGTCAACGGCGACAACGACCCGCGCTACGAATCGGTCTGGCCGGATGACATCAGCCCGGAATACCAGGCCATGATCGCCGGAATGTGCAACCGGTACCTGGCCGCGCTCGGCCGGGTCGACCGGACCGCGCTGTCTTCGACCGACCGGCTGAGTTACGACACGCTGGAGTGGGGTCTCGCTCGCCGGCTGGAAGGCACGAGGCAGTTCTTTCGCCTCCTGCCCGTCAACCAGTTCAGTTGCCCCACGCTGACCTTCGCGCAGATGGGTTCGGGGCAGGGTGTGCATCCCTTTCGCAGGGCGCAGGATTTTCGGAATTTCATCAGCCGGGCGAAGGGGTTCAGCCGGTGGGTCGACACGGCCATGGCCAACATGCGCGAGGGGGTCGCCCAGGGCATCGTCCAACCTCGCGTATTGGTGGAACGCGTGCTGCCGCAGCTCGAGCCTTTGATGGCGGACGACCCCGACCGGAATATTTTCTTCGGCCCGTTGCAGATGCTGCCGAAATACCTGGCTTCGGCGGAACGGGACCAACTCGCCACTGAGTATCTCGCGGCCATTCGCGAAATCATCATACCCGCCTACGGCCGCCTCCACGCTTTCATCAGGGACGAGTATCTTGCGCGTTGCCGTGATACGGCCGGCGTCGGCGCACTACCCGGCGGCCGCGAGGCCTACGCTTGCGCCGTGCGACTCCAGACCACCACGGATTTGCCGCCGGAGGAGATTCACGCCATCGGGTTGCGTGAAGTCTCCCGCATCCGGGCCGAGATGGAGCAGGTGCGGGCGCAGGTCGGCTTCCGGGGCACGCTGATGGAGTTCCTCAATCACATCGCGACCGACCGGCAATTCGCACCCTACCGGACGGAGGACGAAGTCCTCGATGGCTACCGGGCCATCGAATTGCGGGTCATGGCCGCGGTGCCGCGGTTCTTCGCCCACCTTCCGCGCACGAGGTTCCAGATCCGGGCGACGGAGAGATTCCGTGCGGCCACGGCCTCGGCGGAATACAATGCCGGCACCGCCGACGGATCGCGCCCCGGCGTGTTCTATGTGCCGATCGTTGATCCCCGGGATTTTCGCACCCCGCGGATGGAGGATCTTTTCCTGCACGAGGCGATCCCTGGTCATCATTTCCAGCTGTCCCTCGCCCTTGAGAACACCGCGCTTCCACGCTTTCGGCGCTATGATGCCAACAACGCCTATGTCGAGGGCTGGGCGCTCTACTGCGAAAGTATCGGGCGGGAACTCGGGATGTATGTCGATCCCTACCAATATCTCGGCCTCCTGCTGGGGGACATGCACCGGGCAGTCCGGCTCGTGGTTGATACCGGCATTCATGCGAAGGGCTGGACCCGTGAACAGGCCCTGCGATATGGCGCGGAACAAGAGGGAGGGGCTCCAGAGGCGCAGCTTGCCGAGGTCGAGCGCTACATGTCATGGCCCGGCCAGGCGCTGGGTTACAAGATCGGACAGCTGAGGATCCGCGAACTGCGCACGCGGGCCGAACAACAGCTCGGAGCGAAGTTCGACATCAAGGCATTCCACGACCAGGTCCTAAGGGAAGGCGCCCTGCCGCTCGCCGTGCTTGAAGCGTACCTGCAGGATTGGATCGCAGGCCAGACCGCCAAATAGGGTGTGGTGTGCAGGACACCGCCGTTATTGGTGTTGATTCGCGCGCGGCCCCTGCCTCATAACTTCGCATGGCACAGACAATCGCCGTTCTCGATTTCGGTTCCCAACTGACCCAGGTCATCGCGCGCCGCATCCGCGAGAGTCAGGTTTACTCGAAGATCTACCACTTCTCGACGCCCGCTGCCCAGCTCCGCGAGGAGGGCGTCATCGGCATCATCCTCTCTGGTGGGCCGCAGAGCGTCTACGCAAAGACCGCGCCGCATCCCGACCCGGAGATTTTCAAGCTCGGGGTGCCCATTTTGGGCATCTGCTACGGCGTGCAGCTCATGGGCCACTTCCTCGGCGGCCACGTGGCCCACAGCAAGGCGCGCGAATATGGCCACGGCCGTCTTACGATCAAGAAGCCCGGCAGGCTCTTCGCCGGACTACCGAGGAGACTCCGCATCTGGAATTCCCACGGCGACAAACTCACCAAACTTCCGCCGGGTTTCATGGCGACCGCAGTGTCGGAGAATTCACCATTCGCCGGCATCGAGGACCGGAAGCGCCGTTTTTACGGCATTCAGTTCCACCCTGAGGTCTTCCACACCGAGCGCGGCGTGGACATGATCCGCAACTTTCTCGTCGGTGTTTGCCGGGCCCGGCAGGATTGGACGACGAAGGACTTCATCGCTCACGCCGTGGCGGACATCCGCGCCAAGGTTGGCAAGTCCCGCGTCATCCTAGGCCTCTCCGGCGGGGTCGATTCATCGGTCGCCGCCGCCTTGCTACACAAGGCGATCGGCAAGCAGCTCACCTGCGTCTTCGTCGACAACGGCCTGCTTCGGAAGGACGAGCGCACCTACGTCGAAGCGCTCTACAAACGGAACTTCCGCATCGACCTGCGCGTGGTGGATGCCTCGTCGTTGTTCCTCGAGCGCCTCCGAGGCGTCACCGAGCCCGAAGAGAAGCGCAAGATCATCGGCCGGACGTTCGTCGAGGTCTTTGAAAAGTCTCTCCTGCCCATCGGACATGCCGATTTTCTGGGGCAGGGCACGCTCTATCCCGACGTGATTGAGAGTGTCTCGATCGCCGGCAACCCCGCGTCGCTCATCAAGACCCATCACAACGTCGGCGGCTTGCCGGCGCGCATGAAGCTCAAGCTGATCGAACCCCTGCGCGAGCTCTTCAAGGACGAGGTGCGCCTTGTCGGCGCTGCGCTCGGCCTGCCGAAAGAGGTGGTCTGGCGCCAGCCGTTCCCCGGTCCCGGCCTCGGGGTTCGCGTGATGGGCGATGTAGCCGCCGACAAACTCGAGATCCTGCGCAATGCCGATGCCGTCCTGCAGGATGAGATGATGAAATCCGGGTATTATTGGCGCGTCTGGCAGTCCTTCGCCGTCTTCCTTCCCGTCAAGACGGTCGGCGTCTTTGGTGACGAGCGTACCTACGACTATGTCATCGCGCTCCGCATCGTTGAGAGCATCGACGCCATGACGGCCGATTGGGCAAGGATTCCCCACGATCTGCTCCAGAAGATCTCCAGCCGCATCACCAACGAGGTGCGCGGGGTCAGCCGAGTGGTGCTGGACATAAGCTCGAAGCCGCCGGCAACCATCGAATGGGAGTAGTTTCCCGTTGCGAAACGCGGCACCGGTCCCAGATTCAGGTGTCTCTCTACCCCACATGAATCCACGTCTCCTCGTGCTTTTCGTCTCGCTGTCCCTTGGGATGGCCGGTCCCCTGCGGGCGGACACGACCGTCCAGGTGATCGCCAAGGCCCGGGCCTACTTGGGCTCGGAGAGCGCCCTCAACGCGGTTTCCACCATCCATTTCACCGGTATCCTGGAAACGACCGCGCTGGTTCCCGCGCCGGGCGACAAGAGCAAGAAGGTGGAGGAGAAACTGAAGCTGCCCGCCGATATTGTCTTCCAGAAGGATTACCAGCAGCGCGTCACCGTTTCCGGTCCCAATGTTATCGAGACCACCGCCCTCGACGGCTACGATGCCTGGCAGAAGCGTTCCAATCCGAAAAATCCCGCCCAATGGACGGTCACCCTCCTCGATGCGGGGCAGGTGAAGAAGCTGCGCGCCAACACTTGGGAAAACCTGAGCTTCTTCACCGGATTGGAAAAGAAAGGCGGCGTGGTGCAGTTCGGTGGCGATGCGATGGCGGATGGCGTGTCTTGCGTGAAGCTGTCCTTCGTCCACGCCGACAACATTGTCTTCGTGCGCTTCTTTGACAGGGTGACCGGCCGGCTCGTCCTGACCCGGACGGAAAACGGGGCCGAGATTCGCGAGGAGGGCGAGATATTTGTCAACGGGGTGCGCTTTCCCCAGAAGGTTATCAACAAGGCGGCCTCCGGAGAAATCACGACCATCACTTTCGACCGGGTGGAAGTGAACCAGCGTCTGCTGCCCGGCGAGTTTGCCGTGCCGACCCTGAAGGCCAACTAGACGCCGGCTTGGTGCCCGGTGTTACGGTTTCTATGCGGAGCCCGGCGACAGGCTAATATTTTCCGATGCAGGGCGCGGACGGACGGCTTTGCTTTGCAACAGGCCTGATTTCTGCTCTTTTAGCGCTCCTCACCCCAGTATGCAAAAGACCGCTCTCATCAAGATCGACGACAAGGAAATCCCGTGCCCCGTAATGGTGGGTTCCGAGGGTGAAAAGGCCGTCGATGCGCGCAACCTCCGCAAGGACTCCGGTTACATTTTCTACGACCAGGGCTACGGCAATACCGGCTCCTGCGAGAGTGCCATCACGTTCCTGGACGGCGACAACGGCATCCTGCGCCATCGCGGTTATCCGATCGAGCAACTCGCCGAGCAGTCGGAGTTTGTCGAGACCGCCTATCTGATCATTTACGGTGAACTGCCGACGCGGGAGCAACGCAGGAAGCTCGGCACGATGCTGCGCGAAAACGCCGCCATTGACACGCAGATGATGCGGATATTCGAGGGGTTTCCCCGCGAGGCCCCGCCGATGGGCATGCTGACCTCGATTGTCAGCTCGATGGCCGCCTATTACCCGCGTCTGGCCACCAATAACTTCGAGAAGGACCTCGCCAACTTCGACCTCACGGCCGCGATGGCGATCTCGAAGATCCGGACCATCGTCGCGTGCATCTATCGCTACCGGCACGGCCTCCCCTTCATGCATCCGCGGGATATCCCATTCTGCGACAACTTCCTGCACATGATGTTTTCGGAGCCGTACAAGGAATATGTGGCTATTCCCGAGGTCACGCGGGCGCTTAACCTCATCCTCCTGCTCCACGCCGACCACGAACAAAACTGCAGCACATCGACCGTCCGCATGGTCGGTTCCAGCGGCGCCAACCTTTTTACCTCCCTCGCCGCCGGCATCTGCGCCCTTTCCGGCCCACTCCATGGCGGGGCCAACACCGCCGTGATGCAGATGCTCCAGTCGATCCACGACGAGCATGACGACGGCACGCGCTTCATCGAAGCGGCCAAGTCCGGCGCAAAGGGCAACCGCCTGATGGGGTTTGGGCATGCGGTCTACCGCAATTTCGACCCCCGCGCCCGGATCATCGGACACGCCTGCGACGTCGTGCTCAACAAGCTCGGCAAGTCCGATCCCTTGTTGGAGATCGCCCACAACCTCGAGCAGGCGGCGCTGAAGGACGACTATTTCATCTCGCGCAAGCTCTACCCGAACGTCGATTTCTACTCGGGCATCATCATGCGCGCCCTCGGCATCCCCACGGAGCTGTTCACCACCATGTTTGCCATCGGCCGTTCGCCCGGGTGGATCGCCAACTGGCGCGAGGTGGCCTCGAATCCGAAGGGTCGCATTTACCGCCCGCGCCAGGTCTACGTGGGACCGGTCAAGCGCGAATACGTGCCGATCGCCAAGCGCGCCTAAACCGTCCCGTCCTTCGGTTTTTCCGCCACCGCCTCCGGCGTGGGCGCGGTGGTGGCCTTCTCGGGTGGTTGCTTCAGGATTTCGTCCAAGGTGAGGCCGGTCAGCCGGCCGACACCCTTGAGCAGGCGCCACAGCGCATACATCATCATCGCCATCGTGGGAAGGGAAAGGCCCAGCAGGCTGACCCAGTGCATCTTCGCCAGCTCCTTGTTGAAGGCTTCGGTGCCCGGCGGACTCGTGATGATGGCGCGGGCGAAGCCATAGTTCAGGATCGCGCTCACCAGCATCGCCAGCGCGATCAGCAGGCTCGAGGCGCGCATAAGCCGGGCAAAGTCCGCCTGCGTGCCGCGGACGGCGAGCGTTGCGTCGACGCGTTCGACGTCGATCACCTGGGGATTGAACAGGATCTCGTGCACCAGCGGTTCCTTCGCGCGGATGGAGGCCAGCACCGCGACGCCGATGAGGGCCGGCAGGACGCCGTCCTTCACGGCGAACCAGAATCCATCCAGTTTCATCAGTCCGAACCCGCCCGAGATGAGCACGCTGGCAAAGCCGAGGCCTGAGATGAAGTTGAACCGGCCCCGCCGGATAAAATCATGGATGCCATAGCCGAGGGGAAAAAAGAGCGCGACCAGCAGGCCCCACTTCGGCCCCAGGGCCCGCGCGCCGCTGGCCCAGCTCATGATGGCGGTCGGCAGGGCGACGTTGCAGACGAGATTGATCAGCAGATTCTCGGGTTTTGGCTTGGGTGCTGAGACGGTCGGGTCGGTCATTTCGTTTTGCCAAGCAGAAGGGGCAGGCCCTTAATCGTCAACCTCGCCCCATGATTCTTCTCGGCGTCAACATCGACCATTGTGCCACCCTG
>CAZZDB010000136.1:0-10707 GCA_964652485.1 uncultured Oleiharenicola sp.
CCGCGAGAGTAGGTCGTTGCCAGGTTTATGGCCCGGATGTTGCGAAAGCAGCGTCGGGGCCTTCTTGTTTTCCACGGTGATCGCGGACCCGAGCCAGCGTCGGGTCCGCCAAGTTTCGCACATTTGAATTGGTCGTTACCGTCTCCTGTAATATCCGTCGTCGTATCGTTCGACGTGCTCCTTTACGCAACTCATCCATAAATCACAGGCGGCTCTATAGGTCTCGGTGTTGCGGATCTTGCGCCCAAAATAGGCGCTGCGATCGAGCAACCTGCGTTCATACCACGAGTGATCGTCACTGATCTCGATGGGCCGCTCCTCCCAGGCGCGGCGCAGAGTTGACAAAGTCGCACGCCGCTCAATCGGGCTGTCGGCACGGAGCGGGACGGAAGGCGGCCGGGAATTGGAGTCCACGCAGCCAGCCAAGCCCGCCAGCAGGGCAAGCCCGGCCATCCTCGGGAATATACTACTCATTATACCTTTATCGGACTGGACCGCGTAAGACCTAAGCGCTCGAACTCAATCGTTGCAGATCTCCACGGCAACGGACGGGAACGCCAAGGTGCCGGCATCCTGCTCTACCCGGCTGAAAACAGGGCATCCCTCTCCAGTTCCCGAGAATCCTAGGGCGATCGCGCCCTCTTCATAGTTGGCGTGGACACGCGTAAACGATCAACCACGGGTCTGCGGGTCGAAAACGTCCGGACGCAAACATCCGACCGCAAATTGACCAGGGGCGTGAACGCGAGCAACCAGCCCCGGAAATCAAGGCGGCCCGCTCTTTTTATCATCCGGCTCACCCATGAGTGGTCGCATGATTTCCACCCGCAGCAGATAGCCCGCATGGTTGGGGTGCACACGGTCTTCGACCCACAGATCTTCGCGTGGCTTGCCGTCCGGCGTCAGCATGGCATCCCAAAGGTCGATAAAATGGAGGTTCCTTTGCGTTCCGATGAAATCCTTGATCACTTGGTTGGTTTGTTTGCGGATCCCGGCCTCGCTCCATCGCCCGGGCCCGGGCGTGATGCTGCTGAAGGCGATCGGCGCTTCGGGCATGAATGTGCGGACCTTGGCCACAAACACCTTGAATTCCGCCAACACCTCCTCGGCGCTCTTGCCGTTGTGCACATCGTTGCCCCCGACATGCAGGATGATGAGTCGCGGCTTGCAGGGCAGGATGAGGCGGTCGGTGAAATACACTAGGTCTGACAATTTGAATCCATCAATGCCTCGATTGACGATCGTGTATCCGGGCAGATCTTCGTGAAGGGTTTTCCAGCGAAAGAACTGCGAGTCGCCCGCCAGTAGGATTGCCCCGTGTGGGGGAGCCTTCACCTCGTCCGCCGCTTCATAGGCCTGGACATCTTTTTCGAAACTGTGCACCGGTCCCGCAGGTTGCGCGGTGGACTTGGCGATGAGGGCGAGGGCGGCAAACAGGAGGAAACCGGGGGCAGGACGACGTAGCATCATTGGGTGACTTGGGGGTTTGTGGCGGCGCCTTCCGATCTTGATCTGTTGCGGTGGGGCTTGCCGCCGCGTGCATGCCCCGCAGCCGATGGTTGTGGCCAAATGCCTCCGGGCCAATCTCGTTTCTGGTCTAATCATCGAACCCCCAGTCCCCGATTCACGAACCCATCCATCGCGGGGGCCAAGCCCCCCGTACTGTTCATGCCACGGCGTATCGGACTAGACGGCCATGCAGTTCGAGCTTCAGTTCCCGGCATTCGGCATGCACCTGTTGTTCGAAAGTCCGGAGATTGAAGCTTGGAAACACACTTCCCCGCAGCACGTGCCACTCGCTGCTCTCTTCCAGCGGCACCGCCTCGTCGACCGGCTTGTCTCCGGAAGCACCGACTTGGTTGTAGCGGCAAAGGTCACGGGCCAGCGACACGATGGCTACCAGTTCCTTGTCCTCGGTCGCCGTCTCGGGGCTCTGGATCCAGCGCATGACGTTGATGTAACGACGGGGCAAAGCCTGCTTTTCCGCAAAATGTGCCGCCATGTCGTGCGTGGTGCAGCCGATGAAGAGGCGTTCGGCTTCGTTCAAGGACACACCGTTCAGGCGGGCATGCTCGAGGGTGGCCTGGAAGGCGAAGGGATGCAGGTGAAGCAGCAGCAGCTTGCCCAGGTCGTGCAGCAGGCCCGCAGTGTAGGCTGGGGCAGCCAGATCGGCGAATTCGAGGGCTTTGCACGCGAACCGCGCCATCCGGGCGGTCCCGAGCTGAAACATCCAGAACTGTTGCCAGTTGAAGGTGGGTGGTAGGGACAGGAGCCGCTCCGGCGCCGCCACCAGGCAGCGGGCTTGCGCCGCGAGCCGCAGTTCACCCAGCAAACCCACGGCGAGGCGCGGATCTTCGATGGCGGTTGGATCGAGATCCGTTGGCTGCTTGGCCTTGTTGGCCGCGATGAGCATCTGGGCGGCCAGGCCCGGATCCTTGTCCACGAGATCCATCAGGGGATTGAGGCAAGAGGGATGGCCGGTGGCCGACATCTGGAACGAGGCCACCGCGGAATCGATGATCGGGCAGCCGGGCAAGGCGTCGAGTTCGCGCTGGATCTGTTCCCACGTGACGACGGGAGCACGATTCTCCTTCAGGGCGTCGAACCACATGTTTCGCTGACGCTCCTCGCTCTCGTCGCGCTTTTCCTCCCCGTCGAGGAAATCCGATGGCACCAGCGCAGGGTTGAGCTGGTGGAAGATCAGCCTCCCGGCAAACGCCATGGTTTCTAGGCCTTGCTCGAACTCCGTCCAGTTGTCGGCCTCGGCGCTTTCGTCCAGATTCTTCAGGCAGTCCACCACTCCCCACGCCCCTGCTTCCTCGGCCTGGCCAGAAAGGACCGCTAGTTCTTCACCGGCCGGCCGGGCGGCTTTCAGTCCCGCCCATTTTTGTAGTGAGGGCCGTGCCATCTCCAGCGCGGTCCGCAGGCTCTCCAGCATCTGCTGCAGCGCCTCGGAAGTGTAACCCATCATCTTGCAGAACGATTTCTCCTCCTCGAAGTGGCGGTTGCGCCACGGATTCACGGTCGTTTTCGCAATCTCGGCAAAGATGACGTCGTCGTGATAGGGTTTAATCAGGAAATTCTGCACGCGTAACTCGAGGCCGCGCTTTACCGTATCCCGATCGCCCTTCGCCGTGTAGACCACCACCGGCAGCAGCTTCAGCAGGCAGTCGCGCTTGATACGCTCGATGAATGCCAGGCCGCTGCCCTCCCTTAGCTCCAACTCCACGAACACGAGGTCCACCCGCACAGCACGGCCGACAAAGTCCCACGCGGCCTGGGCCGTATCCACGGTGGCAAACCGGTGGTTGCCGCGCGCGAGGATACCCCGCATCGCCCGGCATGCGGTTTCGCTGGGGTCGAGGAGAAGGATATTGGCCATGGGGGGTAACACGCCTGCTCCCCGGGCAGAATATGTCCGGAGTGCAAGCCTGCTCTTCCCATCGGTCATCCCGGTCGAATCTGAACCCGTAATAACCTTGTTCCGTCTGGGCGGGTCGGGGTGTCTCCGGCGGGTTTCCGCGCCGGCCGGCTTGCGCAAATGGTTGAAGGGTTGGCGCGATATGCGGTGTTATGCTGGGCAAAAGTCATTCCAATCCATGAAACCATTCCATCTGCTGTCAATTAGCCTGGCCTTGGGCCTCAGCGTCGCTGCCAGTGCCCAGCTACCATCGCGTCGCCCGGAGCAGGTTACGTTGAAAATCATTCAGACCGATGAGCCGCAGTTTCCGCTCGCCCTCCGGAACAACCCGGTGATGGAAGGTGAAGCGACCATCGCGATCAATGTCGACAGTAGCGGCAAGCTCGTCGAATGCCTGGTCACGGCGTATTCACGCAAGGAGTTCGCGGACACCGCCGTGGAAGCGCTGCACCGCTGGACCTATGAACCGGCGCGCTTGAACGGCGAATCTTGGCCGTCGGTGCAGGAGTTGCATTTTGAATTTTCCCGGAGCGGCGTGGTGATCGACATGACCGGTCAGGACGCGTTCAGCAACAGGCTCGATGAACTGGTTCAGGGGCGCTATAAATACCGCGCCTTCACGTTGCGTGAGCTCGACCGCATTCCGACTCCTATCGAGGTCGTCTCCCCCGTGGCGCCTCCGCTCGCCCGGGGCGCCGGTAAGCGCACGATTGTCGTCGATTTCTACATTGATCAGGAGGGCCGGGTGCGCTTGCCCGCGGTCAAGCGGGTTGAGGCGGATGACGTATATGCCGCGAGCGCAATGTCCGCGGTCAAGAAATGGCGCTTTGAGGCACCGGTGATGGGCGGCAAGCCCGTACTGGTGCATACGCAACAGCGGTTCGACTTCGTACCGACGCCCTGAGGGGCCGAGGCGGGGCGGCTTCAGGCAAACTCCCCCGCGGCGACGATCCTGCGACCGAGAGGCCCTACAGAGCAGCCTGTTCGTTCAGCTCGCCCGCGAGCATTTCTCGCAGTTGCTGGCGGGCGCGGTAAAGGCGGGTTTCGACGCCGCGTTCGGAGCAATCGGTGATCTCGCTGATTTCCCGATACGAGAGGTGGTCGTAATGGTGGAGCAGCAGGGTGACCTTCAGGTCGTGCGGCAGGCGCTCAATGGCCGCACGGACCGCGGCGAGCATCTCGTCGCGCTCAAGCGCGGCCGCCGGCTCGGGCTGCTCGGAGGAAAGCTCGAGGGCCGGGGCGGTTCGTTCCTGCTCACCCCCGTGGGTTGAGGCGGGGGCGTCGAGCGCCACGGTGGGGTGGCGGCGCTTCCAGCGGTGGTGGTTGTGGCAGAGATTGGTGAGCGTGGTGAACAGCCACGCACTGAGCTTGGTGTCGGGCCGCAGCGTTTCCCTTCGCTGATAGAGGCGCACGAAGGCCTCCGCCACGAGATCGTTTGCGTCGGCGTTGTTCTGCAAATAACGGTAGGCGAAGCTGTGCAGCGGGCGTTGCCAGCGGGCGATCAAGCGATTGAGCGCGATGACCTCGCCCTGTTGCAAGGCCCGCAGGCTGGTGCGGTCGTTAGCGGGGTCCGTGAGCACGACGCGCGGGGTGGGCGCTTCAATTGAGCAGGGGTTGGACAAGGGGTTCGACGGTTGCAACCAGTTGGAGGTAGCGCTGGCGCTGTTCCGGGGTCAGCACCTCGGCCGCGGCGAGCACGAGCTGGCGGGTGGAGTCGAGACTTTCGCGACGAACGTTTCGCCGGGTTTCAACGTAACGGGCAAATTCCAGGAAATCCACCTGGTCGCTGATGCGGCGGGTCTTCTCGAAGGACTGAAACTCTGCCTGCAACCCGGCGAGTTGGGCGGCGATGGCACGGAGACGCGGGCTCGAGGCCTGATGGACTTCCTTGATCCGCGCAAATTGGGCGTCGCTGAGACGCAGTTCCGTCCTCATCCACGCCAACTGGCCGTCCAGCGTGTCCGTCATGGCCGGCTGGTGCAGGCGGAAATAGGTAAAATGCGTGCCGAGGCCGACCGCCAAGCCGAGCGTGAGAGTGAGTAACGTGCGTTTCACGTGTGCGGCTCCTCGCTTTTCGCGGTCAGGAGCGGGTCGATCAGCTGCAGGTAGCTGCGGGCGAGCTGTGCACTGCGCTCGTTTTCGAGACGGTTTACTCGGACTTCGGCCAGAAACAGACCGAGGAGGGCACAACAGGCGATAAACATGGCGGCAAACGGCGGCCGGGCGAACCAAGCTTCGAGCGAGGCCCACCAGCCGATGGTGGCTTCGTACTCACCCTCCGCTCGGGCGATGCGCTGCCAGACTTCGGCCGAAAGGCGGGGCGGGGGTTCCGGAGTCTCGGACCAGCGGTTCAGCAAAGGATCGAGCGGGTCAGGCGGGGTGGTCATGGGAAGAAGAGGCTGACGGTAAGCAGCATAACACCGGCTCGCGGCGAAGTCCTTCAAATTCTTTTGCCTCAGACCAAGCGCGGGGCGGTCGGGCCGGCAGGCGACCCCGCTGGTCGGTCACTAACCGCCTCAGGGCGGATTTACCCGCCCTCCGGTGTCGTGGCCGCCGCGCCGAGCTTGAGCAGGCGGATGATACGCTCGGTGTCGTAGACGCAGCCACTCCAGCTGCCTCCGCTCGCCTGCTGCAACGCCGCCCACAGGCGCGTGTCGGCGGGGACACGCGGGTCCGGCTTCAAATCGGGATGAATCGTCCGGGCCGCCAGTTCCGCGGCGTTGAGCGAGGCCACTTCCACGCGGCCCTCGAGCTTCCGGGTGTCGATGTGGAGACTGATGGTGTCGCCGTCGCGCAACCGGCCGATCGGCCCGCCCGCCCAGGCCTCCGGGCTGAGGTGCCCGACGCAGGCGCCGGTGGAGACGCCGGAAAAACGTCCGTCGGTGATCAGGGCGACCCGCTCGCCGCCCTTCATATATTTCAGTGCGGAGGTGATCTGGAAAGTTTCCGGCATACCGCTGCCTGGGCCGATGCCGATGAGCACAATCACATCGCCCGGCTGGATCCGGCCTTCTTTGATCGCGGCAATGGCGGCGGCCTCGGAGCAAAAGACCCGGGCGGGCCCATCATGGTGGAAAACCCCGTCGGGGCCGATCAGTGCCGGTGCGATGGCGGTGCTTTTCACCAGCGCGCCTTCGGGGGCGAGGTTGCCGTGGAGAAACGTGACCGTGCTGGTAAGGCCCTTCGCCTGCGCGCGGACGCCGGACATGATGACGTCGTCGGGATCGATGCCGTCGAGCTGGCGCAGTTTCTCGCGCAGACGGTGACGGCGCTCGCTTTGCTCCCACCAGGCGAGGTTTTCGCCGAGGCTGCGGCCGCTGACGGTGCGGACGTCGGTCTTCAGAAGGCCAAGGTCGCGCAAGTGTAGCATTACCTCGGGCACCCCACCGGCGAGAAACACCTGCACGGTGGCGAAATGTCGCGGGCCGTTCGGCAGCACGTCGACGAGCCGGGGCACCGCGCGGTTGACTCGCGCCCAGTCGGCCGCCGTCGGCACGGGCAGCCCGGCGGCATGGGCGATGGCGGGCACGTGCAGCACGAGATTGGTGGAGCCTCCTACCGCGGCGTGCAGCACCATGGCATTGTGGATTGAGTCGGCCGTGAGAATGTCGCGCGTGGTCCGTCCGTGTTTGTCGAGATCGAGCAGAGCGAGGGCGGAGCGGCGGGCCAGGTCCCGCCAGATGTCGGCACCCGAGGGGCTGAGCGCGCTGTGGGGCAGGGAAAGACCGAGGGCCTCGGCGACGACTTGGCTCGTGGCCGCGGTGCCCATAAATTGGCAGCCGCCGCCGGGCGAGCCGCAGGCGCGGCAGCCCATGTCGGCGGCGTGGTCGAGCGTGACTTCGCCACGGGCGAAACGGGTGGCCAGCGTCTGCACCTTGGCGGTGTCCTCCGCCTCCTCGGCGAGCAACGTCACGCCACCGGGCACCAGTACGCTCGGCAGGTCGGGACTGCCGGCGAGGGCCATGAGCATCGCGGGCAGTCCCTTGTCGCAGGTGGCGATGCCAAGCACACCGCGCCGGGTCGGCAACGAACGGATCAGCCGGCGAAGGACGACGGCCGCGTCGTTGCGGTAGGCGAGGCTGTCGAGCATGCCCGCGGTGCCGTTGGTGCGGCCGTCGCACGGATCGCTGACGCAGCCGGCGAAGGGGATGGCGCCGTTCCCCGAGATGGTACGGGCGGCTTCCTCGACGAGCAGGCCGATCTCCCAGTGTCCCGTGTGGTAGCCGAGCGCAATGGGCGAACCGTCGGGTGCGCGCACCCCGCCCTGGGTGCTGAGGATAAGAAACTGCCGGCGCAGCAGCTGGGCCGGGTTCCAACCCATGCCGGCGTTCTGGGTCCAGCCGAAGAGATCGCCGCTGCTCATGCCCTTCAGCAGCTCGGGCGTGAGCGGCAGGCGGCCTTTGGGCCCCTCGGCGGTCGTGCGGAGTTGGTAGATCGCCTCGTCGGCGGAATCGAGCACCGGATCGCGGCTCATGGTCAGAGCACCGTGTTCACGAGCGTTCCAACGGGTCCGACCGTGATGCGGATCTCATCACCGCGGTGCAGGGTGAAGTTGTCAGGCGGGATGATCCCGGTGCCAGTCATCAGGTAGCAGCCGTGCGGGAACGCATTGTCGCGGAACAGCCAGTCGGCGAGCGAGCGCAGTGGACGCTGGAGCGCGGCGAGGCTGGTTTCGCCGGCGAAGACCGCCGCGCCGGCGCGGCGGATCTCCAGCGCGATCACCGTGGCCGGGCCCGGCAGCTCGTTGGTGATGACCAGGCAGGGACCGAGGGAGGCGCAGCGGTCGTAGACCTTCGCCTGCGGCAGATAGAGCGGGTTTTCGCCCTCGATGTCACGCGAGCTCATGTCATTGCCGACGGTAAAGCCGAAGATCTTGCCGGCAGCATTGATTGCCAGGGTTAGCTCCGGCTCCGGCACGTTCCATTTTGAGTCGGCCCGGATACGCACGCCGCCGCCGGTGGCCACCACCCGGTGTGGGGTGGCCTTGAAGAAGAGCTCGGGTCGGTCCGCTTCGTAAACCCGGTCGTAGAACGTGCCGCCGCCGGCATCGCGGGACTCGGCCACGCGGGCGCTCTTGCTGCGCATGTAGGTCACGCCCGCGGCCCAGACTTCCTGGCTCTGGATCAGCGGGGCGTGGCTGGCGGTGGAAACGGGCGCGCTTTCCGGCTTGCCGCTGGCAAAGGCGGCGGTTGCCAACGCAACGGGATCCGTGGCGCTGAACAGTGCGTCGACCGTGAAGTCGCCCGTCAGGCTGACATAGGCGCCCTCGCGCTCGAGCAGGAAGGCTTGGTTGGTGGCATAAAGTCGGAGCATGACGAATAGGGGACAGGAACTGAAAATGCGCGGGAGTGCAACCCGGCCGGCCGGGTCAAGTTGGTCTAACTAGTGAATGCCGGTGGAGCCGGAATTGAAACCGCGAATTCACCCGGCCTCCCTTGACGGCGGGGACGCTTCCGCGAAAGCTGGACGTCTCACCATCGTCCGACCTCGCGACCACTGGCCACCCATGCATTCCGTCAATCGCCTCCGTTTCTGCTCATGCCTTGTCCTCGCGGGATTGCTTGGCATGACGGGCGCCATGCGGGCGGCCACGCCAGCGTTGGTGGTGGTCATCAGCCTCGATCAGTTCCGCAACGACTATCTCGATCGGTTCCGACCCTATTTTGGTCCGGATGGTTTCAATCTTTTCCTGCAGCATGGCGCCGTCTTCGCCGACTGCCATTACCGGCATTCGAACACCAAGACCGGGCCCGGCCATGCGGTCATGTTGACCGGCGTGCATGCCGACCTGCACGGCATCATTGGCAACGAGTGGATCGACCGCGACACGTTCGAGCTGGTTTCGTGCGTGGGCGACCCGAGTGTGCAGGTCGTCGGCTTGCCACCCTCGAGCGGGCCGCGTCTGCGCGGCGTCGACGATCCCTACCTGCCGCGCTCGCCGCGGAACCTGCTGGTCACGACGGTGGGCGACGAACTCAAGCTGGGCCGTGGCGGCCGGCCCAAGGTTATCGGTATTTCCGACAAGCACCGTGCCGCCATCCTGATGAGCGGCAAGCAGGCCGATGCGGCCTACTTCCGGGAGCAGGGCCGGATGATCACCTCGACCTACTACATGGCCGAGGAACCCGCCTGGGTGCAGCAGTGGAATGCCGCCGGCAACATTGATGCCTATTTTGGCCACGTGTGGGACCGGGTATTGCCGGCGGCGGCCTATGCAATGCAGGGCCCAGACGACATGGCCGGCGAGGACGGGACGAGTGGGCACCTCGGAACCACCCTGCCCAAAACCGTCGACGGGGGCGAGAGGAAGCCCGGCTCGGCGTATTATGCGGCCTTTGAGAACACACCCTTCGCGAACGAGACGCTGGAGTCCTTTGCGGAGGCGGCCATCATCAACGAGAATCTGGGCGGTCGCGAGGGTATCACCGACCTCCTATGTGTCAGCTTTTCGGCCATCGACCACGCCGGGCACCTCTACGGACCGGACAGCCACGAGGTCATGGACCTGGTGGTGAGGACCGACCGGATCCTCGCGCAGCTCTTCCGGTTCTTGAACCGGCGGGTCGGGCTGCAGCAATGCCTGTTGGTGTTGACGGCAGATCACGGGGTCGCGCCGATGCCCGAACGGATTCATGCCATCAGCCCGCAGATTCCCGCCGGTCGGATTGACAGCGCCCGGTTGCTCACGGCTTGCGAGGAGGCCCTGGACCTCGCGTTCGGCCCGCTGGCGGACAAGAGCCGCTGGCTGGTGCGGGATGACTGCTCTTTGCTGATCTTCCCGTCGGCCTTGAAGGAGAAAGGGCTCGCCCCGGCCGCGGTCCAAGCCGTGGTGCGCGGGGCCCTCCTCAAGCTAGATTTTGTGCAGGCGGCCTACACGCGCGACCAGCTGGAGCGCGGGGAGGTCAACGACGATCTTGGTCGGAGTGCCTTGCTCAGCTTCAACCGCGCGCGCAGCGGGGACATTTTCTATCAGCCCAAGCCGTATTTCTTCGGTCGCGCTACCGGCTCGACCCATGGCACGCCCTACAATTACGACACGCATGTGCCGTTGCTGTGGTATGGCGTGGGGGTGAAGGCTGGGGTCCGCACCGAGCGGGTGGGGGTCGATGATCTGGCGCCGACGCTCGCTCATCTCCTCGGGTTGCCCGCCCCGCCCTTGAGCCAGGGCCACGTGTTGTTCTGAGCGGGTGAAGGGGGCCGCCACAAATCCCCGTTGCCCAGCCTGGCCGAACTCGAAATGGCTGCCCGGGCTGGCCCGGGATCCGAACTTTTTGAGGTGAATCGGC
>CAZZDB010000137.1:0-10687 GCA_964652485.1 uncultured Oleiharenicola sp.
ATGACGGTATTACGGCAGGGTGGAGCCGGACCAGCGCGGCTTCAATGGCCGTTTTCGCCGGCGGTCTCGGTTCTGTGCCCAAAGCCGGCGCTCCGGCCGGCGCCAACGCATGCGTTCCTTTTTCCAACTGATGCGCAGCAGCTTGGATAGAGGTGTGGAATAGTGAGAGGTCCCTCATTGGGGATGATCGCACCGGCCACCGCCGGCGTGGTTAACCACCCCGCATCGTGCCGCGGCAACCGGCATCCAGGCACCAGATCCGCCTGCGCGGGGATTCATCTGCTGCCGTCCCAACCAACCAATTGCCATGAAACCCACCGCTCCCGGCCGTGTTTCAGGACGTTTGTTGTTCTGCGCGGCGGTCGGTCCAGCTTGGAGGCAATCATGATCAAACGCATGCTTTTCATGCTCGTTGCGATGACGCTCATCGTCGGCGGCATCATCGGTTTCAAACTGTTCGGCCGGCATATGATGAATGTGGCGCTGGCGGCGCAAAAGCCGCCGCCGGCGGTGGTGGCGACCACCGCCGCCCGCGAACTGGAATGGCGGCCGACGCTGCATGCCGTGGGCAGCTTCGTGGCGACCCAGGGCATCATTGTCAGCGCGCAGCTGGACGGTGCGGTCACGAAGATTGCCTTCGAGCCGGGTGCCATCGTCGAGGCCGGCCAGTTGCTGGTCCAGCAGGATGTTTCCACCGAGACGGCGCAGCTCGACAACGCCGAGGCGGCGGCAACCCTCGCGAGGCTCGGCCTGGAACGGGCGCGGCAGCTTCGCACCACCGGCTCCAACGCCCAGAGCGAACTCGACGCCGCCGAGGCCACGTTTCAGCAGGCGCGTGCCGCCGTCGCGACCATAAGGAGCATGATCGAGAAGAAGACGGTCCGCGCGCCCTTCGCCGGTCGCACCGGCATCCGGGAGGTGAACCTCGGGCAGTTCCTCCGCAGTGGCGCCGTCATCGTGTCGCTGCAGGCGCTCGACCCGATTTTCTTCAATTTCACCCTGCCGCAGCAAAACGCGGCCCAGGTCCAGCCCGGCCAGCCGGCGACCGTCACCGTCGACGCGTTTCCCGGGGTGAATTTCGATGGCGCCATCAGCGCCCTGAATCCCAACGTCGACGAGACGACGCGCACGCTGCAGCTCCAGGCCACGCTGCCCAACCGGGACGGCCGGCTGCAGCCGGGCATGTTCGGCTCGATCGAGGTGCAGCTGCCCGTTTCGGAGAAGGTCGTCACCGTGCCGCTCGCCGCCATCGTCTACAATCCCTACGGCAACGCGGTCTACGTCGTGGAGCCGGCGAAAGAGGGCGGGGGCCAGGTCGTGCGCCAGCAATTCCTGCAGCTCGGCGCGCGGCGGGGCGACCAGGTGGCCGTGCTCAAGGGCGTGGCGCCGGGCGCGGTGGTCGTGACCGCCGGTCAGCTCAAGCTCCGCAACGGGGCGAGCATCGTGGTCAACAATGCGATCCAGCCGAGCGATTCGCCGGCGCCGCGGCCCGACCAGCCGTGAGTCCCCGATGAACTTCACCGACATCTTCATCAAACGCCCGGTGCTCGCCTCGGTGGTCAGCCTGCTGATCCTGCTCGTCGGGTTCCGCTCGATCGAGCTGCTGAATGTCCGGCAATATCCCCGCAGCGACATCGCGATCGTCACCGTCAACACGGTCTATGTGGGTGCGAGCGCGGAGCTGATCCGCGGCTTCATCACGACGCCGCTCGAGCGCGAGATCGCGAGCGCCGACGGCATCGACTACCTGGAATCGAGCAGCAGCCCGAGCGTCAGCTCGATCACGGTGCACCTGCGGATGAACTATGATCCGAACGCCGCGCTGACGCAGATAACCTCCAAGGTGAACCGCGTGCGCAACCAGCTGCCCGCGGATGCGCAGGACCCGGTCATCGACGTGCAGATGGCGGAGTCGACCGCGGCCATGTATCTCATCTTCTCCAGCGACGAGCTCGATTCCAACCAGATCACCGACTACCTCTACCGCGTGGTGCAGCCGAAGCTCACCGCCGTGTCCGGCGTGCAGAGCGCGCAGATCCTCGGCGCCCGCGTCTTTGCGATGCGCATCTGGCTCAAGCCCGACCTGCTGGCCGCCCACGGCCTCGGCGCGGCCGCGGTGTGGCGGGCCATCGCGCAGAACAACTACCTGTCGGCGGTCGGCTCCACCAAAGGCATGATGACCTCGGTCGATCTCACCGCCAGCACGGACCTGCACACGGCGGAGGAATTCCGCCGCCTGGTGATCACCGAGCAGAACGGCGCCATCCTGCGGCTCGGGGACGTGGCCGACGTGCAGCTCGGGGCGGAGAACTACGAGGCGACGGTGAAGTTCGGCGGCAATCCGACCACGGCGGTCGCGATCAACGTCCTGCCCACCGCGAACGCGCTCACCGTCATCAACGACGTCCGCCAGATCGTCCCGGCGATCGTGGCCGAGCTGCCCCGCAGCATGACCGCCGCGATCCCCTACGACGCCACCGAGTACATCCGGAGCGCCATTGACGAGGTTGTGGTCACGCTGGTCGAGGCGCTCCTGATCGTGATCGTCATCATCTACCTTTTCCTAGGCACGGTCCGGTCGGTGCTCATCCCGATCGTTGCGATGCCGCTGTCGCTGGTCGGGGCGTGCTTCATCATGCTGGCGATGGGCTTCACGATCAACCTGCTCACGTTGCTGGCCATGGTGCTGGCGATCGGCCTCGTGGTGGACGACGCGATCGTCGTGGTGGAGAACATCCACCGGCACATCGAGGAGGGGTTGTCGCCACTCGAGGCCAGCCTCAAGGGCGCGCGCGAACTCGGCGGACCCGTCATCGCCATGACCATCACGCTCGCTGCGGTCTACGCTCCGATCGGGTTCCAGGGCGGGTTGACCGGCGCGCTATTCCGGGAATTTGCCTTCACACTCGCCGGCTCGGTGATCGTCTCCGGCGTCGTTGCGCTGACGCTGTCGCCGATGATGTGTTCCCGGCTGTTGCAGCCCGACACCGGCTCGCGCCAGTGGTTCGCGCACTTCCTCGACCGGCAGTTCGACCGGGTCCGCGGGGCCTATGAACGCCTGCTGGGTGCGACGCTCAACTACCGTCCGGTGGTGGTCGTCTTCGCCCTGATCGTCTTCGCCAGCCTCGTGCCCTTCTACCAGATGTCCAAGACCGACCTCGCGCCCGACGAGGACCAGGGCATGATCATCGCGCTCGGCACGGCGTCGCCCAACGCGAACATCGACCAGATCGCACGCTATGCCGACCAGGTCACCGAGATCGTGCGGAGCTTCCCCGAGACCGCGCAGGTCATCCAGATCAACGGATATCCCGCCTCAAACAACAGCATCACGCTCATGGCGCTGACGCCGTGGGACCAGCGCAAGCGCACCACGATGCAGCTGCTGCCCGAGGTGACACAGAAGCTCGGCAACGTAGCCGGCATGCGGCTGCTGTCCTTTCTGCGCCCGCCGCTGCCCGGCGCCGGCGGCGCGAACGTCCAGTTCATCGTCGTCTCGACCGACGACCCATCGCGCATCGCGCAGGTGGCGGACGCCCTGGTGCTGGAGGCGGTGAAAAGCGGATTGTTCTTCTACGCCGACAACAGCCTCAAGTTCGACCAGGCGCAGGCGTACATCGACGTCGACCGCGACAAGGCGGCGATGCTGGGCATCACCATGGCGCAGGTCGGCGCGGACCTCGGCGCGATGCTCGGCGGCAACTACGTGAATTTCTTCAACGTGCAGGGCCGGAGCTACCGGGTGGTGCCGCAGGTGGAGCGGACCTTCCGGCTGAACCCGGAGCAGCTGGGTGACTACTACATCTCCACCGGCAAGGGCGGGCTCGTACCGCTCTCGGCCGTAGCCTCGATCCGCTATGATGCGCAGCCGCGCGCCATGAGCCGGTTCCAGCAGCTGAACGCGGCCACCATCACCTGCGTGCCAAAGCCGGGCGTCACCCAGGGCCAGGCGCTGGATTTCCTGAATGCGAAGGCGCGCGAGCTGTTTCCCGAGGGTTACACCGCGGATTACGCGGGCCAGTCGCGGCAGTTCATCCAGGAGAGCGGTGCCTTCCTGACGACGATGGCCTTCGCCGTGATCATCATCTTTCTCGTGCTCGCCGCCCAGTTTGAGAGCTTCCGCGATCCGCTGATCATCATGCTCAGCGTGCCTCTCGCGGTTTCGGGGGCGCTGGCGTTTGTGTGCCTCGGCTTTCACGGGCTCTCGCTGAACATCTACACCAAGGTCGGCCTGATCACCCTGGTGGGCTTGGTCACCAAGCACGGCATCCTGATCACGCAGTTCGCCAACCAGCTCCAGCGCGAGGGCCAGTCGCGGCGCGAGGCCGTCGAGCACGCCGCCGGCGTGCGCCTGCGGCCGATCTTGATGACGACCGCCGCCATGGTCCTCGGGGTCATGCCGCTCGTGTTCGCCTCCGGCGCCGGCGCGGTCAGCCGCCAGCACATGGGCCTGATCATCGCCACCGGCATGAGCATCGGCACCCTGTTCACGCTGTTCGTGGTACCGACCGCCTACTCACTGCTTGCTCGCGACCACCAGATGGAGGGTGCGGCATCGAAGGCCGTCGCGTCCGGGGCTGCCCCGGCGCATCCGGCGGGATGAAACCAGCATCCGCACGGGTGGCCCGTTGCAAAACGGACCGGACGCGGCTATCCTCGTGACGAAATGAAGAACCCCCCACGGAAACCGGCGGCCGCGGCGAGCGGTGTGTTCAAGCTCGGCGGCGACCTGCCTGTATATCGGCTCGGCTTCGGCGCCATGCGCATCACGGGTCCGGGGATCTGGGGCGAGCCCAAGGACGCCGCCGCCGCCCGGCGGCTGCTGCGGAAAGTCGTGGATCTCGGCGTCAACCTGATCGACACCGCGGATTCGTACGGGCCCGAGGTCAGCGAACGCCTGATCGCCGAGGCCCTGCATCCTTATCCCAAGGGGCTCGTGATCGCCACCAAGGGCGGCCTGACCCGTTCCGGCCCGGAGCAATGGCACCCGGTCGGCCGGCCGGAATATCTCCGGCAGTGCGTCGAGCTGAGCCTGCGGCGCTTGAAACTTGACTGCCTTGATCTCTACCAGCTGCACCGCATCGACCCCAAGGTGCCGGTCGCCGAGACGCTCGGCGCCCTCCAGGACCTGCAGCGGGCAGGAAAGATCCGGCACATCGGGCTGTCGGAGGTTTCAGTGAAGGAAATCGAGCAGGCCCGGAAAACCGTCGCCATTGTCAGTGTGCAAAACCTCTACAACCTCGGCAACCGCCAGAGCGAGGCGGTGCTCGACTATTGCGCCCGGCACGGCCTCGGGTTCATCCCGTGGTTTCCGCTCGCCGCGGGGAAAATGGCCCGGCCGGGGGGATCACTCGACCAGGCGGCGAGGAAGCACGGGGTCACGGTGGCGCAGCTCGCCCTGGCGTGGCTGTTGCAGCGGTCGCCGGTCCTGCTGCCCATTCCGGGCACCGCCAGCCTGGAGCACCTGAAGGAAAACATGGGCGCGGCCGCCGTGCGGCTCACGCCGGAAGAATGGGCCGGAATCGGGCCGACGGTGCGGTAGCCGGACGGGACCTATTTCTTCCTTCGGGCAGGCTTGGCCGGCGTCGGCTTGAGACCGTGCCAGAAGATGTCGATGAACGACTCCAACTCCGCCGGGCGGGTGGCCGAGCCCGTGTCGCCCGATAAAACCTCGACCATGGCCATGGAGTGCAGGGCGTGGATGAAGGCAAAGGCGAAGGCCCGCGGGTCGGTCGGCTGGATCTGGCCGGCCTGCTGCCAGCTTTGCACCCGCAGCCCAACCATCGCGGCGACCTCGCCCGCCCGGTTGTGCCGGTGGATGTTGCCCATCATCTCCTGGCCGTATTTCGGGTGGGCGGCGACACTGAGCAGCGAGGGCATGATGCTCCGGAAATGGTCCTTGGCCCGCGCGGCGAACCGGGCGAGCCAGATCCGCGGTTCGAGCGCGGGGTCGATCTCACTCAGCGCGGAGAGGCTCGGGGCATGCTGCGTGAGGGCCGCATAGAACAGCGCGTCCTTCGTCTTGAACCGCTGGTAAAGAACCGCCTGCGAGACGCCGGCGGCCTTGGCGACGTCGCGGGTCGTGACGGTGTGGCCGTGCCGGCGGAACACATTCCGCGCAATGGCCAGCAGCTCGCTGGTTTCAATGGTCTTGGGACGGCCCATTGGTTTATTTTGAAAGTGCGTCCAGGCATTGCAAACGAGGAATGTCTCCTATTCGTAGGCCAGCGCGTCGCGCACGGACTTCAGCAGCAGGTGCCGGACGGGCAGCCATACGCCCAGCATGGCGGCGGCCAGCCCGCCGCCCAGCAGTGCCAGTCCCGTGCGGGACACGACCAGCGGCACCGCGACCTGCAGCAGTTCGCGCGAGGTCAGGTCGTTCAGCGCGCGGGTGGCGGCGACGGAGAGGCCCGCCGCCAGCGCCAGGCTCAGCAGGACGATCGCGCCGCTCTCGGCGAGGAAGATGGCGGTGACGTTCCGCGGAGTCGCGCCGAGCGCGCGGATGACGCCGATCTCCCGCGCCCGTTCGAGAACATTCAGGCAGGCGAAGGCGGCGAGGCAGATCCCGCCGACCAGCGCGGCGGCCAGGGCAACCATCTTGGCGACGGTGGTGACCACCCGGAAGTGGTCGTCCAGCACCCCGCGACGGTCGGCCCGGGTCTGGATCTGGCCGATCGGGATGCGGGCCTGGCTGAGCGCCTCGTCAACGGCCGGCACGACTGCGTCGGGCTGCGTGGCCTTGATCCGCAGGTCGGTCGAACCGTCGCCGAGGCCGGTGACCGCCTCGTAGGTTGGGAAACTCGTGTAGATCATCGGCGTTGCGACTTCATCCACCACGCCAGTGACGCGCACCTTGGTGCTCCGCTCCCGGAATTTCAGCAGCAGTTCGCCGCCCACGCGAAGGCCGGGCATCTGGTTTTGCACCATGCGCGTCACGACGATGGCGTTGGTCTCGGCCGGAGCCGGCCAGCGGCCCAGCTTCGCGGGCAGCCCGGAGAGGCGTGAATCAACCGGGTAGGCGGTCAGGCCGAAGTGGCGGGGTTCGATCAGACCGTCGGCCTCGTCCGCCTCCGTGATCAGCCCCACGCCCGCCCGCCGCCACGCTTCGGCGGTTTCCACCCCGGGCAGGCCGCGGGCGATCGCTTCCAAGCGGGCGGCGGGCATCGGGCGAGGCACGGTCACCTCGATGTCGTGTCCCTGCTCCGCGAGGGAAAGGTCGACCACGTGCATCAGGCTTTCGTAGAGGTTGCAGGCGGTGAGGAGCAGGGTGCCGCCAGCGGTGAGGGCGAGCAGGGTGATCGCCAGCCGCCACGGACGGCGGAAGGTGTTGCGCAGGGCGAAGGTGAGCCGGCGGTCGCCGGGCATGACCAGCAATTTGGCGGTCAGCGGATGCGGCGCGGTCTGCGCTGTGATGCCGGGATCGTGGATCGCCTCGCACGCGGTCATCCGGGCGGCGCGCATGATGGGCGCCGTCATGGCGAGAAAGGGAATACCGCACGCGCCCAACAGTTCACCCCACAGCAGCCCGGTCGGCACCGACCAGTCGATGACGTCGATGTTCAGGCTGGTCTCGTAATAGCGGGTCAGCGCGCGGCCCAAAAGCACGCCCGCGGGCAGTCCGGCACAAACCGCGGCTGCGACCAGCAGGCCGACGGGCGCCAGATATTGGCCGGCCAGCTGATGGGATCTCGCCCCGATGGTCTTCATGATGCCGACCTGGCGGACCTCGCGTTTCATCCACAGCGAGACGGAGAAGGCCGCCAGCGCCGCGCTGCAGACGAAGGCCATGGCCGCCATGACGCCGAGGACGCGCAGCATCGCCGTCATCAGCGCGGCATGCGGGTGGTTGTTGGGCAGCACCTCGACGCGCACCGGCGGGACGCCTTTGGCGACCAGGACTTCCCGCAGGGCGTTGCCCAGGTCGACCACGCCGCTGCTGCGATCCTCCATGAGCACGGTCACCTGGTCCAGTTCGGAGCCCTGGCCCAGGCGCGCGGCGGTGGCCGGGGTCGCGTACGCATAGATGATCCGCTCCTGCGTACTGGGCGCGACGGCGGGGTCGTGCAGGATCCCGGAGACCGGCACGGCCACCGCTCCGCCGCCCGGGGTGCGGACACGCACGGGTTCGCCGACACCGAGGGGAAGGAGCGGCAGGGAGGATTGCTCGATGAGAAGACCGATTTCGTCTGGCGCCGGCCAGCGGCCGGAGTGCTGGTGCAGGAAGCCAACGTGCTGCTGCGAGAAGTCCCGCAACACGAGCAGGCGCGCGGGCAGCCACGTGCCGTTCGGACCCTCGATCCGCGTGCCAACAATGCGGCGCGCATCGACCCCGGCCACCCCCGGTTGGGCGCGAACCAAGTCGAGCAAGGGCGCGTCGACCCGGTCGAACCACAGGGCCAGGTCCGGCGATCGGGCGGCCTGGTAACTTCGGGCGATCTCACGTTTGAGGATGGCGCGAGCATTCAGCGCGGCCACCACGCCCGCCGTGCCCAGCAGCAGGATCAGGCCGATGAGGCCGACCTGCAGGCGGTGCGAGCGGAAATCCCCCGCGATCTTACACCACTGGGTGTTCATGCGCGGGCGGGGACCTGGGCGTTGTCGGCTACGATGGCGCCGTCCTTCAGCTGGATGACGCGGTGGGCGCCGCGGGCGAGGCTGGCGTCGTGGGTCACGATCAACAGCGTCTTCCCCTCGGTGTTGAGCCGGTGGAAAAGCGCGTCGATGTGGGCGGCGGTCTCGGTGTCGAGGTTGCCGGTCGGCTCATCGGCGAGGATCACGGGCGGGTCGTTGGCCAGGGCCCGGGCAATGGCCGCGCGTTGCTGCTGCCCGCCCGAGAGGGTCGCGGGCAGCTTGGCGGCCTGGTCGGCGAGTCCCACCAGTTCCAACAGTTCCCGGGCGCGGGGGCGCCGGTCCTTGGCTGGTATCTTGCCGACAAAGTCCATCGCCAGCATGATGTTCTCCGTCGTGGTCAGCGTGGGCAACAGCTGAAAAAACTGGAAGACCACGCCGAGATTTCGCCCGCGCCAGAGCGCGAGCTGGTTCTCGCCGAGCCGGGTCAGGTCGGCGCCGGCGACTTGCACGCCGCCCGAGGTTGGCCGGTCGAGTCCGGCAATGAGGTTGAGCAGGGTGGACTTGCCGCTACCCGATTTGCCGAGCACGGCGACATAGTCGCCGGCGGCGATGCGCAAGGAGATACCGCGCAGCGCCGGGAAGGCCGACTCACCGCGCTGCGCATAGGATTTGACGGCCACGTCGAGCCGGATGATCGCGGCCGGGTCAGAAGGAGGAATCATGGGGCGCTCAACCATGGGAATCGGACTCGTCGTCGCTCCCGTGGACGCGCTTGAGAGTGAAGAGATCCGAACCGAGCAGCTTGCCAGCGGCATCGAACTTGAAGGTCTTCACCTTGACGCTCGCGGGGTAGCGGAGCTCGACCTTGGCGAGCCGGCTGGCGCCTCTGGCCCCGACCGATTGGACGACCATCTCCGAAGGTCCCGGAACCTGGTTGACCCCCATCACGAAGAACTCGGAAGCCTTGTGGCCTTCCGGCAGGTCCGCCATCGTGAATTGATCCGCCAGGCGCGGTAGCATCCGGGCTCCCTCCCGCGCCTTGAGGGCGTCGGCGAGGGCCCGGAGGAAATCCTCGACTTGTCCGTCAACGGCGACGCCAGCCGCCGTGGACACCACGGCGGTGACCCGGGGGGGCGGGGCTTTCGTCGCAGGCGCGACGGTTTCGCCATGGATGAAGCTTTTCAGGTCGGCGGTGAACCGGGCGGACGGAGCAGCGGCCGGGAGGGCCGCGGGAACGAGCAGCAGCAGCAGGGCGGGAAACAAGGATCTTAGCGGCAAGCGGAAGGGCATGGCCAATAAGTAATCATGTGATTAGTTATTAAACAAGCGGAATCACTCCCGTCGCGATGAACCGCAATTCTTCCGCGACCGGCCGGGGTCCGGCCCCCGCGGACCGCTGTCGCCTTGAGGCTCGCCTTGGGCCGCCCATTCCTCTAGCCTCTGCCCTGTTTCCCCACCAACTATCAACATGAAAAACATCGTCTCCCGACTGCTCACCATCACTGCCCTGCTAGCCTTCGCCTTCGTGGCCACGCCCGCGCTGCAGGCCGCCGACAAGGCGCCACCCCTGACCCCCACCATCGAGAAGGTGGCTTCCACCGAGAAGCCCCCGTTCGTGCTCAAGCTGAAGAACGACTCGAAGGACGCGCTCAAGGTGAGCGCCAAGGTCCTCCTGAGTGTGACCGCCCACAACGGTGACAAGGCCCGGACAGTTCCGGCCGCGGTCGTCGCGCCCGGCCAGGTTCTGACGATTGCCGACCTCGCGGCGCTCGACGTCGTCATTGTCACCGCCGACGGCTACGCTCCGCTCAAGATCGACGTGAAGTAACCTGGGCTTTTCGCAAGATACTCGAGGGCGCAGCGAGGCTGCGCCCTTTTTTTAGTTTCCGTCGGAACGAGCCAGCCCGGACCTTGTTCTGGTCGTCGTCGACCGCTTGGTCGGTCTGGACCGAAGGCCGGCGGCTGTCGGGACGAATCGCCTCGGTTCTGGCTGGCGCAAATCCTGGGCGAACGTAGATTTCCCGGACTCCGACCATGTCCGCTCTCGACGAGTCCGCCACGCCTCGCAAGTGGTATCATTTTTCGCTCACGCAGCAGATCATGCTCGGCCTGGCGC
>CAZZDB010000138.1:0-10656 GCA_964652485.1 uncultured Oleiharenicola sp.
CCGGCATCAACATCCAGCTCATCGGCACCTCGGAGATCAAGATCACCGTGGCGGTGGACCGCGCCAAGGCCGACGAGGCCCAGCGCGCCGCGCACTCGGCGTTTGGCTTGGACAAGAAGGTCTGAGAATTGGCCGAGGACAGAAATCAGATGTCAGAGATCAGAGGGCAGACCAAGAGGGCGATCCGCCACTTTTCTGATCTGATAGTCTGGCAGAAGGCTTTTGATCTGGGTCTGAGGGTTTTTGCCGCGACCAAAACCTGGCCGAAGGAAGAGAAGTATGCGCTGATTGACCAAGTCAGGCGTTCCCCTGGTTCGATTGGGGCGAATATCGCCGAGGCGTGGGGGAAGCGCCGGTATGAAGCCCATTTTATCAGCAAACTATCGGACGCAGATGCGGAGCTGCATGAAACCGAGCATTGGCTGCGCTTTGCCAGTGCCCATGGCTATCTGACGGAAGTCGATCTAAAGGGAATGACGGGACCGCTGGATGAGGTCGGTCGTATGCTGGGCGGCATGATGGCCAAGCCAGGACCATTTCTAGTAAATCGGGAAAATGCTCCCTCTGACCTCTGATTTCTGACATCTGACGTGTGTATGAAATTCATCAGCACCAGAGGCCAGACCGAACCCCACAGCTTTGCGGCAGCCGTGGCCGTGGGCCTGGCCCCGGATGGCGGACTGTTTCTGCCGGAGCAGCTGCCGGACATCACGCCGCGGCTGGCCGGCTGGCAGAACCTCAGCTACGCGCAGCTCTGCACGGAGTTTCTCGGGATCTTTGCCGGGGACATTCCGGAGGCCGTGCTCGATCCCATCGTGCACCGCTCCTATGCCCATTTCACGCATCCGGAAATCGCGCCGCTCCAGAAGCTCGACGACCGGACCTTTGTCCTTGAGCTGTTTCACGGCCCGACGCTGGCGTTCAAGGATTTCGCCCTGCAACTGCTGGGCAACCTCTACGAGACCCAATGCCGGCAGACCGGGAAGGGCCTCAATGTGCTCGGCGCGACCTCCGGCGACACGGGTGCGGCGGCCATCCACGGCCTGCTGGGCAAGCCGAGGACCGCGATCTTCATCCTGTATCCCGAGGGACGGGTGTCGCCCTTGCAGGAACGCCAGATGACTTGCACCGGGGCGGACAATGTCTTTGCGATCGCCGTGGACGGCAGCTTTGACGATGCCCAGCGCGTGCTGAAGGAGATCTTCGGCGACCGGGAATTCAGCCAGCGGCACGGCCTGTCGGCGGTGAACTCGATCAACCTGGCGCGGATCCTGGCGCAAAGCGTCTACTATCTTTATGCTTGGTTGAAGCTGCCGAGGGCCGACCGCACCAACGTGGAGTTCGTCGTGCCCACCGGTAACTTCGGGAATGTCTTTGCCGGCTGGTTGCTGGCTGAGATGGGGGTGCCCATCCGCGGCTTCAAGGTCGCCACCAACCAAAATGACATCCTGCACCGCCTGTTCACCACCGGCGAATACCGCACGGGCGAGGTACACGCCAGCCTCGCGCCTTCGATGGACATCCAGGTGGCGTCGAATTTCGAGCGCTTTCTCTACTATGAGCTCGGGGGCGACCCGGAGCAGGTGCGCCACGTCATGGCCCGCATCAAGGCCACGGGGGTCTATTGCTTCGAGAACTTCGACCAGTCCACCTTCAGTTCCTCCTCCGCCACCGATGCGGAAATCACCGGCATCATCCGCCGGGTGCACGAGCGTCACGGCTACATCGTCGATCCGCACACGGCCTGCGCCTTCAAGGACCTGAATCCCGACCGCCTCAGCGTGGTGCTGTCCACGGCGCACCCGGCCAAGTTTCCCGATGCCATCAGCGCGGCGATCAACCAGGTGCCGACGCACCCGACCTTGGAGGCACTCATGGCGCGGCCGGTGGTGAAGCACCGGCTGCCGGCCGACATGGCGGCCATCAAGGCGTTCATCGCGCAACGCGCGGTGTAGGCCCGTGCGCATAAGCGGCGCTAAAATGTTTCGCATCGGGGCCATAAACCCGGCTGCAAAGTACGGAGGGAATCGCGCCCCGGCTGGTGCGGCGACCTTTCCTGTGCATCTTGCCGCAGCATGAGCTTCAAGGATCATTTCTCCACGCAGGCCGCGATCTACGCCCAGGCGCGCCCGCACTATCCGCCGGTGCTCTTTGCCGAACTGGCCGGGCTCGCCCCGGGGCGTTCGCTCGCCTGGGACTGCGGGGCGGGCAACGGCCAGGCGTCGGTCGGGCTGGCCCGGCATTTTGCCCAGGTGATCGCCACCGAACCGAGCGCGGCGCAGCTGGCCGAGGCCACGCCTCATCCGCAGGTCGTCTACCTGCAGAGCGCGGAGCTGGCGCCCGGGGTTGCCGACGGTTCCGTCGACCTGGTGACGGCGGCGCAGGCGGCGCATTGGTTCGACCGCCCGAAGTTCTATGCCGAGGTGTGGCGGGTGCTGCGGCCGGGCGGGTTGGTCGCCTTGTGGACCTACGAGCTGTGCTCCGTCGCCCCGGAGATCGATGCCGCGGTGCTTCGCTTCTACAAGGGAGCCATCGGGCCCTATTGGCCGCCCGAGCGCCGGCATTGCGAGACCGGTTACCGCGAGTTTGACTTCCCCTTTGCCGAACAGCCATTCCCGCAGACGGCGATGGAACACCACTGGACCCTGGCCGAGTTGCTGGCCTATCTGCGCAGCTGGTCGGCGGTAAACCGCTACCTCCAGACGCACGGGCGCGATCCGGTGACGGTGCTGGAGGCGGAGCTGGTTCCCCTGTGGGGCGACGAGCCGAGACGGATCTCCTGGCCGCTCACCGGGCGGATCGGTCGCGCCTAGGGCGATCAGAGCAGCGGCGCGAGCAGGCGGGCGATTTCCTCGCCGATCTTCGGCACGAGCCGGCGCTCCTTGCGCGGTTCTCCCATGGGCTTCGACTGGGCAAACACCTCGTGCATCCAGCGCGACATGTGCGCCGCCTCGGCCGGGGAATAGGTCAGCGCGCCGATCTCGAAATTCACGAAGAGGCTGCGCAGATCCATGTTGGCCGAGCCGAACAGGCCGATGCGCTCGTCGGCGAGCAGCATCTTGGCGTGATTCATCCCGGGCTGGTAGAGCAGCACCTTGGCGCCGGCCCCGTGCAGGCCGCGCAGGTAAAAGCGGCGGGCGAGGTCGGTGATGGGATGGTTGGAGCGGGCGGGAACCACGAGGCGCACGTCGATGCCGGCGCGCGCCTGCAGCAGCAGCGAACGGTAGAGGACCTCGTCGGGAATGAAGTAGGGGGTGACGATCCAGACGCTGCGTTCGGCCTGTTGCACCAGCGAGAGGATGCCCTCGTAGAGAGGGTCACCCTCCACGTCCGGGCCGCTGGCCACGATCTGCAACTCGCTGTCACCGGCGATCGCGGGGAGGTCCGCCGGCAGTTCC
The DNA here is from genome assembly GCA_964652485.1 of uncultured Oleiharenicola sp. Lineage (GTDB taxonomy): Bacteria > Verrucomicrobiota > Verrucomicrobiia > Opitutales > Opitutaceae > Lacunisphaera. Next base: position 3,399 of record CAZZDB010000138.1, read on the forward strand.
TTTTGCAAGCGGGCCAGCGACTGGCCGCTCGCAAAGGCCCAGTCGGCGAGGAAGATCTCGTTGAGCTGGCTGACGGCCGGACCCTCGATGATGGCGCCGAAGTCCCGCCAGCGGCGCTTGAGGGGCGTGGGGCCCATGTATTCCTGGGCGAGGTTGCGGCCGCCGAGGGCGCCGAAGCGGTGGTCGATGATGGCGAGCTTGCGATGGTTGCGGAGGTTGGCCGAGCCGCGCGTCTGGAGCGGCACCACGGGCATGAACTTGACGACCTCGCCGCCGGCCTCGCGGAGCGGGGCACAGAAGCCCCCGCTGGTGGTGAAGCAGCCGAGCGAGTCGAGCAACAACCGGACCTTCACGCCTTCGCGGGCGCGTTGGGCGAGGAGGTTGATGAGACGCCGGCCGACGGGGTCCCGGCCGAGGATGAACGTCATCAGGTGGATGGTGTGCCTGGCCTCCAGAATGCCGCGTTCCAGCCGGGCGTAGGAATCCTCTCCGGTGGTGAGAAATCTGATGCGGTTGCCGCCCAGCGGTGGATTGGCGCCGTTGGTCGAGAGAATCCGGGCGAGCGGACTTGCGGCGGCCGGCGACGGAGGCGCGGCGGGCACGACAGGACAGAGGCGTGCCTTGCGACCGGCCAGGCGCTTGAGTTTGCGCCCGCCGAACATCAGGAACAGCGGAACGCCGACGTAAGGGATGAAGGCGATGGCAAAGAGCCAGGCGAGGGTGTTGCCGGGTTGCTTCCGTTCGCTCATGAGGCGCGCGATGGCGAAGAACGCCAGCAGGAAGCCCGCGACCGTCAGCAAATGGGGCAGCACGCCGTTGATGAACGGATGGTCGACGAGTGACTGGTAAAATATCTTCAGCGTCTCCATCGCGGGGACATTCAGCCGCGTAAGCCGATCATTGGCAAGCGGGGGAAGCGGACGACTATTTGGCCAAAAAACCTCTTGGCAAAGTTCGGAACGCCCCCATACCTTCACCCCTCATTTTGGTTTGGTGGAGTATCCAAGTGGCCAAAGGGCGTTGACTGTAAATCAATTCGGTTCTTACCGTTCGCTGGTTCGACTCCAGCCTCCACCACCACTTTAGGCCCCGTTTCACGAGAGTGAAGCGGGGTCTTGTGCTTCGGAGGATGAAGCAGGTCACAGCACGCCGGATTCGCGGAAACTGTAGTAGCCGCGACCCTGCGGATCGGAAACTGCCCGGCCGACAATCACGTGGTCGAGCAGTTCGATATCCACCGCCTTGGCCGCCTCCCGGAGTTGGCGCGTGACCTGCACGTCGGCCGCGCTGGGGGCCGGGTCCCCGCTGGGGTGGTTGTGCACGCGGACGACGGCGGTCGCCCCCTGGCGGATGGCCTCGCGGAACACGTCGCGCGGGTGCGCGAGGCTGCTGGTGGCCGTGCCGGAGGTGATCTCGGCCTGTTTCAGGAGGCGGTTCTTCCGATTGAGGCAGAGGACCCAGAATTTCTCGACGGCCAGACCGGCGATCTGCGGCTGGAAGTGGGCCAGGACCAGTTCCGGCCAGTTGAAGACGGCCTCGACATCGTCGGACTTGGCGAGGACGCGCCGGGCGATTTCCATGACGGCGACCAGTTGGAGGGCCTTCACGCGCCCGATGCCGGTCAGACGGCGGAAGTCGCTTTCGTTCCACTTGACGAGCTCGGCCAGCGAGCCCGCCTCCGCGATGAGCCGCTGGGAGACGGCAATGACGTTGTGGCCCTTGCTGCCGCTGCGCAGCAACATGGCGAGCAGTTCGGTGTCACTGAGCGCGGCTGCACCGAGTCTTTCGAGACGCTCCTGCGGGCGGGCGCTGACCGCGAGGTCCTTGACGCGGAGGGGCGGGTAGGGATGCGTGCTCATGGGCCGGGGTGCTTTCGCCCGCTGGCCCGCGAGCTACGAAGCTCAGAAATGCTTCACGTAGGCGTTGCGTCGCAGTTTCTCGAGCCAGCGTTCCGTGGCCTGCCGAGAGCCCTGTTGCACCAGCGTGTGCTCGATTTCGGGGCGAACCTCGTCGAGCGACTGCATGCCGGCGTGCTTGCGGTCCTCGACAAACAGGATGAAGGCGCCTTCTGGCATGATGATGGCGTCGCTGTGCTGCCCCTTCTCGAGGGCGAAGATGACATCGCTGAATTCCTTGCGCAGGTCGGACCGGCGCTGCCAGCCCCAGTCGCCACCCTTGCCCTTGCGGGAGTCCTGGCTGTATTTGCGGGCGAGGTCGCCGAACTCGGTGCCAGACTTGAGCTGAGTCAGGATCTCCGTGCCCTTGGCCCGGAGACCCTCGTCGGTATCCTCGGATCCGCGGGTGATCTGGATGAGACGCAGGTGCACACTGTCTTCCTGGACAAACCGCTCCCGGTTCTCGTTGTAGTAGGTCTCGATCTGCACCGGACTGACGGTGCTGGAGGACTTGGCTTGCTGCTGGCGCATGTAACCGTAGATCATGTCCTCCTCGATTTCCTTGCGGTAATCCTTCTGCGAGATGCCGCGCGAGCGGAGGTAGGCGAGGAACTTGCTGCGGTCGCCGTCGAACTGGGTGATGATCGTCTCAGCCAGCTGGTTATCGATGTAGCTGGCAGGCACCTTGCGTTTCTCGTCCTTATAGAAGTCCTTCACGATGAGCACACGGTCGATGAGGTTCTGGATCACGTCCTCCTGCAGGGCCTCGACCTTCTCGTTGAATTCCTGTTCGTTGTGGCTCTGCTTCTGGATCTCGGCAACAAGCGGGCTGATCTCACGCCGGACATCGTCAACGGTGATGATATGGTCTTCCACGATGGCGGTGATGCCATTGGCGTAGCGCAGGTTAAGATTGTCCGAAGGCGGGTTCTTGACCTCGGCGCGCGCCGGGAAAGTCACGACGGAGGCAAGCAGGGCTAGGGCGATGATACGTGGACCTCGGAGACTCATGAAGCGGATAGATTTTGCAGAAAAATGATTACTTCTCTCAACCTTGCAACGGGGGTGGGGGCGGTCAAGCGGGGAAAGCGGCTGCCCAGTTGGATGTAGTCGTCGCGCTGGCCCGAATTGCGGAGGCATTTCAGGCGGTTGCCCTCCGTTTCGACGGACAAAATGCCCTTTTGTTCCGCCCGGACTCGGATTTCCGTCGCCAACAGCAGCGCCCGCACGGTTTCGCCGAACTTCCCGAAACGGTCGCGCAATTCGGCCTCGAGGTCCTTCACCTGCTTCGGGTTCTCAGCCAGCGCGAGCCGGCGGTAAAAATCAATCCGCAGCCGGGTCTCGCCGATGTAGTCGGCGGGCAGGCGTGCCTGGATGCGGTCGATCTCGCCTGCGACCCGCTCGGCCTGCTTGAGAGCGCTGAAGCTGTCGGTCGCCTCCGCCCGTGCGGTTTCCGTTCCCTCGCCGACGAAGACGAAATCCAGCTTCACGCTCGCCCGGACCAGCGACGCCTGCTTCTCGCCCTTCAGGCGCGCCACGCTCTGCCGGAGCAACTGGCAATACAACTCGAAGCCCACGCCGACGATGTGGCCGCTTTGTTCCGCGCCAAGCAGATTGCCGGCGCCCCGGAGTTCCAGGTCGCGCATCGCGATGCGGAACCCGGCGCCGAGCTGGTTGTGCTGGCGGATCGCACTCAAACGCTGGCGGGCGAGGTCGAGGAGCCGCGCGTGCCGGTGCAGCAGCAGATAGGCGTAAGCCTGGTGTTTGAACCGGCCGACGCGGCCGCGGAGCTGGTAGAGCTGTGACAAGCCGAAACGGTCGGCGCCCTCGATGATAAGCGTGTTGCAGTTCGGGATGTCGAGGCCGCTCTCGATGATGGTAGTGCAGACCAGTACCTGGTATTTGCCCGCGACAAAATCCGTCATCATCCGCTCGAGGCCGTCGGCCCCCATCTTGCCGTGGCCGACGCCGATGCTCAGGCCGGGCAGCAACTCGCGCAGCTTGGCCGCCACGAGGTCGATGCTCAGGACGCGGTTGTGCAGGTAGAACACCTGGCCGCCGCGTCGCACCTCGTGCTGGATGGCCTCGATGACGAGTTTCTCGTCGTAGCTCTTGACGATGGTCTGGATCGGCAGGCGGTTCGCCGGCGGCGTTTCTATCGTGCTCAGGTCCCGGGCACCGGTCAGGGCGAGGTAGAGCGTCCGCGGGATCGGCGTGGCGCTCATCGACAGCATGTCGACGTGGGCCCGCCACCGCTTGAACACCTCCTTGTGCTGCACGCCGAAGCGCTGCTCCTCGTCCACGATGACCAGCCCGAGATCCTTGAATTTCACGTCCTCCTGGATGAGCCGGTGGGTGCCGATCAGAATGTCGATCTTGCCCCCCGCGGCGGCGGACAGGATTTCCTGCTGCTCCTTCGTGGTGCGGAACCGGCTGATCATCTCGACGGCCACCGGGTAGCCGGCCATCCGCTCGCGAAATGTGTTCAAGTGCTGCTGGGCCAGCACGGTGGTCGGCACGAGCACCGCGACCTGGCGGCCGCCCATCACCGCCTTGAAGGCCCCGCGGATCGCCACCTCCGTCTTGCCGTAGCCGACGTCGCCGCACAGCAACCGGTCCATCGGCCGGGTGCGTTCCATGTCGGTCTTCAGTTCGTTGATGGCCTTCGCCTGGTCGGGCGTCTCCGTGAAGGGGAACGCCGCCTCGAACTCCTTCTGCCAGACGTTGTCCTGGGCGAAGGCATGGCCCGGCTGCGCCTCGCGCCGCGCCTGGATGGCGAGCAGTTCCGCCGCGAGGTCCAGCGTGGCGCGCTCGGCGGACTGCCGCGCCTTCTCCCAGCGCCCGGAACCGACGCGTCCGAGCTGCGGTTTGGTCTTGGTCAGGCCGACGTAACGGCTGATGAGGTGCGATTCCTGCAGCGGAACATGCAGGGTGACCCGGTCGTCGAACTCCAGGGAGATGACCTCCCGGATGCCGTCGCCGGCCTCCAGTTTGGTCAGCCCGCGGTAAAGCGCGATGCCGTGCGCGAGGTGGACCACGAAGTCGCCCTCGACGAGTTCCGAAAAGTCGAGCAGCTGGTCCACGGCCGACTGGGCGGCGACCACGCGTTTGGCCCCGGTGCGCCGGGCACGCCGCCGGCCGAAGATCTCGGTCTCGGTGACGATCACCAGTCCCTTGTCCCCGGTCGTCCGATTGCGGTGGGTGACCCGAAATCCTTCGCTCAGGGTCCCGCGAAGATAGTGCGGCCTGATCTTCTTCAGTTTCGGGTGTTCGCCGAGCAGTTCACGCACGCGCTGCTCCTCTCCCTCCTTCGAAACCACGATGTCCACCGCGTAGCCCTCGTTTTCCTTCCACGCAGCCACCTTTTCGAAGAACCGGCGGCGGGCCTCCTCCTCGGCCTGGAGGCGCTCGTGGGCAAGGAGGTGCTCCTCGGGGAAGGACCGGTGATGCGAGAGGGATTCGGTGTCCCAGGTTTCCTCGCTTGCGGCCCCGTCAAAGAGCTGGCTGGTCAGGTCGAGATCGCTGACACCGATGAGGTGCGCGCAGACGCAGGGGAGGCGGTCGACGACGTTTACGACGTCGTCGCCGGCCAACGAGTCGAACAGCTCCTCCAGGGCGGTGGGCTCGAACAAGGCGGCGTGGGCGGCCGGGCTCAGGTGATCCAGCAACGAGATGTGCGATGACGAGGTGTGCAGCTTCGGCGCGGCGGTAAGCAGGACGCTTTCCAGCGACTCCCCGGAACGCTGCGTAACCGGGTCGAGCATCCGGATTTCCTCCAGCGTGTCGCCGAAGAAATCCAGCCGGCAGGGCTGACGGGCGGTGATGGGGTAGAGGTCGACAATGCCCCCGCGCACCGCGTATTGCCCGGGTGCCTCGCACACCGCCTCCGAGTCGTAGTCGAAGGTGCGCAGCAGATCGAGCAGCCCTTGGAAAGACCGGCCCGACCCGCGCTTCAACTCCACCTCGCTATTCGCAAAATCTGCCGGGGCGGGCACCGGCTGCAGCAGGGCGGGTGGCGTCGTGAGGATCAGCAGAGTCCCTGGCTGCGTCGGATTGCCCCGGAGCCCCCGCAGCTTGCTCAGCACCGCGAGCCGGTCGCTGGCGGCGGTGAAGGCTTCGCGCATGTCGCGGCTGTCCGTCTGGGCCTCCGGGAAGGTCATTACCTCCAGCCGATGCCTCGGGCTGCGCGCGTGGTGGAACAGCAGAATGTCCTCGGCGAGCAGGTCAGCCTGCTGCGCCTCCTCGTGGACGACCAGCCAGAGGGTCGCGGGATACCCGTGCAGGAGTTCCGCCAGCGCGTAAGGGCGTGCCGGCGGGCAGATGCCGGTGAGTTTGGTGCGCCGGCTGCGATTAGCGGAGACAGGATCCATCGCGGGAACGGTCAAGGAAGGTGAAATTCCCCGGCAGCGCAACCCGCGCTTTCGTCATGCCTGGCCAGCCGACGGCTTTGCTCTCAAAACGGCCAGCCCGGCGGCGGCGGCGGCTTCCTCGGCGGCCTTCTTGGAGGAACCGCGTCCGGTGCCGAGTTTTTCGTCACGCAGAAATACCGTAACCTCGTAGGTCCGGGCATGGCGCGGCCCGGTGGTGGCAACGACCTCGTAGCGCAAGGCTGTGTTGCCGTGCGCGGGCTGGACGAGTTCCTGGAGGCGGCCCTTGGGATTCTCGGCGTCCTCCGACAGGGCAAGCCGGGCGGCGAGCGGGCCATACCAGCCGAGCACGACGCGTTGGGTCGTGGCGAGATCGCTGTCGAGGTAGACGGCCGCGACGAGGGCTTCGAACGCATCCTCGAGAATCGAGGCGCGGGCCCGCCCGCCCGTTTCCTCCTCGCTCTGGCTAAGTCGCAGGCAGGCGTCGAGTCCAAGGTCGCGGGCCAGGCGGGTCAGGAATTCGCCCTTGGAAAGAATGGCGCGGCGGCGGCTGAGCACGCCCTCGCGCTCGATCGTGGATTGCCGGAAAAGGGCGTCGGTGATGACGAAGTGCAAGACGGCGTCACCGAGAAACTCGAGCCGCTGGTTGTGCGTGCCGGCGGCGGCATCGTCCTGCAGGTAGGAGCCGTGGGTCAGGGCCTCGAGCAGCAGCGCCGGCTCGCGGAAGTGGTAGCCGATCCGCTTCTGGAGCGAAGCGAGGGACGCCACCATGGTTTCAGGAACTCGCACTTGCATAGTGGCGGAGGCCGCGGTTGAAGACGAACACGGTCACGGCAAACCAGAGGGCGGTGATGCCGACCAACCAAGCGACCATCCGGAAACTAAAGCCGTGGATGAGGGTGTTGGCGGGGGCGTTGCTCACCACCACCACCGGCAGGATCCAGACGAAGAGCATGCTGGCGATGCCGTGGAACGCCTCGCGGGGCAGCCGGGAGA
>CAZZDB010000139.1:0-10652 GCA_964652485.1 uncultured Oleiharenicola sp.
TCGCGCCGCACTTGCACCTTGCGGGCATAAAAACTTCCCACCCTCTGGGTTAAATCGGCGGGCAGTTCCAAGGTCCCCGGCGGTTTGGGAAAACCGAGCCCGGTGAGCCCGACCCTGATCTCCTCAGCGAGCGCTTCCAGTGCGGCGAAGCGCGGCGCCTGCTGCGCGGCCAGCGCGGCCAGCCGACGGGTATGCGTCGAGATGAAAAAGTAGTTGTCCAGCAGGACCGCGTTGCGCAGCTCGCTTTTCAGGCTCTCCTTCTCGAGCACAAACTCGTGGATCTTTGCCTCCAATGCCGGCGGCAGACCGGCGGGAAGCCGGATGCGCACCGTCGCGGGCAGAAAAAAGAAGACGTCACCACCGGCAACCGGCTTGCCCGGTCCTTCGTTTCCGGGTACGGAGGGTTTCCCAAAAGCGATCTCGGGTAGCAAAAGACGCTGTTCGGTCGAAAGGCCGTCATTGAAACAAGCCGCAAATAGCAAGCGGGGCATCTCCGCGGCCGGCCCACTGAGGCGGAACGCGAGGTAGTACCCGAATTTCGAGCCCACCCAGGCCAGATCCTTCCGGATGGCCTCCTCTTCGCTCGCCAGCGCCCGCAACCGCCCAGCCTGTTGCACCGCAAGTTCGGACAATCCCGCCATCCGGACAGCCGGAGTCGCACCGGCCAGTTCCTCAAACTTCACCCGGACTTCCTTGACCAACTGCTGGCGCGAGGTCTGGTAGGCTGCAACGCGTGCTGCGTCCGCCGACGGCAATGCATCATAACGGTCGAGAATCGTCCAGGCCGTGGAGAAAGTCTCATGATCGACGCCCGTCGCGAAGCGGCTGCCAAACCCCATGCCGCCGGCACCTGGCAGCTCTTCGCCCAGCACAGCTGGGAGTGGTGGAACATACAGCGTGCCCGGCGGACCGAAGGATCTGTACAACCAATTCGAATCACCGGAAACGAATCCCCAAGTGCTTGGACCCATGGTAATGCCCCGATCGCTCCCATTCTGGTCCATGATTTGATCGCCGGCTCCTCCGCGCATCAACACGAACGGATCGGTTTGGGCGGCGGCGCGCTGGCCAATAATGATCGCGGCTACGACAGCCACGGCGAATCGAAAGGGAGAATGGTTTAGGCGGGTATGCATGGCAGTTGTGGGTTGAACGTTTGAGCTCAGCCACGTCGCGTCAGCGACGTTGGCTTTAACGATTGGTGAGGCTCCTTCTTCAACCGGGTAGATTCCGCAATGACGGCAAACGCACACATGCTAATTACGGGTTCCTGATGAAATATTTCAGGCTCTCAAGGACAACCTTAGCTTCAGCGTCATCGGCGATATGGTACTCCGATCTTCCGGTAAATACCTCCAAGTTGATGCCGCATTCGATGTAGTACGTGTGGCCGGCCTCGACCTCTGGTGTAAAAGTCCCGGTAGCCTCCGTATATGCCGTATACGTGTGCGGGCCGGGCGATGCTTGCACAAAGAAGTATGTTCCGTTCTTCACGGCTCCTATCGGCTTCGCGTGCTCTTCAACATCGTAGCACAGGCTGAGCGGTGTTTTCCGCTCCCGCCGATAAAAATAGACGAGGCCTTTGCCCGGCTCCGGCTGCGGGAACACCTGTTCTAGCTGAACCGTGCCGGATACACAGCCGACGAGTAATGCGACAAAACAGAGAGCAAGAATTCGAGCTATGGTTTGAGTTTTCATATAATGGCAAAATGAAATGCCTAACCAGCCAACTCCATCGCCTGAGCCATGCCACCGGCGGCCGATATTTCTAAGCACTTCCGGAAAGCGAAGTTGCGGTTTCATATCGTTTTTCCCGAAGAATCGGGATCCCGGATTTTGGGTTCATATCCCCGATTTTTCCAAAGCTTCTGCCCCGGATTGGGGCCATGGCCCCATCAACCGGTCCCGTCCTTTTCGGACTTTCTCCCATCCAGACGATAACGCAGAAAGTCCCGCGTGACACCGAGGCGTCGGGCGGCGGCCGAAACGTTGCCTTCCTCCTCGCGCACGACATCCGCGATGAGTTCATCGATCATGGCATCCAGCGAAAACCCGGTTGCGGGCAGCTGCCAGGCCGGGTTGCGCCAAGCCTGCAAATCGATCGTCGCGGGACCGCCGAGGCTGTTGAAATCGAGCGGCGCGCCGGCGCCGAAGATGATCGCGCGCTCGATCACATGGGAAAGTTCGCGCACGTTTCCGCGCCAGGGCTGGGCGAGCAACCGGGCCTCCCCCTGCGGGGTCAACTCCACTTTCCGCAAACGGTAATGGGCCGCGATCTTCGCGAGAAGATGATGGGCCAGGGCAATGATGTCGCGCCCGCGCTCCCGCAGCGGCGGCAGCGTGACGGCCAGCAGGTTCAGCCGGTGAAAAAGATCCTCGCGAAAGGCGCCGGCCGCCACCATCTCGCCCAACGGACGGTTGCTCGCGGCCAGCAGCCGGACATCCACCATGATTTCCCGCGTGCCGCCCAGCCGGCGGATGACGCCCTCCTCGATCGCCGTGAGCAGCTTGGCCTGGGTCGGGAGCGAAAGCAGACTGATCTCATCCAGCAAAAGTGTCCCCCCGTCGGCCGCCTCGAAAAGTCCGAGCCGGGCGGACTTGGCGTCGGTGAAGGCGCCCCGCTCGTGGCCAAAGAGCTCGGACTCGATCAGCGTGTCAGGCAGGGCGGCGCAATTGACCGAAACAAACGGCCGTTCCCTCCGGGGACCTTCGCGATGCAGCCAGCGGGCCAGGACGCTCTTGCCGGTGCCGGTCTCGCCCTCGATGAGCACCGGCGGAAGCCGGTGCCCGAGCCGCCGGTCGGTGGCCAGGATCACGTCAACCTGGGTCTTCACCGCGGCCAGGCTGGAACCAAAGAAGAACGATCCGGCACTGGCCTCGGTCTGGCGGGCGACATGCTCCTCCCGCCGGGCGCCGCGCCGCTCGCTGCGGCAGCGCTGGAAGGCCAGCGGCAGCTGCTCGAGCTCAAAAGGCTTCGTCAGATAATCGCCCGCGCCCAGCCGGATGGCGTCCACCGCTTCCTTGATTCCGCCAAAAGCGGTCATGACCACGACGCCGGTATTCTCAGAAAATGCACCCTCGCGCAACAACTGGAGCACGTTGCCGTCCGGCAGGTGCAGGTCCACCAAGGCGAACTCAAACCGGACGGCGCCGAGGAGGCGCCGGGCTTCGCCCAGAGAGGCGCATTCGGTCACCGCCGCACCCTCGCGCGTCAAATAGGCCGCCACTCTTTTGCGCAGCGAACTGTCGTCCTCGAGCAAGAGGATTTCGCAACCCGCGGGGAAGGAGGTCTGGTCCGGCACCGCTGGACCATACGGAACATCCTCCATCCAGATCAACGTTTATGCCGCCGGCAGCGCGATCCCGCGGTAACGGACTCCCGCCGATCCGAGAAATGCCGAAAACAGACAGCGCCGGGCGCTTCCCGCCTCGCGCCGGATTGAGCCATTTGGTGTCCCAGGATCAATCCGCCCGCAGCGCTTCCAGTGGATCGAGTCTCGCGGCGCGGCGGGCCGGGAGCCAGCAGGCCAGGATGGCGGCAAAACCAACCGCCACGGTCGCGAGGATCAACGGTGCCGCCGTGAGACCGTCCATGTGATAGACGAGCGATTTCAGGGTCGAGGCCAGCGCCACGCTGCCGCCAAGGCCGAGCATGAGACCGATCACCACCCAGCGGCTGCCCTGGGCGAAGACCAGTTTCACGATGTCTCCCTTCAGCGCGCCGATGGCGACGCGCACGCCGATCTCCCGGGTGCGCTGTTGGACGGAATAGGACAGGGTGCCATACAGACCCACGGCGACGAGGCCGAGCGCCGTCGCCATGAAGAAGTTCACCAGCCCGGTCACGGCCCGGTCGCCCTTGGTGGACTGTTCGACCACCTGGCGCATGGTGCGCAGATCCTTCATCGCCAGCTCGCCGTCGATCGCGGCGAGTTCGCGCCGCAACAATGGGGCCAGTTGCGCGAGCGGCAGCGGCGTGCGCAGCACGAGCCGCGCCTGATTGCCCCAATGGCCCTCGGGAGTCGTATACATTTCGGGCTGCACCTCCGCGGTGGCACTCCACTGCTTGACGTTTTCCACCACGCCCACCACGCGCACCACATACCACGGCTTTTCCGCCTGGTTCGCGCGCATGATCTGGCCGATCGGGTCCTTCTTCGGCCACGCCTTGTCCACGCACGCCTGGTTGACCACCACGCCGCGGATGTCGCCCGTGCGGTCCTCCGGCTGCAGCGTGCGCCCCTTCAGCAAGCGCATGCCCATCGTGGCAAAGTACCCGTCGGTCACGGACGAACGCTCGACCTGCATCCGCTGGATGGTCGGGTCGTAGACCTCGTCGTTCACCAGCGCACTGGTGTTGCTGCCGCCCTCGAGCGGCAGCTTCGACGTGATCGCGGCGCCGGTCACCCCCGGCAGCGCCTTGACCCGCTCCATGAAGTCGTACCAGAAGCTCACCCGGGCCTCGTTCTTCTCGTAGCGCGGGCCGTTCAGCGAAACCTGCCCAGTGACGACCGCGTCGGTGGCCAGCAGTTGGTTGTCTTTCAGGACTTTCAGGTAGGCCGCGGAGAACAGCACCGCGCCGTTGGCGAGCACGAACGCCACCGCCACCTGCGCGATGACCAGACCGCGGAGCATCCGGTGCCGCGAAGGCGAACCCACCGCGCCCCGGGCATCGGCCCGCAGCACGCCCGCGACGGAGGTGCGCATCGCCGCCAGGGCCGGCGGCAGCCCGGCCAGCAACGCCGTCAACATCGTCGCCCCCAGACCGAAGGCGAGCGCCGGGGCGTTCAGTGCGATCGCCGCCTTGCGCGCCGCACTGACCGGTGCGAGCACCCGCAGGATCTCCACGCCGCCGACCGCCAGACCCACACCCAGCACCGCCCCGGCCACGGCCAGCACCAGGCTCTCGGTCAAGGCCAGTTTCATCAGGTCACCGCGCGAGGCGCCGAGCGCCACCCGGACGCCGAACTCGCCCTGCCGCCGGGCGCTGCGCGCCAGCAGCATGCTTGCGACGTTGCCGCAGGCCACCAACAGCACCAACGCCACCGCTCCGAAGAGCAGCCACACTTGCTTGCCGATCTCGCGGGTCATCTCGACATGCAGCGAGCGTACGAGGAATTCCTTGCGGGTGTTCGAGTCGGGATAGAGCTTGGTCAGCCGCTTGCCGAGGGTCTTGACCTCGGCATTCGCGGTCTCGACCGACACGCCGTCGCGCAGCCGGGCGATGCCGAGCAGGTAATGGCTGTCGCGCTGTTTCTTCTCGTCCTCGTCGAATGACCGCGGCGTCCAGAGCTGGCAGTCCTGCGTGCGCATCCACGGGCTGACGAACTCAAAGCCGGCCGGCATGACGCCGACCACCTCCGCGTCCTTGCCGTTGAGCCGCAGCTTGCGGCCGACGGCCTGCGGATCGCCGGCGAAAAGCTGCCGCCAGAGCGCGTGGCTGAGAATGACGACCGGGGCCGCCTGCGGGGCCTCATCGGCCGGCGCGAACCAGCGGCCGAGCATGGGCGCCACGCCGAAAGCCCGCAGGACGTCCGCGGTGCCGGTGACCCCCACCACCGACTGCGCGTTCTCCTGCCCAACGTTGTAGGACTCCGGCTGGTAGACGCCGAAGGCCGTGTAGCTGGACGACTGCGCCTTGAGGTCGATGGAATCGGCCGGCGACAGCGACCAGTATTCGCCCGACCATACGTGCACGAGGCGGTCGGAGGCGGGATACGAATACGGGGCGATCACCAGCGCCTGCAATGCGCTGAAGATGGCGGTCGTGCTGCCGATGCCCACGGCCAGCGTGAGCACCGCGATGAAGGCAAACGCCCGCGAACGGGCGAGCAAACGCAAGGCAAGGCGCAGGTTGAAGATCATGGGTGCGCCCTGGATACCCGCCATCCGCCGAAAGGTTACGGACTTTCCGGTCACGGCGCCGAACCGCGGGCCGGTTGCTAAAATTGGCGTGTCGCGCAAAAAGCGCGTCGACCCCCGGGCGCTTTTGCCCTTGCCTCGCGGTGTGTCCGACGAATCCGATCCGCCGCGAACGAACCCCGGCCTTGACCGCGACACTCCCAACACCGGCGACTGGTGGTGGGCGGCGGGCGGCGCGATTCTCTGGGTGCTGGTGCTGACATTGATCCGGCAAACGGTATTCGCCGGGTTGGATTTTGTCCGGATCTCCGAGCCGTACATGCGCTTTCTGAGCGACAGCCTCAGGCAGGGAGAGCTGCCGTGGTGGAACCCGTACGCGAGCCTGGGCCGGCCCTTTCTGGCAGACCTGCAGACGGCGGCGTTTTATCCCCCGACGTGGCCGGGTGTGGTGCTGGGTGTGCGCCTCGGTTTCGTCGTCGCAGCGCTCCTGCACGGTTTCGTCGCCATGCTCGGTTTCATCCGGTTGGTGCAGCAGTGGTCGGTGTCGCGGCCGGCCGCCTGGGGCGGGGCCCTCGTCTATCTGTTCAGTGCCCCGCTGCTGGCACGGATGCAGGCGGGGCAGGTCAACTATGTCTTCTCATTGTGCTACCTGCCCTTGGTGCTGTGGCTCGCCTCCCGCTATGCGCTGGAGCCCACGCGCCGGCGCTGGGTCGGGCTGGCGGTGGTGTGGGGGCTGCAGCTGCTCTGCTGCCACCCGCAGGTGTTCTGGCTGTCCGCGCTGGGCGCCGGCCTGTTTGTCACCGGCCTGCTGCTGCAACCGCCGTGGCCGGACGCGTTGAAAAAATGGCTGCGCACCGCGGGGGGATTGCTGCTGGCTTGTGTCACCGGCATGGCGCTGATCGGATTTGTGCTGGCGCCGTTTGCCGGACTGGTCGGGCAAAGCAACCGCGCGGTGCCCTCGCTGGCGTTCTCCGCCTCGTTCGCCATGACCTTCCACCACTGGGCTTCACTCTTTGCGACCGCGAGCGGGGTGATCGCGATAAACTGGGAGTATGACGCGCACCTGGGCGTAGCCGCGCTGATCGGTGGACTGGCGGCGCTGACCCGGTGGCGGGAGCCGGCGCTGCGCGGGGTCATCCTGATGGTGTTCGTGAGTGCGTTGATCATGGCGGGTGACACGACGCCGGTGTTCGGCCTGCTCTACAAGGTGCTGCCCGGCCTTGCGAGTTTCCGGGTGCCCGCGCGAGCCGGAGTGCTGGTCGTGCTGGGTTTGGTCATCGGCGCCTCGTTTCTCGCCGGCACCAGGCAGTCGCGCCGGCCCACGCGGATTCCGGTCCTGCTGGCCGCCTTGCTCACCAGCGCCTTGGTCGGCGCCTATTGCGCGCTGAACCTGGCGGGGCGGCCCGGCGCCAGCCTCTGGCTGGTGACGCAGCTCGTCTGGATCGCTGCCTCGGTCGCGGGCTGGTGGCTGTGGCTGGGACGGATTCCGGAAACCCCGGCCGGCTCGACGCGGTTCCATGGCCTGTTACTCCCTGTTGTGATCGCCGGACAATTCCTCCTGGCCGTCTGGCATCTCAAGCAGTTGCCAGGATATCCGATGGAGTTTCCCGTTGAACAGGTCGTGAAGACAGCCCTCCACGAGCACGGGCTTGATCGCGAGACCGTCCCGGCGCGGGTCCATCTGCCGCCGGACCTGGTGCGCGACAACAGCGGCATGGTTCATCGCTACGCCACGCTGACCGGCTTCGAGTCCCTGTCGCTGCAACGGGTGTGGGTCTACCTGCACCGCGCCGCAGGGGCCGATCCGCATCACGCCTTCAACACCACGCCCGACGGCCGCATCTATGAAGCCGCCGAACAGCTGGAAGCCGCCGGCCCCAATGTGTCCCTGCCCGCAGGGTCCAGCATGCTCCGCGTCAAGCCGACCTCCGTTCCGCGCGCCTACCTGGCTCCGAGGGTCACGGTCGTGCCCGATGCCGAGTCGGCGATCGCCAAGCTGACCGCGGGACATCCCTACCGGGACGATGCGTTGATCGAGCAGGCGTTCTCCGCCGGGCTCCCCATCACTCCCGCCCCGGCGCCGGGCTCCGCCCGCATCCTGGACTTTGCCTTGAATTCCCTCACGATTGAGGTCGAGAGCCCCGGTGCCGCCATGCTGGTCGTGGCCGAGGCGTGGTATCCCGGCTGGCAGGCCACCGTCGCAGGCCGGGAAACCGCCTGCGTTCCCGTCAACGGCTGGATGCGCGGCGTCGCGGTTCCGCCCGGGCATTCGCTGGTGCGGTTGCATTACGAGCAGGAGAACCGGTGGCTGGGCCTGGGCGTCTCCGCCCTGGCTGCGATCGTCCTCCTCGGGGTCTGGCGCCGGCCCTCGCCCCGGCCGTGATCGAGTCGTGCAAGGACGGACCGGAGTCAGCGG
The DNA here is from genome assembly GCA_964652485.1 of uncultured Oleiharenicola sp. Lineage (GTDB taxonomy): Bacteria > Verrucomicrobiota > Verrucomicrobiia > Opitutales > Opitutaceae > Lacunisphaera. The sequence goes on from CAZZDB010000139.1 coordinate 8,279, forward strand.
CAACGGCAAATCATTTGGGCTTTCCGTTACGGCGCCGGTGGACAGGATTGAACTCAGCCCTGCATGCGCTCCCACGCTGATCGACAGCCGATAATCCAATTCAAACTGCCCCGGCTCCAGCTGGTCTGGAGGCCTTGGTCGGCTCCGGAGGCCAAGTGGCGTCTCAGGCTCATCGGGATCTGCTACAAGGAAACGCCCCGGCGCCTGTTCGTCTTTCTGAGCGTGCGCGGCCTGCTGCTCTGGAGCTCGGGGACGGCGCTGGCGGCTTATCTCGTCGGCACCGCCGCACTGGCCTGGATCTGGGGCCAGAATCCTTACAATCACATCACGTATGCGGACCTCGCGCTGCCCACTCGATGGCGGGAGCTGCGGTCCAAACGCGGCCAGGGCCAGATCGACGAGGGCATACATGAGCTCCGGTCCGGGAATTTCTCCGCCGGGGTCATGCTGCTCAACCACGGTCTCGGTGAACATCCGTCCGATTTCCGCGGCCGGTTGGTCCTCAGCCAGGTTTTCATCAATCTGGGTTACCTGCATCGTGGACAGCAGGTGCTGGAGGACGGCCTCGGGCTGGGTCCGCCGCCCAAGGTGTATCGCGAGTCCCTGCTGCGGCTGACGAACTACCTCGAGGACTACGAGCGGGTGCTGGAACTGACGGATCGGATCGAAAAGACGCTGCCGGCGACAGATGGTGCAACCCGCCGCTGGGTACTCACCCAGCGGGTCGCCGCCCTGGAAAAACTGCACCGCTACGACGAGATCGAAAAGCTCCGCAACGCGCAGATCGACTCACCCTCCTTCGCGGTGGAAGCCGCCTGGGCCCGGGTGCAGGCTGCCCGAGGCCGGCCGGAGGAAGCGTTGCGCGAAATCGCCCGCGATCCCGGGCGCTTCGGTGTGACCGCAGACCGCTGCCAGCTCCAACTGGCACTCGCCATCGCGGCCCATGACCCCGTCACAGCCCGTGCGGCGATCCAAGCCTGGATCAAGGAGGAGCCGACCAAGCCCGAGCCGAGGCTGGCGGAGATTGTCGCGCTCATCCAATTGGGCGACGCGACAGCCGCGCGCGACCGGTTGCAACGCTTCTTCCTGAACTTTGGCAGCGAAAAGGCGGCGGTCGTCTTTGCTTTCAGGAAATTCAGCGAACTGCCCGACGTGCGGTGGCTCCAGGCCGCCCACCAGGAAGCCGTTGAGTCCGGCGCGATGGGCGTGGAGGCGCGCATTCCCTATGTGCAGGGCCTGCTGATGGCCGGGAAGGTGGCAGAGGCGCGGGCTGAGTTTGACCTCGTGGCTTCCCTCATCGAAAAGGCCAAGGTCAAGGACTTTGGCTGGGCCGAGGGCACCCGGCTGCTCCTCGATGTGATCACCAACGATTCGCCCTCGAACCGCTCGCAACTCATAGATTTCTTTCGCGGCCACCGGCTCACCCCCGAGGCCTTTCGCTTCGCCCTCAGAAGCCTGCACCACGCGGACGCACCCGAAGTTAGCGGGGAACTGTCGATTCTCGCCCGCAACCGGTTTCCGGCCTTCCAAGACGCCGCTCTGGTGGCTGAGCCCGCGCCGGCTTCAGCCAGGCGCGACGAGAAACTGGTCGCGTCAATTCACAACGAGGCGGAAGCCCAGTTCGAACTGCGCCGGATCGACGAGGACCTGCAGGCGGGGAATTATCCCTCGGCCTTCAACCGCCTGAAAGCCGTCGAGCAATCCGGCCTCACCGGCCTGCAGCCGGAGCTGCTGCCCCGCCGCATCCGGATTCACGGCGCGATGCAGGAACAGGCGGAGTTGTCGGAGGCGCTGCAGCTCTATCTCTCCAGCCCGGACGTCAGCCAGGCCTGGCTGCGGCAAGTCGCCACCGAGTGGGCCGAGGGACCGCGGCGGAACAGCGCCCTCAGCGTGGCCCGGGAAACCTATGCGAAATTTCCCCAGGCCAGATGGGCGGCGGAACTGCTGAATGTTCCCACCACGGCAAATGCGCAGCCTGCGGAGAAAACCGTCGCGGTGGTCCGCAGTGAGGCGGAAGCGCAAGCGGAAATGCGCCACATCGACGAGGAACTCGCAGCTGGACACTACCGTGAGGCCTTGGACCGGATCAAGGCTGTGGAGCGGGCCAGGATCGCGTCGTTGCAGGCGGAACTGTTGCTCAGCCGCATCGCGGCCGACGGTTACCTCAATGAGCAGACGGAACTGTCAGCCGTGCTGGGCTATTATCTCTCCGGCAAGAGCGTCAACCAAACGGCCCTGAGGGAACTGGCGGTCAAATGGGACAATGACAAGCAACGCGACAGCGCCCTGTCGGTCGTGCGCGAGACGCTGGCGAAGTTTCCCCAGGCCCTGTGGGCCCACGAGCTGCGCAAAAAAATCGAGGGCAACCTGGTGG
>CAZZDB010000140.1:0-10619 GCA_964652485.1 uncultured Oleiharenicola sp.
GGTTCCCGAAGTTCTTCACGCTCTTCCTGCCGGGCTGGATGATCAACATCGCGCAGGTCATCCACTCCGACGAGGCGCTGCTCGCCGCGGGCTTCATCTTCACCTTCCATTTCTTCAACACGCATTTCCGCATCGAGAAGTTCCCGATGGACACGGTCATCTTCTCGGGCCGCATCTCCCAGACCGAGATGCTGCACGAGCGGAAGCGCTGGTATGACCGGCTGGTCGCCTCCGGCAAGCTCAAGGACTATGCCATCAAGGACGAGTGGGAGGGCCGCAAGAAGGTGATGCGCGCCCTGGGCTTCTTCTTCTTCGGCACCGGCCTTGTGCTCCTTGCCCTCATCGTCTACGCGATGGTCTCGCGCCTGGGGCACTGACGCATGTTCGACTCCACCCTCATCGACTCCGCTCTCGTCCGGCTCTTCCGGTTCAGGACGCGCGGGTTCATGCAGATGGCGGAGGCGGACGGCCGCGTGCCGCCGGTCCCGACCGGCGACGCCTACCTCTACGTCCATGTCCCGTTTTGCGAGGTGCTGTGTCCGTTCTGCTCGTTCCACCGGGTGCAGCACCGCACTGCGCAGGCCCGGGCCTACTTCGCCTCGCTGCGCCAGGAGATCCGGCGCTATCACGCTGCCGGCCACCAGTTCAACGGCGTGTACTTTGGCGGTGGCACGCCGACCTGCGAGCCCGCCGAGCTGGTCGAGACCATCGGCCTGGTCCGCTCCCTCTTCGGCGTTCGCGAGGTCTCGGTCGAGACCAACCCCAAGGACCTGCAGATCCCGCTGCTGGAGTCGCTCCGCGCCGCGGGCGTCACCCGACTCTCGGTAGGCGTCCAGAGCTTCGATGACCAGCTGCTGCGCGAGATGGAACGCCATACCAAGTATGGCAACGGGGCCGAAACGGCGGAGCGCATCCGGCTGGCCGCGCCGTATTTTCCCACGCTGAACGTCGACCTGATCTTCAACCAGCCGCACCAGACGCTAGAGTCGCTCAAACGCGACCTGGAGATCTTCCGCACCCTCGGAGCCAATCAGATCTCAATGTATCCGCTGATGACCTCGCCGACCGTCCTGCGCCGCATGGAGCGCCAGATGGGGCAGCCCGATCACCGGCGGCTGCGGAAATTCTACCAGGTCATCGTGGAGGAACTGGCGCCGGACTTCGCGCCGTCCTCCGCCTGGTGCTTCACTCGGGGCGGGCAGGGCAGTGACGAATACCTCGTGGCCAGCGAGAACTATGTCGGCGTCGGCAGCGGCGCCTTCAGCTATCTCGACGGCACGCTATACTCGACCTCGTTCTCCCTTGAGGCCTACAACGAGCGCATCAAGGAGGGACTCACGGGCATCACGACGAGCCACCGCCTCGGCGACACCGACCGCATGCGCTACACGCTCCTCGTCAAGATGTTCGGGCTCGGGCTCGACCGCGAGTGGGCTCAGGCACGTTACGGGCGGAAGTTTTTTCGGAAGCTCTGGGGTGAACTGCGGACGATGGAGTTTCTCGGCGCAGCGACCCGCGACGCCCGCGGCTGGCGGCTCACCGGCCGGGGCATGTTCTGGCTGATGCTGATGATGTCCGAGTTCTTCGAATCCGTTAACACCTACCGCGACGCCATGCGCGCCCACGTGAAGGAGGAACTCGACCGCTACGCCTCGCCTTGCCCGGCTCTGGTCTCGGGTACCTGCCAGCAGCCGGCGTTCAACTGAATCGGGCCGCAAGATATGCGCAAAGGCTGACAGCACTTGCGCACAATTTGGGCTCGGGAAAGCCGCCGCGGTCGATTTACTCGGATCATGTCCGACACCGGCCCCACGTCCTCCGGTTTCACCACCTGCCCGGTGCCCCTGCCGCACCGGACCGAGGTCACCGTCGGCCACGGCGGGGGCGGCAAGCTGACGCAGGACCTGATCGACCGCGTCTTCCGGCCGGCTTTTGCGAATTCCGCCCTCGACGCCCAGCACGATGGCGCACTGTTGCCGTTCCCGGGCGGCGGCCGGCTGGCGTTCACCACCGACGGTCACGTGGTCAGCCCGATTTTCTTCCCCGGCGGTGACATCGGCCAGCTGGCCGTCAATGGCACCGTCAATGATCTCTGCATGTGCGGGGCGCGGCCGCTCTGGCTCAGCGCTGGATTCATCATCGAGGAGGGATTCGCCATTGCGACGTTGGAGCAGGTTGTCGCCTCGATGCGCGACGCGGCGCAGGCCGCCGGCGTGAGCCTAGTCACCGGCGACACCAAGGTGGTGGAGCGAGGCAAGGGCGACGGTCTCTACGTCACCACTTCCGGCATCGGCGTGATCGCAACGCCGCTGACCGTGGCACCGGGGAGCATCCGCGCCGGCGACGCCATCATCCTGAGCGGCGACGTCGGCCGGCACGGCATGGCGATCATGGCGACGCGGGCGGGCCTCACCTTTGAGAGCGAGATCCGGAGCGATTGCGCGCCGCTGGTTGCGCCGGTGCAGGCACTGTTGCAGGCCGGGCTGGAGATTCACTGCCTGCGTGACCTCACGCGCGGTGGGCTGGCGACCGCGCTCGTCGAGCTGGCGGAGTCCTCGAAGCTCGCCCTCGCCATTGACGCCGCCAAGGTGCCGGTGTCCGAGCTGGTGCAGGGCGCCTGCGAGATTCTCGGGCTCGACCCGTTCTACGTGGCCAATGAGGGACGGTTTGTCTGCATTTTGCCGGAAGCGCAGGCCGGACGCGCCCTGGAGATTCTGAACCGGACTGCCGTGGCCGGCGCGCCCGTGATCATCGGGACCGTGCGGCCCGGTCCGGCCGGCCAGGTGACGCAACGGAGCGTCATCGGTGCGGAGCGCATCATGGACCGATTGAGCGGCGAGCAGCTGCCGCGGATCTGCTGACGCCGATCCGTCCTAGCCGTCTTGGTTTTTCCTGCCCTTGCCCAACAGCGCGCGGCTCCGAATGACGGCGAGCCGGGCGATTTCATGTCCGAGCAGGCTGGTCTGCTGGTCGCGATAGGATTGGGCCGGCCGGGAACCGGCTTCCGCCGCCACGATGAACCACGCAAGGGCCTCGACCTCATTCCGGGGCGTGACGCTATCGCCTACCAGGTAGATGACCCCGAGGCGGAACTGCGCGGGCGAGAAACCCGCGTTGGCGGATTTCCGGATCCACTCCGTCCCGCGGTGCCAGTCGGCCGGCACCCCGTCGCCTTCGAGCAGCTTTTCCCCGAGAATCACGCGGGCGTAGTCGTCGCCGTGCTCGGCGGCCTGGTTCAGCCATTTCCACGCCTCAGCCCGGTCCGGACTAACGCGGTCCTTCTCGCTCTGGAGCAGGCCGAACACGAAATTGGGGCGGTGATCACCAAGTTCCGCCGCCAGGTCGCACCAACGGGCGGCGGTCGTGCCGGTCCGGATCGTCCCTTCCCAGCCATCCCAATACGTCAGGGCGAGGATGAATTGGGACTCCGCCTCGCTCTCATTGGCCGAATGCACCAGATACCCGAAGAAGGACGCTCTCGCCGGCACGGACAGTGCGGGAGCTAAAATCACCAGGGAAAGCAAAAAGGCCTTCAAAGTGTGTGTGGGTTGAGGGAGCAATGGGGTATAACCCTACCACGTCGATGGAAATCTCGACGCCGACAAAAGATTGTCCCTGTTTCATCGACCCAATCGCGTGCGAGGGTAGGCAAATATGAGAAATGTGGGGCGGGATCGCTGATCCCCCCTCGCGGCGGGGTCAGCGACCCCGCTCTGCCGGTCTCTATACCGTGGCCGGCTCGACCGCGCGGCTGCGATACCGGTAATACGCCGCACAGGCGCCCTCGCTTGACACCATGGGTGCGCCGAGCGGCTGCTCTGGTGTGCAGCGTTTGCCGAAAGCCGGGCAGTCGTGCGGTTTCTTGACGCCGCGCATGATCTCGCCGCTAATGCATTCCGTACGGGCAGAGCCGCGGGTATGCGGGAGCAGGAAACATCGGTTCGCGTCGAAGCGAGCATAAGTCGGGCGCACCGACAAGCCGCTCTGCGGGATGACGCCGATGCCGCGCCAGTCGCGGTCGGTGACCTCGAACACCTGCTCGACGATCCGGCGCGCATGGATGTTACCCTCGGTCTTTACCGCGCGGGAATAGGCGTTTTCCACTTCGGCGCGACCGCTTTCGAGCTGCTGCACGCAGAGCAGGATGCCCTCGAGGATGTCCACGGGCTCGAAGCCGGTGATGATGATCGGAGCGCCGAACTCCCGTGCGATCGGGCCGTATTCCAACGTGCCCATGATGGTGCACACGTGGCCGGCGGCGAGGAAGCCCTGCACGAGGTTGTCAGGCGAACCGAGGATGGCGCGCATGGCCGGCGGCACAAGGACGTGCGAGGTCAGGATCGAGAAATTCCTCACCTGCTCCCGTTCGGCGCGGAGGACCGACATGGCATTGGCCGGGGCGGTGGTCTCGAAGCCGACGGCAAAGAAAACGACCTGTTTCGCCGGATTCTCCTGGGCGATGGTGACGGCGTCGAGCGGCGAGTAGACGATGCGCACGTCGGCGCCGCGGGCCTTTGCGGTGAGGAGATCGATGCCGTTGCCGGGCACGCGCAGCATGTCGCCGAAGGAGCAGAGAATGGCGCCGCGCTTGAGCGCGAGTTCCACGGCCTGGTCGATCAGCTCGGCGCTGGTCACGCACACCGGGCAGCCCGGACCGTGGACGAGTGTGATGTTTTTCGGCAGCAATTCGTCGAGACCGAACTTGACGATGGCGTGGGTCTGACCGCCGCAGATCTCCATGATCGTCCAGGGATGCCGGGCGATGCGCGCAATGGCGGCGGCCAGTTGGTGGACGAGGGCGGCGTCCCGGTATTCGTCGACGTATTTCACGGGGCGGTCGGGTTCATTGGCGCGGCGTCAAGGCCGTCGAGTTCGCCCATCTGCCGGAGGTAGCTGAAGGTCTCCTCGGCCTCCTTGGGGTCGACAATGCTGATGGCGACGCCGACGTGCACGAGGACGAAGTCGCCGAGTTTCGCCTCCGGTGTGCAGGTGAGGCTGACGAGCTTGACGACGCCGGCGAAGCTGACCTTTGCGGAGCGGAGCAGGGGATCGTCACCGATGATTTCCATGACTTTGCCGGGGACTGCGAGACACATGGGAAGGAAGGTCTGAGGTGGGAGGTTGGGCGGAGAGGCGAGCTAGGAAGGAAGCGTAACGGTCGTGAGATTCCACAATACGGCGAGGGCCTGGCCGGCGGCGATGGAGTTGTCGTTAGGGGACAACCGCCGGTGCACGAGCACGCGGAAACCCGCGGCCTTGAGCGCCTCGGAGGCGAGGGAATGGAGGAGGGCGTTCTGGAAGCAGCCGCCCGTCAGTGCCACCGTGCCGGCCCCGGCGTGCCGGGCCACGTCCACCATTGCCCGGGCCAGGCCGCGGTGGAAGGCCGCTGCGAGCGTGGCGGGAGGCGTGGGTGTATGCAGCATCTCCTCAAATGCCGGTTGCCAGTCGACCTCGAAGCGGGCGCCGGGGGTGCGGGGGGTGGCCAGAGGGAAGGGCAGGGCGAGGTCCTCGGCCGTGGCCCGCACCGCCAGCGCCTCGACGGCCAGTGGCATCTGGCCCTCGAAGGCGTTGCGCGTGCCAAGCCCGAGCAGGGCGCCGGCGGCGTCGAACAGCCGGCCGCCGCTTGAGCAGCGGGGCGAGTTCAGGCCCTGGGTGAGCATGGTCTGCAGGTTCGCCGCCTCCTGATCTGTGTAGCCGAAATGGGCGGCGACCGCCGGGAACCGGCCCGTCTCATGGCCGAGGGCCAGGGCGACCCGGCGTGCGTCCTTGACTGCGGCCTCGCCGCCGGCCAGCCGGAACGGGCGCAGGCGGGCGAAGCGTTCCGCTTGGTTCTGCCTGAGCAGGATGAATTCGCCGCCCCAGACGGTGCCATCCTCGCCGTAGCCGGTGCCGTCCCAGGCGATGCCGAGTACGTTGTCGGCCGGTTGCTCGTGCTCCAGCAGGCATGCCAGGACGTGGGCAAGATGATGCTGCACCGCGATGCGGGGCAGGCCGAGTCGTTCCGCATACTGCGTCGTGGCGTAGCCCGGGTGTTTGTCGTGGGCGACAGCGGAGAATTTCGAGCCATGCAACTGACCGAGCGTTGCGATCGTCTGGGTGAAGACGTCGTGCGTGGCCCGGTTCTCGAGGTCGCCGATGTGGGGGCTCAGCACCACCTGCCGGCCGGAGGCGACGGCCACGGTGTTCTTCATCTGGCTGCCGGTGCAGAGCAGCGGGCCCGGCAGCGCGGCGGGCAGACGGAACGGTGCGGGCGCGTGGCCACGGGCGCGGCGCAGCAGGATGGGCTCGTCCCGGGCGGCCAGCCGCACGACGGAGTCGTCGACCGGGCGCGCGATCGGCCGATTGTGTTCGAGAAACAGGTCGGCGATCCGGCCGAGACGCTGGCGCGCCTCCCCGTTGTCGTGGCAAATCGGTTCCTCGGAGAGGTTGGCGCTGGTTGCGACCAGCGGGAAGTCCACCGAATTGAGCAGCAGCAGATGCAGGGGGGAATAGGCGAGGAGGGCACCCAGCCAGGGATTTCCGGGGGCAAGGCCGGCGGCAAGCGCCGATCCGGGCAGACGCGGCACGAGCACGATGGGGGCTTGCGGCGAGGTCAGCAGCTCGTCGGCGGCGGGCGATACCTCGGCGTGTTGCCGCAGGTGCGCGGTATCGCGGAACATCACCGCGAGGGGCTTTTCCTCGCGCTGCTTGCGCCGGCGGAGCACCGCGACGGCGTGCGGGTTGGTGGCGTCGCACATCAGGTGGTAGCCGCCCACTCCCTTGACGGCCAGGATGATTCCCTCGCGGAGGAGGGTGCGGGCGGCGCGGAGCGCCGCCTCCTGGCCGGAGATGAACTCGCCGGCGGCGTTGCACAGGGAAAGCTGCGGCCCGCAGACCGGACAGGCGTTGGGCTCGGCATGGAAACGCCGGCTGGCGGGATCGTGGTATTCGCGGGCGCAGTCGAAGCACATCCGGAAGCCGCGCATGGTGGTGTTCGGCCGGTCGTAGGGCAGGTTTTCGATCAGCGAGTAGCGCGGGCCGCACTGGGTGCAGTTGATGAAGGGATAGCGGTAACGCCGGTCGGTGGGGTCGAGCAGCTCGCGGCGGCAATCGTCGCACAAGGCGAGTTCCGGCGGCGTGGCGGTGGCGATCTCGGCCCCGGCCCGGCTCGCGGCGATGGTGAAACCGCGGCCGACCGGCGGATGACCCGCCCCGGGCGTCATCTCGTCCAGCGCGGCCACCTGCGCGGCGGGTGGGGCCTCGTGCACGAGGGCCTCGACCAGGGCGTTGACCCGGTCCGCCTTGCCGGCGGCCCGGATGAGGACGCCCTCGGCGTCGTTGAGCACCCAGCCGCTGAGTCCCAGCCTGGTCGCGGTGCGGTGCACGAACGGCCGGTAGCCGACGCCCTGCACCGTGCCGCGCACGCGGAGGAGCACATCGGTGACTTGGGGTTGTTCGGGCATCGTGGCTGCGGGGACGGCGGCGCGGTCAGGTCCGGCCGGCCAGGTTCTTCAGGTAGTCATACCATTCTGGCAGCCCCTCGCCGGTCCGGGCGGAGAGCTGGATGATCTTCGCCTGAGGCGCGATCCGGCGGATGTTCTCCACCGCGAGGTCGCGTTTGAAGCCGAGGACGTCGGCCACGTCGACCTTGGTGAGGAGGACGAGGTGCGCCGACTTGAAGATGGGCGGATACTTGAGGGGTTTGTCCTCGCCCTCGGTCGTCGAGAGCAGCACGACGCGCACCTGCTCGCCGAGGTCGAACGATGCGGGGCAGACGAGATTGCCGACGTTCTCGATGAAAAGGACCTTCACCCCGTCGAGGTTGAGGGACTGGGCGGCGCGGGCGATCATGCCGGCATCGAGGTGACAGACGGTGCCCGTGGTGATCTGCGCGACGGGGGCGTGCGGCCGGCTGAGACGGCGGCCGTCATTGTCGGTCTCGAGGTCGCCGACGAGCACGGCGCATTTCGTCTGGCGGCCGAACTCGTCGAGCGTGCGCTCGAGCAGGGTGGTCTTGCCCGCGCCCGGGGAGGAGACGAGGTTGAGCGCCGCGAGGCCGCGGCCGAGGAAGTAGCCGCGGTTGCGTTCGGCGAGGATATCGTTCTTCTCGAGCAGCGGAATGTTGACGTCGATCCCGCGGACGGCGACCTCGCCGTTGGGGCTGGCGGTGAGCGCGGCGGCGATCTCAGCGGACAGCGGCGCGGAGAGCGAGCGGGATGAGCCGGTCGCGGCGCCGGTGAGGGCGTTAATGCGGAAGCCCGGGGCCGCCTCGGGGAGGACGGGGGGCGTGGAGGGTGGGTTCATGGATTGGGAAATTCGAGCCGGGCGATGCCGAGCTCCTGGCCGGCCTTGAGGTCGCCGGAATACTCGCCGCATTGCGGACACTGGAAGATGAAGCCGCGTTCGACACCGAACTCGGTGCCGCAATTCGCGCAATGGGCCCGGGCCGGCACGCTCTCGATCTCCAAGGTGGCGCCGGCGGCGACGCTGTGCGGGGCTAGGGCCTCGTAGGCGAAACGCAGGGCCTCGAGGTCGACACCGGAAAGCGCGCCCACGCGCAGGACAATCCTGGAGACGTGTGTGGCGCCGTGTTTCACGGCTTGGTGCCGGATTGCGTCCAGCGCTGACTCCATGATGCCGACCTCGTGCATAGGATGATGGTTGCACCACGCCAACGCGCACGTCCAGCGCGAGCCGCCTTTTGAGCAAGATATGACCAGCCTTAGCCAAGGGACGCCTATCCGGGGTGGCACTGGATTCGATAGAGTAGGAGAACCCCGAAATCCACGTGTTCCACGCCCACGCCTTCCAACCCCCAACGCGGTGCCTCTGGTGATCTGATACTGCCAGCGCCCGCCCTCTCGTATGTCAACGGAACTAATGACCGCTCAGAAAGAAGACACGATCTATCAGCAAATCATTTCCCGCGGCGTGTCCCGGCGGGAATTCCTGCAGTTCTGCGGCTGGATGGGCGCCTGCATCGGCCTCCAGGCCTCCGGCGTGGCGCAAATCGTCAAGGCCCTCGAAACCAAGAAACGCATCCCGGTCATCTGGCTGCATTTCCAGGAGTGCACCTGCTGCAGCGAGTCGTTCCTGCGCAGCTCGCATCCGATCGTCGCCGACATCCTGCTCGACAAGGTGTCGCTGGACTACACCGAGACGCTGCTCGCCGCCTCCGGCCATCAGGCTGAGAAGTGCCTGCAGGACACCATCGCCAAATACAAGGGCGAGTATCTCCTCCTCATCGAGGGCTCCGTGCCGCTCGCCGAGGACGGCGTCTACTGCTGCATCGGCGGCAAGACGGCGAAGAGCATCGCCGAGGAAGTCGCCGAGCACGCCAAGGCGGTCGTCGCCTGGGGCAACTGCGCGTGCTCCGGTTGCGTCCAGGCCGCCAAGCCCAACCCGACCGAGGCGAAACCGATCCACAAGATCATCGCCGGCAAGCCCATCATCAACGTCCAGGGCTGCCCGCCCATCGCGGAGGTCATGGCTGGCGTGCTCGTGCACTTGCTGACCTTCGACACCATCCCGGAGCTCGACCAGCTCGGCCGCCCGAAAGCCTTCTATTCGCGGCGCGTCCACGATACCTGCTACCGCCGGCCCAATTACGATGCCGGTCTCTTCGTCGAGAGCTTCGACGACGAGAATGCGCGCAAGGGCTACTGCCTCTACAAAGTCGGCTGCAAGGGTCCGACCACCTACAACTCCTGCGGCACGATCCGCTGGAACGGCGGCGTCAGCTTCCCGATCCAGTCGGGCCATCCCTGCATCGGCTGCTCCGAGGCCAACTTCTGGGACAATGGGCCGTTCTACCAGCGCCTGCCCAGCTTCCCGGGCTTCGGCATCGAGGCGACCGCCGACCAGCTTGGCGCAGTCGCGGCCGGCGCCGCAATCGCAGGCGCCGCCGCCCATGCTGTCATGACGAACTTCCGCAAGCGCCATGACATCGGCGAGCAGTCCGGCGAGAACGCCGAGAAGGCCGAGGCCGAGCACGACGCCAAGCACAACGGTTCCGCCGACCACAAATCCTAACCCCTCGCCCCATCATGAGCACCCGAATTGTAGTCGACCCGGTCACCCGCATCGAAGGCCATCTCCGCATCGAGGCGGAAATCAAGGACGGCAAGATCATTGACGCCTGGAGCGCCGGCACCATGGTCCGCGGCCTGGAGATCATCCTCAAGGGCCGCGACCCGCGCGATGCGTGGGCGTTCTGCGAGCGCGTCTGCGGGGTATGCACCACCGTGCACGCGCTCGCCTCCGTGCGCGCCGTCGAGGACGCCATCGCCGTCCAGGTTCCGCCCAACGCCGAGCTGATCCGCAACATCATGTTCTGCGCGCAATATATGCAGGACCATGTCGTGCACTTCTATCACCTGCACGCCCTCGACTGGGTGGACGTCGTCAGCGCCCTCAAGGCGGACCCCGCGGCCACGTCGACGCTCGCCCAGAGCATCTCGCACTGGCCGAAGAGCTCGCCCGGTTACTTCTCTGACATCCAGAAGCGCCTGACGAAGTTCGTCGAGAGCGGCCAGCTCGGCATCTTTGCCAACGGCTACTGGGGCCACCCGGCCTTCAAGCTCCCACCCGAGGCCAACCTCATGGCGGTCGCGCACTACCTCGAGGCGCTCGAGTGGCAG
>CAZZDB010000141.1:0-10610 GCA_964652485.1 uncultured Oleiharenicola sp.
CTGCCGCGCCGGACAGGACGCCATCCTCATCACGCCGCCGACCTACGGCATGTATGTGGTCGCCGCCGGCATCCAGGGCGCGCGCACCGTCACCGTGCCGCTTGTTCGCGAAAGGAACTTCGCCCTGGATGCCGACGCCGTCCTCCGCGCGGTCACTCCCGAGACAAAGATCGTCTTCCTGTGCTCGCCCAACAATCCAACGGGTGGTTTGCTTGAGCGCACCGCCGTGCTCTCGGTGGTCCGCGCCCTCGCCGGCCGGGCGGTCGTGGTGGTAGACGAGGCCTACGTTGATTTTTCAGGCCGGCTGAGTCTGGCGGCCGAGATTGCCACCAACCCGAACCTGATCGTCCTGCGCACTCTTTCCAAGGCCTACGGTTTGGCCGGAGCGCGCGTCGGCACGACCATCGCCAATCCCGCCGTGATTGCCGTGCTGCAAAAGGTCATCGCGCCCTACCCGGTTCCCGTGCCGGTGCTCATCGTCGCGCTCGCCGCGCTCACGCCCGCCGGGCTCGCCGCCGCGCGTGAATCGGTCGACCTGCTGGTGGCCGAGCGCGCCCGTCTTGCTGCCGCGCTGGCGAAACTGCCCGCCATTCGACGCGTCTGGCCGAGCGACGCCAATTACCTGCTGGTCGAGGTCGCGGACCCCGCGCTCGCCATGACCGCGGGCCGGGCGGCCGGAGTCGTCTGGCGCGACCGTAGCAAGGACGTCCCGAATTGCATCCGCATCACCGTCGGCACCCCCGACGAAAACAACGCCACCTTGGAGGTCTTGTCCCGTGTCTAAGAAAATCCTGTTCATCGATCGCGACGGCACGCTCATCACCGAGCCGTTCGACCAGCAGATCGACCGTCTCGACAAGTTCGTGCTCGAGCCCGATTGCATCCCCGCGTTGCTCCGGCTGCGCGAGGCGGGCTGGAAATTCGTCATGGTCACGAATCAGGACGGACTCGGCACGCCGAGCTTCCGCGAGGAGGAATTCCGCCCGCTGCAGAAGCTCCTGCTGGATATCCTCTCGTCGCAGGGCGTCGAGTTTGAGGCCGTGCGCGTCTGCCCGCACACCGCCGCCGACCGCTGCGACTGCCGCAAACCGCGGCTGGGCCTGCTGGCGGATTACGTGAAGGCCACCGACTGGTCGCGCGATCATTCGGCCGTCATCGGCGACCGTGAAACCGACGTGCAGCTGGCGCAGAACCTCGGCGTGCGCGCGCTGCGCTACGATCGCCGGACACTGGGCTGGACGGAAATCGCCCGCCAGCTGGTCGATGCACCCCGTCGCGCCACAATCGTGCGCAACACGAAGGAGACCAAGATCACCGTCTCGGTCGATCTCGACCAGGCCGCACCGGCGCAACTGGCGACCGGCATCGGTTTCTTCGATCACATGCTGGAGCAGATCGCCAGGAACGCGGGTCTCGGCCTCGCCATCAAATGTACCGGTGATCTCGAGATCGACGAACATCACACCGTCGAGGACGTGGGCATCGCGCTCGGCCAGGCCCTCAAGCAGGCCATCGGCGACAAGCGCGGCATCGGGCGCTACGGTTTCGTGCTGCCGATGGATGAGGCGCAGGCGCAGGTCGCCCTCGACCTCAGCGGCCGCGCCTATTTCACCTTCGAGGGGAAGTTTCCGCGCGAGGTCGTCGGCGAACTGCCGACCGAGCTCGTGCCGCACTTCTTCCGTTCGCTCAGCGACGCGCTCGCTGCGACCCTACAGATGAGCGTGAAGGGCGACAACACGCATCATATGGTCGAAACGCTTTTCAAGGGTTTCGGCCGCGCGCTGCGGCCCGCCATCGCGCGCGGCACCGGCGGCGACATTCCCAGCACCAAGGGAGTCCTCTGATGCTGGCCATTGTCGACAGCGGCGGCGCCAACATCGCCTCGGTGCGCTTCGCCCTTGAGCGACTGGGGGTGCATGGCGAACTCACCGCAGATCCCGCGGTCATTCGCTCGGCGGAGCGCGTCATCCTCCCCGGCGTCGGTTCCGCCACCGAGGGCATGAAGCGCCTGCAGGCGCGCGGCCTCGTCGATTGCGTGCGCGGCCTGACCCAACCAGTGCTCGGCGTCTGCCTTGGCATGCAGCTGCTTTTCGAGTCTTCCGAGGAAGGCCCGACCCAGACGCTTGGCCTGATCCCGGGGGTCGTGGCTCTCCTGCCCGGTTCGCCCGGCATCCAAGTGCCGCACATGGGCTGGAACACGATCCTCGCCGGCGCTGAGGTCCCGCTGCTCGACGGCATCGGCCCGGACGCGCGCTTCTATTTTGTCCACAGTTACGCGGGTCCGGTTAACGCCTTTACGCTCGCCGGTTGTGAGCACGGAACGCGGTTTGCCGCCATCGTGCAGCGCGGCAATTTCTCCGGCGTGCAATTCCATCCCGAGCGCTCGGGTACGGCTGGCGCACGCCTCCTCCAGAACTTCGTGGAGGGCCGCGTATGAACCAGATCCTCCCTTCCTCCGGCAATGTTCGTATCAGGAACGTTGGTCGGCTCACCCTATGATCATTTATCCCGCCATCGACCTCCGGGGCGGCCGCGTGGTACGCCTGACCGAGGGCAGATTCGACCAGGAAAAGACCTACGGGGACGATCCGCTCGCCGTGGCGCGCGAATTTGCCGCCGCCGGCGCAACCTGGTTGCATGTCGTCGATCTCGACGGCGCCAAGGACCCGACGAAGCGCCAGACCGCGCTCGTGCAGAAACTGTCCGGCGAAAGCGGGCTGCGCGTGCAAACAGGCGGGGGCATCCGCGAAGACGCCCAGATCGCCGCACTGCTCGCCGCCGGGGCCCGGCGCGTCATTGTCGGCAGCCTCGCGGCCAAACAGCCCGCGCTGGTCCGCGGTTGGCTGAAGCAATTCGGCGCGGAGCGTATCATCCTGGCCCCCGACGTCCGGCTTGACCAAGACGGCACACCGCGCATCGCGGCCGCCGGCTGGCAGGAAACCACCGGCGTCGCCCTTGATGATTTTCTGGCCGGCTATCTGCCGGCGGGGTTGGTCCATATCCTGTGCACCGACATCAGCCGGGACGGGCGGCTGACCGGCCCGAACACCGCGCTTTACGCGCAGCTCGCGAAGCAATTCCCTTCGCTCCAAATCCAGGCCTCAGGTGGGGTGTCCTCGCTGGACGACTTGCGCGGGCTGCAGGCCACCGGCAGCGCTGGCGTCATTGTCGGTCGCGCGCTTTACGAGAAGAAGTTTACCCTGGAGGAGGCCCTCGCATGTTAGCCCGCCGCATCATTCCCTGTCTCGACGTCCGCGACGGCCAGGTGGTCAAGGGTACACAGTTCCGCGACCACGAGATCGTCGGCGACATCATTGTGCTAGCCCAACGCTACCGCGACCAAGGCGCCGACGAGCTGGTATTCTACGACATCACCGCCAGCAGTGACGGCCGCACGGTCTCGACCGACTGGGTGGCGCGCGTGGCCCGCGTGCTCGACATTCCCTTCTGCGTGGCGGGCGGCATCCGCACGCTCGATGGGGCGCGGCAGATCCTGCACTCCGGGGCGGACAAGATTTCCATCAACTCGCCCGCCCTGGAGAATCCGGCCCTCATCGCCGAACTCGCCGCCGAGTTCGGTTCGCAATGCGTCGTTGTCGGCATCGACAGCCGGCAGGAGTCCGGCGACTATTTTGTGAAGCAATATACCGGCGACCCGGACAAAACCCGCGCCACGCGCTGGCACACCGTCGACTGGGCGCGCGAAGCCCAAAAACTCGGCGCCGGCGAAGTCGTGCTGAACTGCATGAATCAGGACGGCATGCGGCAGGGCTACGACCTGGCGCAACTGCGGCTCGTGCGCGCGGCGCTGACGATCCCGCTCATCGCCTCGGGCGGCGCCGGCGCGCCGGAACATTTCCGCGACGCCTTCCGCGAGGCCGGAGTGGACGGTGCGCTCGCCGCCTCCGTTTTCCACAAGGGCACCATCAAGATCCCGGTGCTCAAGCAACAACTCATCGCCGCCGGCGTCTCCATCCGCCTATAAGAAGTGTCCCGCCGGCTCCACACCATCAGGCCCTCGCGCCTCAACGAAAAATGAAAGCCCCCAAGATCGACTGGAAGAAAAACGCCGGGCTCGTCCCGGCCATCGTGCAGGACGCCACCACGCTGCAGGTGCTCATGCTCGGCTACATGAATGCGACCGCGCTCAAGCAAACCCTGCGCACGAAGCGGGTGACGTTCTTCAGCCGCAGCAAGCAGCGGCTGTGGGTCAAGGGCGAGACCTCGAAAAACTACCTGCATCTCGTAAGCGTGGCCGTGGATTGCGACAACGACACGCTGCTGGTTCTGGCGCGGCCCGACGGGCCGACCTGCCATCGCGGCACCCCAAGTTGCTTCGGCGACGGCGGCGCGAGCGGCGCGGGCTTTCTCGCGCATCTCGACGAGGTCGTGGCGTCCCGGCTGAAAATCGGCGACAAGAAGAGCTATACCGTCCGTCTTGCGCAGGAAGGCGTGGCCCGGGTTGCGCAAAAGGTCGGTGAGGAGGGCGTCGAAACGGCGCTGGCGGCGCTGAGCGGCAGCCGGGCGGAGTTCACCGGCGAGGCCGCCGACCTCCTTTATCATCTCATCGTCCTGCTGCGGGTGAAAAAACAGTCGCTGGCCGACGCCATTGCCGTGCTGGAGAAGCGCCACGGGCAGTAGTCTGGTGTTGCCCACGGCTTTGGCCGGCCTCGGCGCCAACCTCTCAGCCCCGCTATATACGGACAACCTCCTGAAACTTCATGGCTAGCGCGCGACGCGCAGGGCCTGCACATAGGCTGCCAACGCCACCACGTCGTCGTCGGTCAGGTATTCCCGGCCGGCCATTTCGCTGCCCATCACACCAAATTTGATGATTCGCGCCAGGGCGAGCCGTTCGGCCTCGTTTCCTCTCGTCCGGGAAAGAAACAACCATTCCGCCCGCGTGAGATCGCGCGGCGCCCGGGTCAGGCGCAGGGCTAGTGCGCCGTCGCCCCGGCCCGTCGACCCGTGACAAGAGGAACAGTTCTCCTGGAAAAGTTGCCGCCCTCGGCTGGAGGGCGCGGGCGCCACCGGCGCGGGCCGCCAGTGTTCCACCCCGTTCCACCACTCCTGCCGCGTTGTCTCACCCAAGCTTCCAAGGTAGGCGACCAGTGCCTCGCCGTCGCCCGTCCCATCGGCGCGGAAGAGATAAGCATATGACGGCATGCGCGAACCCGGCGTCAACGCCCTGGGCGCCTTCAAGTGCAGCCGCTGCCACGCCGGACTGCGTCGTGCCCCAATGTTCTGCAGATCCGGCCCCTGCCGGCGATTGCCGAACAGCGGCGGACTCTCTGCCGCCAGCTCGGCCAGCGAGTGGGGCGGACCCCAACGGCTGGCGTCGGCCGAGCCGGGCCGCACATATTGGGAGTGACAGTGGATGCATCCTTCCGCCTGGTAGACCTCCCGGCCAGCGCGAATGATGGCTTCGTCGCCGGCGACCGCCGGCAGCGCCAGCAGCAACCAGAGCACCGTGCTCCGCAAAATTCCCGGATCAGATATCACGCTTGAACACTCCGCGGCTCAGCAACCAAACTTGGACCGCCGCCAGCACAAAATCCGTGGCCGGCACGCTCCACCACGCCGGATCCAGGCGGGCCGTGGCCAAGGCCCAGGTGCAAAAGGCGCCGGCCCCGAGCCGAAAGAAGATGGTTAACTCGAGCATGCCGCGCAAAGTCGCGGGGCCGCGCCACAGGGCCCACAGGTAGCTGAATCCGACCGCACCCACAAAGACCCCGAGGAACCGCAGGTAGGTTTCGGCCGGCAAGCCCACGGGCGCCACCCCCATCAGCCGCAGGGTCAGCGCCGGCAGGAGGACAAGCCCCAACCCGGTGAAAAGATCGAGCAACCCCGCACCGAGTGTGATCCAGCGGGCCAGTGACTCAGGCTTACTCATGATGATGCCGGGTCAGGATCCACCACCAACCCACGGATGCGGCGAACATCGCGCCACCTGCCAGCAAACGCAGGCCGTAGCAAAGATCCGCTACGCCGCCGCGCATATAGAGTCGCGCCGGGTCGGCGCCCTCCAGCCAACCCAACCAGCACAGGGCCCCGACCTGCAGAGCGCAACCCAACTGCCACAGCCAGAAACCGGACGGTCGCAGCGCCGGACCGGGCCCGAGGCTGAGCAGCAGGGCGAGATTCAGGCTGGTGACCATTCCTGCCATCGCCAGATGGGAATGGGCCACCAGCACGTTCGTGAACTTCACCCGTTCGGAGATCCCCGGCAAAAAGTCGAACCATCCGGAGAGCACCAGCAGCAGCCACCACCCGAATGCCGCCGCCAGCCACCGGCGGGCGGGCGGCGACCAGACAAAGGCGCGCGCATAGAACCATACCAAGGGAATCCAAACCGCCAGACTCCCGAGCCCGGCAATCTGGTCCAGTCGGTGGTTCGAGGCGTTTCCGTGGCTGATGCCGGCGCAAAGCAGAATTGACAGGACGAGGGTCGCGGCAAACCACCAGCGCGCCCGCGCGCCGCCGACCGGTTCCAGCCGAAGCAACCACGGCAGCAAACCAAAGATCGCAATCACACCCAGGGTCGATGCGAGGAGGCTGGCCCCGGTGGCGCCGCCGCTTTGCGGATTTACGGCGGGGTAGACCCGCGGACCCGCCGCCCAGTAAAGCAGGAGTGGAACTGACCCGAGTGCAACCAACAGCCCGCGACCCCACCACGAAATCACGTCGCGGCGGCGCCTGGCCTGTTGCAACAAAACCAACCAGAGCACCAGTCCGGCGAAGGACCACAGCCAGCGCGCAGCTCCGGTCCATTCAAGGAATATCTTTCCGCTGACGCGGCCCGCCAGCCACGTCAGTCCGCCCAGCAGCAAAACCGCGGTCCAGATCCCCAGGGCCAGGCGCGCGCCAAAGAGGGCACGCCGGTCTTCGGGCAGATAATGGCTGAACAGCACGCCGACCAGCGGCAACGCGCACCAGCCATAAAGCTGCCAGTTGAGATGCAGCGGCACCCAGCGCCCGTAGGTGAACGGGGCCAGCGCATTATTCAGGTCCGGCCAGAGCAACAGCAGGGCCAGCAACAGCCCGACGAGATTGGCGGCCACCAACCAGCTCAGGCTGTGCCGCCGCACTGCGTTGGCGACCGCGGGATTCATGCCGGTTCGACCCGGCCCTGCCGGACATGCAGCACGCGATCGCACTGTTCCGCGAAGCGGCGCTCGTGGGTGGCCAGCACCACGGTGACCCCGCGCGTCTTCGCCAGATGCTGGAGCAGGGCGAAGACGGTGTCCCCGGTC
Source organism: uncultured Oleiharenicola sp. (assembly GCA_964652485.1). GTDB lineage: Bacteria > Verrucomicrobiota > Verrucomicrobiia > Opitutales > Opitutaceae > Lacunisphaera. Next base: position 7,254 of record CAZZDB010000141.1, read on the forward strand.
GTTTCGTCGAGCGAGCCGGTGGGCTCGTCCGCCAACAGCAGCTGTGGGGAGTTCATCAGCGCCCGGCAGATGGCGGTGCGCTGCCGTTCGCCGCCGGAAATGTCCTGGATGCGGTGCTCCAGCCGGTGCCCGATGCCGACCGCCTCCGCCAACTCGCGCAGGCGGGCCACGGTCGGGCCACGGGGCCGGCCGGCCGCCAGCGCCGGGATCCGGAGATTTTCACTGACCGTCAGGTCGGGAATCAGGTTATGCAGTTGAAAGACAAAACCCAGATGCCGACGCCGCAGCGTCAGCCGGTGCTTCTCATTGCGCGGATCCAGGCCGCACACGGACAGTTCACCCGTGTCGGGCACATCGAGCCCGCCCAACAGGTGCAGTAACGTGCTTTTGCCTGAACCCGAGGAGCCCCACAGGGCTACGATTTCCCCGGCGCGCACTTCCAGGCTGACGCCAGCGAGCACTCGCACGCGGCCGGCGTCGTAGGTCTTGTGGAGATCGGTGGCCGAGACGAGCACACCGCTCGCGGCGGGACCCGATGCGTTATCACTCATAGCGCAAGGCCTCCGCCGGCTGGATGCTCGAGGCAAAGCGGGCCGGGTAGATCGCGCCGGCCAGGGCGGTCACGAGCGATGTGGCCACGATGCCGCCCAGCATCGCCGGGCTGACAACCGCCTGCACATAACCTTGGAACTGCGGCGCGTGGCCGAGCGCAAACAGCGCGGCATAGCCCAGCGCGAAACCGACCGCGAGTCCGGCGGCGGCGATGGCGGTCGCCTCACCCAAGATCAAGCCGGCCACCTGTGCCTGCGAAAACCCGCAGACGCGCAGCACCGCGATCTCGCGGATGCGGCTGAACACCGACAGCAGCATCGTGTTGGCCACGCCGAGGCCGCCGAGCAGGAACGCGCAGATGCCAACGGCCCACGCGGTGAAATGCAGGATCTTGAACTGCGAGTAGCTCGAGCTGAACTCGCGGTTCTCCATCGCTAGCAGCCCGGGATGCGTCGCCTCGACCGCCCGCTTGAATTCCGGCCCCTGCGCTTTGTCCCGCAGCTGGATCGCAACCACCGAAGCGACCCCCTCGCGGTGGAAGAACCTCTGCGCCTCGGCCAGCGGAAGGAATACGCCGCCATCCTCGAAACCGTTCTCTGTCGCAAAGATCCCCGCGACGGTGAATTCCCCGCGCCCAATGGCTATCTTCTGTCCGACACTGGCGGCGAGGAAGGTGGCGGCGCGGGTGCCAAGCCAGATGCCGCCTTCTCCGCGGCCAAAATCCTCCGGCCGCCCGGCGGACCACTTCGCCCTGGTCAGGCGGGTGTTGTCCGCCTCCAGCCCGAAGCAGGTGATGATGGGGTGGCCGGCGGAAGAGACCAAGCCGAAGAGCAGCGGCTGGCCGGAGGCGACCTGCGGCAGCTTGCGCAGCGCGGCCACCTGCGCGTCGGTCACGCTGCTGAAGAAGAGATCGGAAACATTGCGCTCGAACACGAGATAGTGGCTGTCCACCGCAAGGATGCGCTCGAACATCCCGATGGCGCCGTTGACGATGGAAAGGATCGTCAGCATGGCCGCGACCCCGAAACCGATGCCGGCAACCCCGATCAGCGCGCGCAGCTTGTGGCGCCGGAGGTTGACGAAGACGAGCGCGAGGTGACGCATGGGGTGGAGGCAGCCGCGGCTCGCGCGGGAACGAACCGGTGGCCGGTCCGGGCGTCGTTTATTTCGCAGGTTCCACGGCGGGCGAGCCGGTGAGCTTGAAGCGCACTTTGACCATCGGATCGACGCTGAAGATGAACGCCTTCCGGATGACCTTCAGGTTCCAGTTGCGATAATCCAAGGTCGTCTCACCCGTGATGGTGTAGGTGCCGTTCGCCTTCACGACGTTGATCGGAAACTCGACCCTCTCGGTCACGCCGTGGAAGGTGAGCCGGCCGGACACCTGACCCTGGCCGTCGGGTGTCAGCGCGAGATTGCCCATCTCGAAACGACCCTCGGGCGTGCCGCCGCCGAGCCACTTGATCATGTCGGCATCTCGGTCGGGCTTGTTGCTCCGGAGGTCGGCGAATTTGAACGCGAAGACCGCGCTCTTGATCTTGCCGGACTCGTCCACGCCCACCTTGGCGTCGTAGGCGTCGAGGTGCGCCGTGAAGTTGATCGTGGCGTCGACATCGACGTCGAGAAACGTGGCCGCCTTGTCGATCTTCAGGCCGCGTTCGGCGGCGAAGCCCAGGAGCGGGAACAACAGGAGGGCGAGGAGGGGGCGGAGGGCATTCATGACGGCGGAAATTGGATTGTGTACGGCATCTGACAGCCAGTCTCGCCGGGGGTGCCCCGGGAGGCTTGCCATGTCCACTCAACGCCACAAGCTCGCGGTTGTCCACCCCTCATGAACACTACGAGGAAGTCCGCCGACCAGTGGTTCGCCGAATACGGCGAGAGCCACCAGGACCACGCCAACGAAACCATCCACTGGATTTGCGTGCCGATCATCTTCTTTAGCGTGATGGGGCTGCTGTGGTCCATCCCGGTCCCCTCCCCCCTGGCCAGCGCGCTCCCCTGGTTCACTTGGGTGCAGCCGGTCATTCTCGCCGTCCTGTTTTTCTACTTCCGGCTGTCGGTGCCGCTGGCGTTCGGGTTGCTCGGCTTTATCGCGGTATGTTACATCCTGCTGGAATCGCAGGTTCTCTTCTGCCGATTCCCCGTCTGGAAGAGCAGCCTCCTTCTTTTTGTGGTCGCATGGATCGGCCAGTTCATTGGCCACAAGATCGAGGGTCAGAAGCCATCGTTCTTCAAGGATGTGGTCTTCCTGCTCATCGGCCCGGCGTGGCTGATGCACTTTGTCTATAAGAGGCTGCGGATCGAATATTGAGTCCCCGGTTCCGGTCCGTCACTTCCGGGCGGCGGCCAGCGTCGGAATCTCGGCTTCTTGCGCGCGCAGTTTTTGGATCTCGCCGGTGTGGTAGTTGTGACACTGCAGGCAGCTTTCCCCTGACTTGGCCGGCTGGTGGCAGGTGGCGCAGGTGCTCTTCGAAAGCGGCGCAAAGTTGCTGTGGAACTTGGCCGGGTTGCGGTTAGGCCCGAAGGAGCCGGTGTAGTCCGCCCCGACGGCGAACGTGTGGCAGGTCATGCAGCCCTGGTCGCCCATCAGGCTGAAGTGCGCGGCGTGTTTGAACGTGGTGAACGACTGCAGGCCCGGCTGCGGCCGCGCGGTGCGCCAGTTAACGACGGTGCCGGTGGCCGTCTGGTCAACCGTGTGGCATTTCATGCAGGCTCCGGGTGCGCCGTCGGCCGACAGCTGGGCAAAGATCTTTTGGGCGGTCGGCGCCGGGTTGTTCACCGTGCCTTCGAGCCAGGCCGTCA
>CAZZDB010000142.1:0-10573 GCA_964652485.1 uncultured Oleiharenicola sp.
CATCAGGGCGTCGGCCTGGCGCTTGGCGATGGCGTCCTTGAGGAGCTGGTTGACGGATTCGATGTGCCGGCGTGTCTCCTCGGCTGATGCCTTCATCTCGGCCCTGGTCTCCTCGCGTTGGGCGGCGAGAGCCGCTTCCTGCTTCGCGGTCATCTCTGCCACGGTTTTCTGGGTATACCAAAAAGCGGCGCCAATAATCAGGACAGCAGTCAGCAGGACCGCCGGGAGTTGTTCTTTAAACTTTTGCCACATGGGGTGTGTCTGGTTGAGTGTGCATCGACAGCAATAGCAGGTAGATGTTCAAAAGCAATGCCGCCCTTTTACCTAAAAACCGCCACCGATGAGCCTTAATCGCCACGAACAAGCAGTCTTTGACTATTGGCTCAAAGAACCCGATGAGCGCCGGCACTGGCAGGCCAAGGTGGGCGAATGCACCCGCGGCTCGGCGCCCACCGGTGATGTCGCCCGGGTGCTGGAGCGCGAATTGTGGGACTATCTCGTCGAGCGCAGCCAGCACGTGGCCGCGTTGCGCGAATATCCTGTGGGCGGCCCGCGCCGGCTGAGCATGCAGAACCTCGCGGAGCACATCCTGCGCTTGTGGGGCCCGCCGCCGGGCCCAAGAAGTCAGGCGAATGCGGTGCGTAGGCGAGTGACAGGAGCGTGAATACTCACAATTTTGCAATTACTGCATTTACAAACCGCCCAAGTGGATGCATCTGTTGTTCACAAGTTATCCACGCGATGGAAAACACAATCAGCGCGGTTCAAAATCCTCCGCAGCGTCAGGTTGAAGTAAGAGTCAAAACTTACGTTCTCGACACGAACGTCCTGCTGCACGACCCGCAGTCGATCTTCAAGTTCGAGGACAACAGCCTGGCGATCCCGGTCGAGGTCCTGGAGGAGCTCGACGCGATCAAGAGCGAGCAGTCCACCGAGCGAGGCCGCAATGCCCGCCGTGTGCACCGCATCCTCCAGGAGCTTCTGCCCGACTCCCGTTCCATGCACGAGGGTGTAAAACTTCCCAGTGGCGGCACCCTATCCGTCATCATCAACCGCTATCTGGTCGAAAACAACTGGTCATCGCCCGCCATGCAGCGGTTGCGCGCCGTTTTGTCCGATTTTACGAAGAAGGACAACCGCATCATCGCCAGCGCACTGTTCGTTCAGGAGACCTTTCCACCCCCCACCATCCTCGTCACCAAGGACGTCAACGTACAGCTCAAGGCCCGCGCGGTCGGGCTGGAGGCGCAGGACTATCTTAACGACAAGGTGCCCGAGGCGGACAGCGACGAGGGCGACTACCAGACGATTGCCCTCGATGTCTATGAGATGCAGCGCTTCTGCTCCGAGGGCGAGCTTGAGCTAGCAGAAGACGTGGCCGCCAAGCTTTATCTCAACGAATACTGCCTGCTCATGACGCCGGAGGGCAAGACGATGCCCGGCCGCTATTATGGCAACAGCGCAGTGCGCCGGCTGCAGATCCCCGATTTCGTCAAGGCGCCCGGTGGCATCCCGATCCGCCCGCGCAACCTCGAGCAGCAATTCTTCGTCGACGCGCTGATGGACGACAGCATCTCGCTCGTCACCTGCTTCGGCAAGGCCGGCACCGGCAAGACGCTCCTGTCCACGGCCTGCGCGTTGTTCCAGACCACCGACGAACGCTCGCGCTACGACGGCCTTTCCATCTCCCGCCCGGTCATCGCGCTTGGCAAGGACATCGGCTTCCTCCCCGGCACGATGGAGGAGAAGATGAAGCCCTGGCTGCAGCCGTATCACGACGCCTTGGAGGTCCTGATGCCTTCGAAGCCGCAAAAGGAACCGCAGTTCGCCAGCAAGAAGACGGGCAAGAAAAAGAAAAAGCGCGATGAGGTAATGGCGTTGATGTCGTCCCCACAGGCCGCGCACGGCGGCAATGGCAACGGCCTCCCGCCCATCAAGCCCTACGAACGCCTCATCAAGAGCGGTGTCGTGGAGATCGAGGCGCTCTGCTTCATCCGCGGCCGCTCGATCGCCCGCCGTTTCTTCATCCTCGATGAGGCGCAGCAGCTGACCCCGCACGAGGTCAAGACCGTCATCACCCGCATTTCCGAGAGCTCGAAACTCGTCCTCATCGGCGACCCGGCGCAGATCGACAATCCCTATGTCGATTCGCGCAGCAACGGCCTCGTCTATTGCCACAACCGGATGAAGGGCCACACGCTCGCCGCGCACGTGAAACTGTCGAAAGGCGAGCGCTCGAAGCTCGCCGAGCTCGCTGCCGACCTGTTGTAGGCCGCCCGGCGCGCTGATTCTCGGCTTGCGGCCCGCCCGTCCCGCGCAAAAAGTGACGGGCTGTGGAAAAGGCATTGTTGGCAGGCCAGACCGAGACGACTCCCGACCGCATCGAGGAGCTGCTGGAGACGCAGCGGCAGATCCGGCAGCTGAAGGAGACGGTCGCCGCGCTGCGCACCGGGATGGAGGAAACCGACGCGGGCCGCACTGCGGCGGTGCAGGCGGCGGTGGCGGCGGGTGCCGACGAAATCCGCATCCTGCGGACGACAATCGCCACACTGCGCGATGAGTTGCAGGCCCTGCAGGCGGCGAAGGAGGCGGCGGTGCAGGCGGCGGTGACAGCTGGCCACGACGAGGCCCGCCAGCTCCATCTCACGATCCAAGCCCTGCGCGACCAGCTGGAGCGGGAGCTATTCGAGCACAAGGATGCCCTCGCCCGGCAGCACAAGACGCAGCAGGACGAATTGCGCCAGTTGCACGAAGCGATCACGGCCTTGCGGACCGAATTGGAGCACAAACATGGAAGCTGAACTGCAACCCCGGCCCGCACCGGTCCGCCCCGTGGCGCGCGGCGCCGTCCGCGAGACGATGGCCACGCTGCGCGCGCGGCTGCGCCGCTCCGAGATGCTCATCAAGCTCACCCAGCAGGTGGCGGCCATCGACAGCCTGGACCAGCTGCTGTCCACGCTGATCGAGGTGACGGCGAACGAGACCGACGCCGAGCGCGGCTCGCTGTTCCTCAACGACCCCGCGACCGGCGAGCTCTATTCGCGCGTGGCGCAGGGCACCTTCAACCGCGAGATCCGCCTGCTCAACACCGAGGGCATCGCCGGCGCAGTCTTTCAGGGAGGACAGGGTCTGATCGTCCACGACGCCTACGCCGACCAGCGCTTCGACCGCGACATCGACGAGAAGACCGGCTTCAAGACGCGTTCCATCCTCTGTGCCCCGATCAAGACCGCACGGGGCGAGGTCATCGGCGTCGTGCAGACCCTGAACAAACGTTCGGGCCGCTTCACCGCGGAGGATCTCGAACTGCTGGAGGCGATGGCGCTGCAGGCGGCGTCCGCCCTGCAGAGCACGCAATACATCGAGCGGATGAAGAAGACACGCCAGCAGGAGATGGAGTTCCTCGACCTCGTGGCCGACATCACGAGCTCGCTCGAGCTCTCCGTGCTGCTGCGCCGCGTCATGAGCGAGGCCACGCGCATGCTCAAGGCCGACCGCTCCACGCTTTTCCTCAACAACGAGAAGACCGGCGAGCTCTGGTCCGAGGTGGGCGAGGGGCTCAACGCCGTGCAGATCAAGCTGCCCAACACCGCGGGCATCGCCGGCGCCGTCTTCCAGTCGGGCAAGACCATCAACATCCCCCACGCCTACGCCGATCTCCGCTTCAACCCCGCCTTCGACAAGCGGACGGGCTATTTCACCCGCTCCATCCTCTGCGTGCCGGTGGTGAACAAGACCGGCAAGGTCATCGGCGTTACCCAGGCGCTGAACAAGCGCGGCGGCCCGTTCACCGCCGAGGACGAGTCGCGCCTCAAGGCGTTCACCGCCCAGGTCTCCATCGCCCTCGAGAACGCCAAGCTGTTCGATGACGTGCAGAACATGCGGAACTACAACCAGTCGATGCTGGAGAGCATGTCGAACGGCGTCATCACCCTCAACGAGGAGGGCCGCATCCACACCTGCAACGCCGCGGGCTACCGCATCCTGAAAATGCGCGAGAGCGACACCCTCGGCAAACCCGCCGCCGAATTCTTCACCGGCGCCAACGCCTGGCTGGTCGAGCGGCTCGCCGCGCTCGAGGTCGCCGGCGCCAAGGGCGATCTCCTGATGGACGCCGAGATGGAGGCGCGCGGCGAGAAGCTCAGCGTCAACCTCACGCTCCAGCCCCTCATCAGCCTCAAGGGCAAGCGGGTCGGCTCGCTCCTGATGATCGAGAACATCAGCAACGAAAAGCGCATGAAGTCCACCATGGCGCGCTACATGGACCCCGGCCTCGCGGACCGGCTGCTCGCCGGGGGCGGCGAGGCGCTCGGCGGCCAGAGCGTCGAGGCCACGGTGCTTTTCTCCGACATCCGCTCCTTCACCACGCTCACCGAGGAGCTCGGCGCCCAGGGCACTGTCGCGCTGCTCAACGAGTATTTCACGCTCATGGTGCAGTGCATCACGCAGGAGGGCGGCATGCTCGACAAGTTCATCGGCGATGCGATCATGGCCGAGTTCGGCATCCCGATGCCGCACGGGGACGATCCCGACCGCGCGCTCCGGGCCGCCATCGCCATGATCACCGAGCTGCGCGCGCTCAACGCGCGCCGCCAGGCCCGCGGCCAGAAGCCCATCCTCATGGGGGTTGGGCTGAACACCGACACCATTGTCTCGGGCAACATCGGCGCGCCCAAGCGCATGGATTACACCGTCATCGGTGACGGGGTGAACCTAGCCTCGCGGCTCGAGAGCGCGTGCAAGGAATATTCCGCCCAGATCCTCATCAGCGAGTTCACCCACCGGAAGCTCAAGGGCACCTACCGTTCACGCGAGGTCGACCGGGTCATCGTCAAGGGCAAGACCGAGCCCATCGGTGTCTACGAGGTGCTGGAGTTTCACACGGACGAAACCTTTCCAAATCTCTCCGAGGTGGTGAACCAGTTCCGCGGTGGCCTCGCGCACTACCGCCGGGGCGACTTCGACCGCGCGATCCGGGGCTTCCAGGAAGGACTGGCGCTGCACCCCGGCGACAAGCTCAGCCAGACCTACATCGACCGCTGCAACCACCTGAAGGCGCACCCACCCGGCGAGCAATGGGACGGCGTCTGGGTGATGAAGTCGAAGTAGAGCCGGCAGATCATTCCCTGCGGTCCCCCAAGGTGGGAATTTCGCAGATGACAAAGGCCCAAAACTTCGGCACAAGAAACTCATGAGTGGCAAACCCGGCTCGCCTCCGCGGTCGAATGATTTTTTGACGGCCATCAGCGGCAGCATTTTGGTGGGCTTGGTCGTGATCATCGCTTACGCGGTTTCCAAGAGTTGCTTGCGCTGTGTTGCGCCCGGACCCGGGCTTCAAATCCTTGCGGTCTCGGCCGGAATTGCCCTGGCGGCCTTGGTGGTGGGCGGTCTGCTCGGCTTCTTGTTTGCGATCCCCCGATCCGGCGCCCAAGACAAGGACGCCGCCTATCCCGACAATTCAAACCTGGTGGATATATCCGACTGGCTGACCAAGATTCTGGTCGGGGCGGGCTTGGTGACGTTGACGAAAATCCCCCCCAAACTCGGCTTGTTGGCCGACTGGCTTGGCGCGAAGGGTCTCAATGGGGAGAAGGACGGCGCGGTTTTCGCGCTGACCTTGCTGATTTTTTTCGCGGTGTGCGGTTTTTTGTGGGTCTATGTCTGGACGCGGTTGAATTTCTCCCGCGACCTGACCGATGCGCGCTCCCAAAATGCGTTGCTCAATGCCATCAAGGAATCGCCCGTCGCGTCTTTGCTACTGAAGGCGTTGTCTCTGCCCGTCGCCAAGGCGGATGACGAATCAAAGGCACTGCGCGATCAGGCCAAATTCATGGGCAAGTCGGAATTATCCGAACATCCGGAATCGCGCAAGATTGCCATCCAATACAGCCGGCTCCTGGACGAACAGTTCGGCAAACGCGATGACGCGATCGGCGTTTTGAAGGATACTCTGGCAACGCGGCGCAACAATGGCATGCCCTTTGATACCGATGATGCCGCCCTTAATTACAATCTGGCGTGTTACCTCAATCGGAAAGCCAAGCAGGAGAGTGACGCGGCCAAGAAAGACCAACTGCGCTCCGAAGCGGTGAGCCTTCTACGCGAGGCTGCCAAACAGGACGCTGAAATTAAGGACGAAATAAAAGAGGATCCCGACATCGCGGATCTTACCCTCTGACCGATTGTTACTGTCCTTTAATGTTCATGGGTGAAACGTCATCCTTGAGATGGTTTTGTCAATTCTTTCCTGCACTGGGTTACCTCTGGACAAGAAGCCGCGGCCCAATTCCATCGGCGCCTGAGAAGTGGGTTCACTGCGGGCCTGGGCAAACTCTTGGGGAGCAACGGATCGCCGGGCCTATTGGCATTCACTCCTTCACTTCCGCCTTGACCGGCTGTTCCTCGGTCTCGGCTTCGTCCGCGGCGTCGTTGCCCAGCAGGCTGGGTTCGCCCCGGCGGCGCGCCATCCACTCCATGATCCCGGCGAAGAGGCCGGTGAACATCAGGTCGCCGAACAGGGTGTTGCGGAAGAAAAAGATGGTGGGCGGATACTCCGGATGACCGACCGTCAGCGCCTGCCACCAGCCGGCGAGGGTCTTGGCGTAGAAGGCGTCGGCGGCCCACGACTGGGTGTTGGTCACGACGTAGAAGACGATCGCGCCGAGCAGGCCGCCGCTCAGCAGATTCAGCCAGGACTTGCGCTTCGCCACCCATGCGCCGAGGCCCAGCGCCACCGCAAAGCAGGCCGTGCGCGCGATGACCCCGCTGAGCGGCCAGCTGAAACCGTATTGCTTGGCGTAGAAGTGGTCGATGTAGAGGTCCGACAGGCTGAGCGCGAGAAACGGCACGAGCCACATCCAGCGCTTGCGGAAATACACGGCGCCGCAGAACGCGATGGCCATGACCGGAGAGAAATTCGACAGCGCCATGTCCATCGTCGGCAGCAGCCGGTAGAGCGTGGCGAGGACAATAAGGACAAGGGCGACGATCATGGCGGGGCGAATTGATACCAAATCGGGCGCCCTGACAAGTACTGTAGCGGCGGCCGGCGGCCGGCCTCGCGGGTCACCACTGGCGTTCAGGAAGCGCGGCTACGGGTTTTCCGCCTCGCGGGCGAGCAGCCAGAGCAGGTCGGAGACGCGGTTGACATACTGGAGCAGGACTGGCCGGACGGTCTTGCCCTGGGAACCCAGGCGGACGAGTTGCCGCTCGGCGCGGCGCGCAACCGTGCGGGCGAGATCCAGGGCGGCGGCGTGGAGGTTGGCGCCGGGCGTGACCCAACCGTCGAACTTGGGCTGCCGGGCCTCGACGGTGGCGACCGCGGCGTCGATCCGGGCGAGTTCGGCGCCGCCGATCCGGGCAAACTTCGATGCGGCAAACCGGACGGTATCGCTCTCGGCGCACGAAACCTCGCCCATCAAGCCGACAAGTTCCTGCTGGATGCGCTCCAGTTCGCGGCGGTCGGCCCCGGCGGGCTGCGTGGCCTTCGCGAAACCGATCGCGGCGTTCAATTCGTCGAGCGCGCCGACGGCCTCGATCTGCGGATGGTCCTTCGGCACACGCTGACCGTAGAGCAGCCCGGTCGTGCCGTCGTCGCCGGTACGGGTGGCGATGGAGCGGGGCGGGTGCGGGTGCGGCGTGGCCATGTCAGGGCTTCCTCGCGGCCTCGCGCGTGCGTTTCTTGAGTGCCTTCAACTCCGGGTCGATCAAGGCCAGAACCTCCTTGCTCATCCGGTCGATGTAGAGCACGCCGTTGAGGTGGTCGACCTCGTGCTGGACGCAGCGTGCGAGCAGGCCGTTGCAGCGCAGTGCGTGCGCGTGTCCCGTGGCGTCCTTGAACTTCACCGTGACTTCGTCCGGCCGCACGACATCGCCGTGGATCTGCGGAAAGGACAGGCAGCCTTCCTCGTAGGTGGTCGTGGGTTCCGGCACGGCGATCACCTCGGGATTGACCAGGACGAGCGGCATGAAAAGTTCCAGCGGCGGCCGCGTGCCGTCATATTCCCAGGCAAATTTGGCCTCGACGGGCCGCAGGTCGATCACGCACAACTGGACGGGCTGCCCGATCTGCTGGGCGGCGAGCCCGATGCCTTCCGCGGCATGCATGGCGTCGATCATGTCGTCCGCGAGCTTGCGCAGCGCCGCGTTGAAGGCGGTGATCTTGACGCCTTTTTTGCGCAGGGCGGGGTCGTTATAGTGAACAATTTTCAACGCCATGGGTCTGGTTGAGCGTGGCAGGGTATTTGTCCGCGCAGGTGGGCGGCAAATAAATTTGTTTCTCCCCGCCCGGCCGTTATTACTCACCATATGTCCGCGCCTCCGTCTGCCTCCGGCGTCCACCCTGCCCCCTGGCAGCTGTGGCTGGGCCTGGGGCTCGGCCTGCTGGCGCTGGCCTGGGTGCTGCCGGTCAACGTGAAGTCCCTCAACACGGCCCTGCTGCGCGAGGCCGGCCACGACACCCCCTCGATGGCGGGATTCGGCCGCGAACTGCTCGAACTCGACAAGCCCGGCCCGGCCGCGCTTGTGCTCGAGGCCTCACGCAAGGCCGGCGACGCCGGCGCGAACGCTCTCGGCGTGATTTTTGATTCCTTTGCGCAGAAGCACCGCGACATGATGCCGTGGGGCGGCTGGGATATCGCCTTGGAGCCCCTGCTGGCCAACCGCAACGCCGCCGCTCCGGCCGAATCGCAGGCCGTGCTCAAGTTCATGATCCTGCAGCAGTCGCGGGACAACCTCCGCCGCTACCTTGCGGTCTCGCGGCTGCCGGCCGTGCAGACGCTCCTCAAGACCCGCGAGCTGGCCACCACGCAGCGCTTCGTGCCGGCGAACCGGCCGGGCGGCCAGCCGCTGGATGCGGTGATCCTCCTCACGGCCTACCTCTGGCAGACGGAGCATCTCTCCGCCTCGCTGCAGCGCGAGGTCCGGTCCCTGGCCGAAGCGGCCGTGGCGACCGGACAGATGGGCGCGCTGGAGGACTTCTACCTTGATATCCTCACGCTGGGCCAGCGGCTCAATTGGGTGCAGTTGTCCGAGCTGCTGCGCACCACCGGCAGCCTGGGCACCGTCGGACAGTTCGCACATCTCGCGCGCGTCGCCCCCGAGCACCTCGCGGTCATCTATACCGCGGCCCTGATGACGAGGTCGGCCGATTCCGTGGCACATTACCTGATCACGTTCGGCCGCCCGGGCGCCGAGCAGCTCCAGCTGGCATTGTCTTACGGGCAGGGGGCGGTCGATCAGCTCGTGGCGCGGCAGGTGCCGGTCACGCACACCAGCGGTCCGGAATTCGAATTCGGCGCCGCTTTTGCCCTGCGGCACCCCGAGCTGGCGCTGCTGGGCAAGTATGCCGCGTTCCTCGGCGGGATCTTCCTGCTGCTGCGCGCGGTGGATCGCGGGCTCTTCTTTTCCGTGGAGGCAGCACTTCGCGGCGCGTTTCCCCGCATGGGCAGCGGCCTCATCGCCGTCATCCTGACGTTCATCTTCTTCGTATTTTCCGAGCCCTTCCTGCTCAAGGCCGCGCCTGTTTCCGAATACAAGGTCAAGCTCACCGTTCCCATCGTCGGTGCCCTCTCGGCTCCGGCGGCCCCCGCCGTTTCCAACCCACCCAACAACATGGAACTCTCCACCATCCTCTCCATCACGCTCTTCGCCGCCATCCAGATGGGCATGTATGTCGTCTGCCTCCTGAAGATCGCCGAGATCGCCAAGCAGCCGCTGCCTGCGCCGACCAAGCTCAAGCTGATGGAGAACGAGGAGAACCTCTTCGACGGCGGCCTCTACATCGGCATCGCCGGCACGGCCACGGCGCTGGTGCTGCAGGTCCTCGGCCTCATCAACGCCAACCTGCTCGCGGCCTACTCCTCCAACCTTTTCGGCATCGTCTGCGTGGCCCTGGTGAAGATCCGCCACGTCCGGCCCTACAAGCGCCAGCTCATCCTTGAAATCCAGCAGGGCACGTCGGCCTGAGGAACCGGCATCATGAACAAGACCCTGCTCCTGATCATGTGCGACTTCATGTTGCTCAATCTCCTGGCGCTCACCCGCTGGGAGAAGGCCGAGCCATCGCACACGCAGCTCGAGACCGCCGCGCCGCGCGCCGCCGCCAACGCGCCGGCGGTCAACGCCGACATGGTCGAGCTCATGCGCCTCTCGCTGGAGGACGAGAAGGCTACGCGCGAGCAGCTCGCCGCCCAACTCTCGTCCACGCAGGGTTCCCTGTCCGAGCGCGAGAAGAACCTCGCCGCGCTCGAGCGCCAGAAAGGCCAGCTCGAAAACACCCTCGCCGCCACGCAGTCCAGCGCCAAGGAGCTCGAACAGCGCTATACCGCGACTGCGCAGGAAGCCTTCATGTCCAAGGAGCAGCTGGCCAAGATGCAGCGCGAGCTGGAGGAGCGCAAGGCCGAGGCCGAGCGTCAGAAGGACGAACTCGCCCGCATGGAGCGGCAGAACACCGAGGCCCGCCAGCGCATCGAGAACCTCAATGTCGCCGTGCGTGTGGCCGAGCAGGAGAAGCAGCTCATCGCGCAGAACCTCACCGAGGCCAAGCAGCAGGTCGAGGTCGAGCGGCTCGAGC
>CAZZDB010000143.1:0-10468 GCA_964652485.1 uncultured Oleiharenicola sp.
GAGAGCTGGAGGTGGAGTTGCCAATCAACGCCTGGCCCCCGCGCTTGTATGCCTGATGGTCGTAGGTGAGCTCGGCGCCGAGGCGATCGTCCATAAACGTCTGGGTGAGATCGATATTGGTGGCATTCCACTTCTCGAATTCCGACTTGGTCGGACCGTCGATCAGGTTCTTGTAGAAATTGAAAACCGACGGGTCGGTCAGAGTGCGGTTGCGGTATTGGCCGTATTGGTAATTCGGCAGTTTCGCGTTGAGGGCATATGAACTAAAGCTGGTGAGATCGGAGAACACGTCCGCATACTTCTGGCCGAGGAGATTGACGCCGGCGCCTTGGGGAACTCCGGCGGCATTGAGCGCACCTGTGTTGACGTAACCACCGTAGATCCGGTAAAGCTGACTGCTCGTGCCATCGATGAACCAGATGGGTTGCTGCTGATTGCCGTAGCCACCCAACCAAGGAAAATAGGCCGCGGCATTTGAACCGAGCGCGTAGCCATTGGGGACCGCCAGCTTGCCCAAGCCGCCGTTCACACTGGTCGTATCCTGAGGGGCGAACCACGGAGTGATGCTATCGTAGGGGGGAAGGGAGCGCGGACGGTCGGCCTTGATGTCGCCGTTCTCAAACTTCACCTTGATGCTGGTGTGGTCGGAGCGGTCCTTGAAGAGCTGCGGGTCAAACCGGACGGTGCCCGAGAAGCGTTTGTCGTTTTGCCACGCCTGCTGCTGCTCGTATCGGTGATCGTCCCACATGCCGTCCAAACGGATGGCCAGCACATTTTTGATTAGTTCCTGGTTCGTGTCGACGCTGCTGCGGAAGGTGCCGTAGGAGCCGGTGATCGCCTCGACCGACCCGAAATTGCGGAACTCGGCGTTGTGCGTCGAGGCGTTCACGATGCCGGCCGGGCTGCCGAGGCCAAACAGGATCGCGTTCGGGCCGCGCTGGATGTCGATGCGATCGGTGTTGTAGCTGTCCCACGGGATATCGGTGACAAAGAAATCGCGGGTGTTGTCGGCGTTCGACAGACCACGCACGCGGTTCGCGGTCGAGGGATTGCGGAGATTGTTTGTCTCATCGACGCTGGTGCCATTGCCCTGGCCCAAGTAGGTGCCGCGCGTGCCGGCCACCTCGGCGTTGGTGGTGTATTGGAGCAACGTGGCGCTGTTGGTGGCACCGACGTCCTGCAGGAATTCCTTCGTGATGACCTGGATCGCCGATCCGACATCGCGGAGGTCGGTGCGGATACGGGTGCCGGCCAGCGTTTCAGTGGCTTGGTAGCCCGTGTCCTTGGTGGCACTCACCTCGAACGGGGAGAGAACGATGGTTTCCTCCTGGCTGTTGGATGACGCCGCGCCGGGGCTAGTCTGGGCGGTAGCGGTATTGAGCATGGCGCTCGCGGTCACGAGCAGCATCGCTACGGTGCGACGGGCGCACGGATCTACGAATCGGTTTTTCATCGGGGTTAGGATTTGTGGTGCACTTGAGCTGCGCGAGGGTTGAAGGGGGCGGCGCAGCTCCCAAGCGGTAAGCAACTGCCGCCTCGTCGTTCTCTTCAAGAGGACATTGGTCGAGATCGATGCTATGACCTTAGTCTAGGTGCCGCCGACCCGGTCTCGAACGGTCACTCGATTCCGCGCTCGCTTGACAAACCGAAAGGGCAAGACTGCGTGCAGCATTCACCACCCCAATCCCCTGTGGTCATTCCTCCGCCCCCTGCCGCTGCCTGCGTCACCCGTGTTCCAAGCCATCGGGGCGATCGGGCCGTCCCCCGCCGGCACGGCTCGCCGTGCGGATGGTGATGGCGGCCCAAGCGCAATGAACGGCCCAAGCGCGCTGCGATTTTTTCTGCGGCAGATCAGGCGGTCCGAAACTTTGCGACTGGGGCTGGCGGGGTTATGCTGGCTGGGGGCGATTGCCGCGCGGGCCGACACGGATCAACCGCATGGCTTGCCTTTCATCCGGACTTATCCGCTCGACGAAATCGGGAGCGTGCCCCGCGGTCTGCTGCTCGGCTTCGACGCCTTCAGTCGCGTCGCCGTCATGTACGATGGCATCTACTCTGTCCTGAACGACTCCACGTGGGTCAGCCGGATTGATTTGGCCTCCTCCTCCAACGTGCGGATGGCGGCCATCCACGTCGTCGACGGCAAATATTATTATGGCGGCCGCGGATCCTGGGGCACGCTCGAGCCGACCGCGGACGGCCACCTCAGGGCCTCACCGCTGGTTCCGGCCGATGCGCCGGCTTGGACGAGCGTGAACCCGTTCAGCAAGCTGCTGGCCACCTCCAGAGGAATGTATTTCTATGAGTTCAACGGCGTGGTCTATTGGGACTTCGCCCTCCGGAAAAACCTCTTCTTTCCCCTGTCGCGGCTTTCCGCGGCCTTCCCGGTGGGCGAACGCGTGTTCGTGTCCTGCCAGGATCAGCTCTTGCGTGAACTCTTGCCCGCCTCCGGGCAGAGCCGCGTCATCACCGTGGCCGGACTCGACGGCCAGGTGGTTAATCTGGCCGCGCCGCTGGACAAGTCCCACACATTGCTCGCCCTGCGGGACGGCCGCTTGGTCAGTTTCGACGGCAATACCGCCGAATCCTGGCGCCCCCAATCCGATCACCAGATCAGCGGCCGGATCACCGCCCTTGAGCCGCTGGTCGAAGGCGGCGTGGCCATCGCCGTCGCCGACAAGGGCGTCTTCCTGTTCTCCGCCGACGGATCGCTGATGTGGTCGCTCATTGTGCCGGAGTTTCGCCGCGTCGGCAGTTTGGCCGCGGGGGAACCGGGCGTCCTGTGGGTGGCGGGCGAGAATGCGGTCCACCGGGTCTTCTACGACTCGCCGCTGACCGGTTTCGGCCAGCAGCTGGGCCTGACCGCGATCTGGCCGCGCGTGGCCAGCTGGAACAACCGGACCGTCGTCTGCTCCGGCGGCGCGCTTTATGAAACGGAACCGGCACCGCCGGGCCATCCGCCCACTTTTCGGATCCTGACGGACAACACGGCGCGCCAAGCCGACTACATCGCCGCCCGCGGGGCGCATTTGCTGCTGGGAAATTCGACGGGGGTCTTTTCCGTCCTGCCCAACCGCCAGATCAAGCCGGTGATCCAGATCGAAAACGTGGCCGGCCTGGAATTCATCAAGCCGGACACCTGCATCGTGATCGCGGGCCGGGAGATCGCCGCCTTGAAATATGTTGACGGGAGCTGGATCGAATGCGCCCCGCGCATCGCGGGAGTTGGCGATGCCCCGGTCATCAACGCCTTGAAGCACGACACCCTGTGGATGGAAATGGGCGGGGATCGGGTGGCCCGTCTCACGCTCCGCGACGGGGTGCTCGACCTGCAGCGGATTGCGCTGCCGTGGAGCGGTGAGCAGTGGACGAACGTAGGGATCGTCGGCAACATGATCATTCTCAGCGGCACGTCTGGCAAGCGGGCCTACTATGATGCCACCAAGGGGATCCTGTGTACGGCCCCGCAGTTGGACAAACTCCTGAACCGTTCGCCGTATTGGCTGCTGCGAGTCACCGAGGACGAATCCGGCATCCTGTGGGCCACGCATGCGCAAGGCGTCGTGACCTTCACGCCCCAAGGCGGCGACTATGTCGTCGACTCCGCGACTTTCGAGCTGCGCAACGATTCCTACCCCACCGTCACCCTGCTGCCCGGAGACAACACCTGGATCGGAGCGAGCCGCTCGCTCTATCACGTGGAGCGACCGGTGGCGCGCAAATCGAACCGCCCCCACACCGTGCTCGTCTCCCTCGTTGCGGACCAGCAGAACCTCGAGTTGCTCAATCAGGCGGGCCTGCCCGCGGCCCCGCCGCAGTTTTCCTTCGACAACAACAGCCTGAGTTTCCGCTTCTTCTCGGGCACATACGCCTGGCGGTCGCCCCCGCAGTATCAATACCGACTCGGTCCATCGGAATCGTGGACGCCGGTCGATCCGAGCCTGGTGCTGCGCTTCCCCAAGCTGCGCGACGGCGCCTACCTTCTGGAAGTGCGGCAGACGGGGCCGCACGACACGGCTCCGCCGCCCTTGTCCTTCGCCTTCGTCGTCAACCCGCCGTGGTACCGGACCCCGATCAGCTACGCCGCCTACTCTCTGGCCCTGTTCCTGGCGGTGTTTGGGATCGCGCGCTGGACCAACCATCGTTCCCTGCAACGGAACGTCGTGCTCGAACGCCTGGTGCATGAGCGGACGAAGGAGCTGGAGGTCACGATGGACAGACTCGGCGAGGAAACCAGCAACGCTGCCACCCTCGCCGAACGCACCCGCCTGGCCGGGGAGATCCACGACAGCGTGCAACAGGGCCTCAGCGGCACCCTTCTGCACTTGGAAACCACCATGACCAACCCCGCCGTCACGCCGGAGGTGTATTCACAGCTCAACGTGATGCGGAACATGTTGTCCTACTCCCGCGAGGAGGTGCAACAGGCCGTCTGGAACCTGGAATCGCCGCTGCTGCAGAACTCCACTCTCGGCGATGCCCTCCGGAAACTCGCCAGCTATATCAATTCCGGCCCGATCGAGATCAAGGTGGTCATGCATGCGGAGCCCGTCTCGTTGGACCCCGCCGTCCAGCACAATCTCCTCCGGATCGCCCAAGAGGCGATCACCAACGCGGTGAAACACGCGGAGGCCAGCCAAATCACGGTCAAGCTGCAGGCGCAGGACGGTGCCATGAGCTTCAGCGTGACCGACGACGGCAAGGGTTTCGATCCGGCGGCCGGCCCCCGGATCGAAGGCCACTTCGGCCTGCGCGGCCTCCGCGCGCGCGCCAAGTCCATCCAGGCGCGCCTGCAGATCATCAGCTCGCCCGGCGCCGGCACCCGTGTTCAGGTCACCGTTCCCCTGACGCCCCCCCATTCCAATGACATCCACCGCCAAAACAAACCGACGTGACAAAATCCGCCTCCTGGTCGTCGACGACCACATGGTGATGCGCATGGGGCTGGTGTATGCGGCCTCGGCCCAACCCGACATGCAGGTCATCGCGGAGGTCGAGTCCGGCGAGGAGGCGATCGAAGCCTACCGGGTTCACCAACCCGATGTCGTCACCCTCGATCTCCGGATGCACGGCATCGGCGGCCTCGCAACCATCCGCGCCCTGCGGGAGGAATTCCGGACCGCCCGGATCGTGGTCTTCAGCAACTATGCGCGCGGCGAGGAGGTCTATCAGGCCCTGAAGGCGGGGGCCGCTGGATTTGTGGTGAAGAACATGAACCTGACCCAGCTTCTCGACGCCATCCGCCGGGTGCATGCGGGCGAGAAATACGTTCCGCCCGAACTGGCCATGCGGATGGGCGAACGCACCCTCTCGCCGCTCTCGGAGCGAGAGACCGATGTCCTGGCCCTCATTGCCAAAGGCAATAGCAACAAGGAGATCGCAGTGACACTCGGGGTGACGGAAGGAACGGTGAAGCTCCATGTGACCAACATCCTTTCCAAGCTGGAAGTGAACGCCCGCACCGAGGCCCTGGTCGTAGCCGTGCAGCGAGGTATTATCGATATCGTGTGACGCCGGTCGCGGCGCACGCAGCGCAGGTCTAGAGTCAACGCCGACCTCCTGGCCCCGCCTCCGCGGCAATGGTCGGCCCGAAGGTGGCGGCCGGTGGGCACCGCGGTGCCTCGTCAATTTCCCGAGGAGAAAATCTTGAGGCCCGCCGCCTCCCATCCATTCGTGGACGGGCCTTGGGCCGCCAAGGCGGCGTGGGCCGCCCGCAGGCAGAGCTCGGTGGCGGGCCAGTCGAGACATCCGTCCGTGATGGACACCCCGTACCGCAATCGGCCCGGCGGCCGGACCAGCGGTTGACTGCCGCCGTGGAGGTTGCTCTCGATCATCACCCCGATGATAGCGCGATTGCCGGCGAGGATCTGCCCGACGACCTCGGCGAGGATTCCGGGCTGGCGCTCGGGCTGGCGGCCGGAGTTGTCGTGATTGCAGTCGACCATGACGGCCCGCAGCAGTCCCGCCTGATCCAATTGGGATTCGACCGCGGCCAGATGCGCCGCCGAAAAATTGGGACCGCTGGCTCCTCCGCGCAGTACGATGTGGCAGTCCGGATTCCCCCTGGTGCGCATGGCCGCCGCGCGGCCGTCCGGGCTGATGCCTAGGAAGGCCTGGCTCTGGCCGGCGGCCATGATCGCGTTCACCGCACTTTGCGTGGTGCCTTCCGTCGCGTTCTTGAAGCCCAAGGGCATCGGGAGGCCGGAGGCGAGCTGGCGTTGCATCTGCGACTCGGCGTTGCGGGCGCCGACGGCCGCCCAGCACACCAGGTCGGTCAGGTATTCCGGACTGATCGGATCCAGGAACTCGGTCCCGGTCGGCAGCCCGAGATCGAGGATCTCGCCCAGGAATCGCCGGGCCAGCCTGAGGCCGGATGCAATGTCACCGCTGCCGTCGAGCCGCGGGTCGAAAATCAGTCCCTGCCAACCGACGTTCGTGCGTGGTTTCTCGAAATACACGCGCATCACGATCATGATCCGGTCTGCCAATTCGTGCGCGAGGGCGGCCAGCCGCCGGCCGTACTCCCGGCCGGCGGTGACATCGT
Source organism: uncultured Oleiharenicola sp. (assembly GCA_964652485.1). Lineage (GTDB taxonomy): Bacteria > Verrucomicrobiota > Verrucomicrobiia > Opitutales > Opitutaceae > Lacunisphaera. Next base: position 6,545 of record CAZZDB010000143.1, read on the forward strand.
GGATCGAGCAAGGCCCCACGACGGCCAGCAGGCGCGGGTTGCGGCCGTTCAGGATGTCCTGGATCATCCGCCGGCTGCGGGCGACCAGCGCCGCCTGCGGCGCCGTTCTCGGCAAGGCCGCGAGCAGCCCGACCGGCGACGGCAGCGGCCGGCATTCAATGATTTTATGTTCGGAAATGTGGGGCATGCGCGGGCGGATTGGGGATGGTCCTTTCAAATCACTGCGACGGATTCCATCTCAACGAGCAGATCGGGACGGCACACATCGGCTTGCACGACGACCTTGGGGAAGGCCGGCACATCCAGCAGGCGCGTCACCCGGTCCCATGCCTCCCACGCAGCCTGGTCCTTGCAGAACAAGGTCGCAGATGTGATGTCCCGCAGACTGCCGCCCTGCTCGGCCAGGATCGCGGCGATGCTCATCAGCGTTTCCAAGCTCTGGCATTCGGCGTCCCCGATATGGGTGCTGGCACCCGCCTGGTTGATGCTGGCCGTACCGGAGATGTGCACCGTCTTCCGGCCTTCAATCCGGAACGCCATTCCCCGGGAAAAGGCCGATCCGTAGTTGAACGATTGGTCCTGCCGCGGGCTGCGGCGGATCGGTTCAGCGACCGCGCCGGGCGGCCGGTCGCACTTGAGCGCCAGCACGTCCATCAGGCATTCTTCGTCCGCCATGCGACCCTGGATGCCCGTGCTTGCTGGGAAAGCCGCGCCGTCTTTCACCCCGAGCCCCGCCCGCGCGTAGTGCGCCGTGCGCACCTGGTTCAGTTCGCCATACCAATCAAGCAGCCGCGACACATAGATCCAGGTCCGCACGACGTCCGGATAAGCCATCCCATGCGCCTGCAACCCCAGCCCCACATTCGTGAACATCATCTGGGCCTGCGCGGTGTGGCCCGCGGGCAGGGTCCCGCCAGGCTGCACGCCGCGCACGGCGGGAAGATGGAGCATTTGGAAGCCTCGGCCGCTCCAGATTCTTCCGTAGCCCGAAGCGGGGTTTTCCACGGTCCAGACACATGTCTCCCCGTCGCGCGGCACAATTCCCCAGATCTGCACGCCCGCAAAATCACCATTCTGCAAAGGAATGCCTTCGATCCAGGTCACCGGCACTCCCGCATCCAAGCCATGCCGCCGGTAGGCGGCCTCGCGGCATTGGAGCACCTCCGCCCGCAAGCCCGTCCGACCATAGAGTTTTTCCTGAATCGGCTGGATCTTCCGGCGCGCCAGCAAGGCGGCCACCTGGCCGAGCACCTCGTCGGGCGGGCACGCCCCGCCCTCCACGGTCGCGGTCACATGGTATTCCGTGAAGGAGTCGCGCGCGGACTCCCGCACTTCGAGGCGACATCCACCGCGGGCGACGGAGGCTTGCTGGAGCGATGCTTTGGCTGCAATCGTCGCGGTTTCGTCCGGGGACGCGGGGTGGATGGGGGTCATTGTTTTCATTTGAAGGGAGTCAGTCGATGCCATGTTCTTGGAAAACGGATTTGCGCAGCTCCTCCGCCTTCAAACGGGCTTCCATCGCGGCGATCCGCTCCTGGGCTTTCTTGGCCCATTCGGAGCCGGGCTGCAGGGCGATCACCCGCCGATAGTCCGCGATGATCGTCGGGGCGTTTTCCGCGGCAAACTGCTGTTCCGCCTTCGCGGCCTGTTCGAACGCCTGCTGTTGGGCGGAATCGCCGCAACCAGCGACGAACAGGGCCAGGCTCGTCCCCAGAATGAAGCCGGCGGTCCTGATGTTGAATCCCCGGGTTTTCATCGGACGTCCTTCACGCAGCGGAAGCCCGTGTCCGGTGACCAGTAGTCGGGATTTGACCAGAGGCGCCGTGCACAGCGATTGTTGAATTCGGCCTGGCCAATCGCACCACCAACCCAACATCCGCCACGGAGTACCTTCCGGGTATTGGTTTCACGACCCTGCTTGTTGTTTTGGAAAAGTTTCGCGTTCGGATCCTGCCCTGGCAACTCGCCGTTGGGCAGGCCCGCATATCCCTTGGGGTCGACAGCGCGGTCGGTCTCAGCGTAGGTGGCCGGTCCGTACCAGTCCACGCACCACTCCCAGACGTTGCCTGCCATGTCCAGGCACCCATAGGGGCTCGCGCCGTCCGGATAACTTCCCACGGGCACCGGACCCGCCTCATCGCTCAGGCCGGCCCGGGCCTTGGCCGGATCCCAATCGTTGCCCCATGGATATATCCGGCCATCGGTGCCGCGCGCGGCCTTTTCCCATTCGGCCTCGGTCGGGAGACGCTTGCCGGCCCAGAGCGCGTAATTGTTCGCATCGCGCCAGGCAACGCAGCGGACCGGAAGTCGCGACTGGTCGCTGACCAGCGCCTTTACCTGAGGCAACGACGCGAGCTCGGCGGCGGGGCTGTCCGCGAGTTTCGCGTCGCGCCCGAGCAAAACCCGCATCGCCGCCACCCCCGCCTGCCAGCGAAGCAAGTCGGCTTCGAGCCGGTCGGATTGGGTCGCATCCTGCGGCGCCGGTGCTTTGAACACCCGCCAGGCGACGCCATAGCGCTGCTCGTAATGGGCGAGCAGATCAACGCAGCCCTCGGCGGAAAACCGGAACCAGGATCCTTCGATGGTATCAACCGCACCGGTCGCGCGCACGAAGGAGGCGAAATCGGCGACCGTGACCTCGCACCGGTCGATGAAATAGGGTGAGAGCCGCACGCGATGCGCCGGCCTTTCGTCGTAACCACCGTCGTCCGAACCCATCGTGAATTCGCCGGCCGGGACATAGAGCATGCCGGGCGGCGGAGCGGGATCGGTCGCATGCGCCACGGCCGTCGTAAGCAGCAAGCCCAGCAGCGCCATGCTCTCCCTCCATGTGAACGGAGTGCCCCCGCGCCAAAACATCTGGAGCAATGTCAGCCAGTTGGTCGTCATGTCAGAGGTCCTTTGCACAACGGAAGCCGAGGGTGAAAAACCGGAACTCCGGTTCGTGGTGATAGCGGATCGCGCAGCGCACCCCGCTCGGCATGTTCTGCGAGCTGCCGCCGCGAACGGCACGTTCGGTCCCAGTCGCGGGACCGTGTGGATTCTCGACCGGGTCCGTCCTGTAGCTGTCGGCGGAATACCAATCGGCGACCCACTCGGCGGCATTGCCCGCCATGTCGTCGCAGCCAAACGGGCTGCGGCCGCCCGGGAAGCGACCGACGGGCGCGGGGTAGATGAAACCGTCCTTTTCCCTGCCTTGGGATTTCACATCCGAGGCGAGCTTTTCTCCCCCGATGTTGCAGAGCCCCCAGTCCCAGTCATTGCCCCACGGCCAGCGGCGGCCGTCGGTGCCGCGCGCGGCAAGTTCCCACTCGGCCTCGGTCGGCAACCGCTTGCCCGCCCACTTGGCGTAGGCGTAGGCATCGAACCAGTCGACGCCGACGACTGGCTTGTCGTCGGCGGTGAAGGTCGCGGCGCTGTATTGCGCCAGGCGCGCATAGGCCGGATCCTTGAGCAACGGGTTGAAGTCCTTCCAATAACGCGGCGTGTGATCCTTTCCTCGGGGCTGGTCGGGATGCGCCCAGGCTGCGTCGCCCACCCGCACCACTGCCGTGAGAAACCTTCGATATTGCGCGTTGGTTACCTCGTAGCGGTCGATGGCGAAGGCCCTGAGCCGCACCCGGTGCTCGGGACGCTCATCGGCGAGAGCCCACGCGGCATAGGCGCGGGCCAGCGGAACGCTCGGTGGGCGCAGGTCGCCACCGATCAGCGGCTTGGCCGGAAGATCCGGATGCGCGTCGGACGTGCCCATCGCGAACTCCACCGCCGGCACCAGCATCATGATCGAATCATCGGCCCCATGCCGGATCTCCTGGGGGTGGATGCTTGTGGCGGCGGTGCCGACGGCCAAGACCGCGGACACCAGAACAGATGTAACAAGAAGGCGCGCGCTCATTCGATGGAGAGGAGATAGTTCACGAGGTC
>CAZZDB010000144.1:0-10449 GCA_964652485.1 uncultured Oleiharenicola sp.
AGATCGCCGTGGCCGGCGGGCACAACCTCATCATGATCGGGCCGCCCGGTTCCGGAAAATCCATGATCGCCAAGCGCATTCCGGGCATCATGCCGCAGCCGACGCTGGACGAATACCTCGATATCCTCCGCATCCACTCGGCCGCTGGCCAGACCATCGAGAGCGGCGTCCATTACCTCCAACGACCATCCCGCGCCCCGCACAACACCATTTCCGACCTTGGGCTGATCGGCGGTGGCACGATCCCCGGACCGGGTGAGATCTCCCTCGCGCACCACGGCGTGCTCTTCCTCGATGAACTCCCCGAGTTCAAGCGCTCCGCCCTTGAGGTGCTGCGCCAGCCGCTTGAGGACGGCCACGTCACCATCTCGCGCAGTGCCGGCAAGATCACCCTGCCCTGCCACTTCATGCTCGTGGCCGCGATGAACCCCTGCCCCTGCGGCTATCTTGGCGACCCCAAGCACGAGTGCCGCTGCTCGCCCGCGCAGATCCAACGCTATCGCGCGCGCATCTGCGGCCCCCTGCTCGACCGCATCGACCTGCATATTGAGGCACCCGCGCTATCCATCACCGAGCTGCGCAACGAACACGCCGGCGAATCCTCCGCCGCCATTCGCGACCGCGTCGAGGCCGCCCGGGAGCAGCAGCTATCCCGCTTCTGGGGCACGAGAATCACGGCCAACGCCCGCATGCCCGTCTCGCAGTTGAAGAAATACTGCGCGCTCGACGCCAAGCTCGGCGACCTGCTCCAGCAGGCGATGGAGCAGCTGTCGCTCTCGGCCCGGGCCTACGACCGCATCCTCAAGGTCGCGCGCACCATCGCCGATCTTACCGGCACCGACCGCATCGAGTCCCCCCACCTACTCGAAGCGATCCAATACCGCAGCCTCGATCGGAATGTGTTCTACTGAACCGGCAGCAAACCGGCCAGGAATTCACGGGCGATCACCCGGTAGGCCGGACGGTAGAGCGTGTTGAATTGCTCCGAATGATGCACAGCCGGATAACCCGCCGCCGCCATCTCGTGGCCGAATTCCCGCGCCGCTTCCGCGGAAAAAGACAGTTCGCCCGCGGCCGCGAGCCGAACGACCTGCTCCCAGGCGGCGGCCAATGATTCGCGCGAACCGTGGAAACTGTTTGCCGTCTGGACGAAGGCCTCAACGAGTCGCCCCGCGTCGCCGTGGCGTCGAACAAAAGGCCGGAGGTGCACCCGCACGATCCGGCCATCCGGTGAGATTGGATCGATGACCGGCTCATCGTTACCCGGTCCCATGGCGGCCAACTCCTTGTCCAGCCAGCGGGCCGCCGTCGCTGGATCACCTCCGGCGTGCTCGCTGCCCAGACAGGACTGGAAGAGAAGTTTGTAGCAATCCTGCACCTGCATCTCCGGATAACGGATCCGCTGCGCCTTCAACAGCAGCCGATAGTCGACCGTTTCAACCGCCATCATCTGTCCAACTCCGCCCAAGCATAGCCCGATGAGCAGCCAGCAGCGGAACGAGACGCCAAAAAGCATGCGCTGTTGGAACCCAATCGTAATCAAGGGGCAAGCATATCTTCGCCTCCACCACCCTAGGGCTCGGCCAACCGGCGATTGTCACAGACCTGTAAACTCTCCCCGGCCGAAACGGGTCTTTTGAACGACTCGGACGCGCACGCGTCTGTCTCCCTGTAGTTCAGTTTGCTTGGTGTTAGGGTGAAGGGCCGTCCAGGGGTGGACGGCCCTTCTTCGTCTTGTGCCTAAGGCACCGCTTCGCGCGCGATCTCGATGTCATGCGCGACTTCAACTTTGAGGGCTTGCCAGTCGACGTAGCCCACCCGGTTGGTCCAAAGCGGATTATTATAGAGCGCAGCCGCCTGCGTCGTGTAGCGCTCCCACGAGTCGGCTGCCAAGGTTAACTGATCCACCGCCGTTTGCCGGTGCTCCGCCTTTCCGGTCTTGCGGTATAACGCCAGCTCGGTCGCGCCACGGATTTTGTAGCCATAATATGCGCCCAGCAGAGCCATCGCTCGAATATCGGCTAATGTCGCAGCCAGCTCCCTGTCCCCCTTCGCATCCAATCGGTCCAGTGCGATCAAGGCTTGGCGTGAGTGCATTTGCAGATCTGCGGCTACTGCTTCGGGCGTCGTGCCCTTTATCTCGGCGCCTGTAGTGATGGCATCAACATAGTGCGGGATCGAGATGTTGTCTGTCCCGGGATGCGGAGCCAGCGTGATGAAGCGATTGACGTCATGAAATCCGCTCGTGGTCCGCGCGGGGCCGGGCCGGCTCTTGCACGCCTCGATATACCATTGGAAGTCGTATTGGCCCCAGTGGAACCCGGTGGTGAGCGGATAGATCAGTGACGCGTGCTGCCAGGCATCGAACAACATCCGGGCGGGCGCTCCGGGGAAGCGCAGTGCGATCAGTGCGACGATCCGGTCATTGTCCAGCGTCGGATCATAGCTCAACCGGCCCCACAGCAGCCAGTCGAGCCAGTGCTTGTCCACCTCGAGCTGGCGGGGCGCGGCCGGTTTAGGGCTCAGAAATTCGCGACCCCACACCCACATGTCGGAGCCATAATAGACGCCCTGCGTGACGTCACGGGGCATGTTCTGGAGAAACTTTCGCACGAAATCCGGCGCACCCCACCGAAACATCAGCGCATCGTCATTACGCAGGGTCCAGAGCGTCTTCTCGGTACCGAGCGCAGCGGCAAACTCGTGATGGAACGTCTGGGTGGTCGAACTGAGCGCGTGCGCCTGGGCGTACTTGAAGCTGAATACGAAATCGACGTCCGGATGACCCACCAGCGGCGCGAAGGTCCGGGTGATATCCGCCGTGCGCGTTTCGTGCTGCCGGTGGATAAACCGTATCTTGCGCCCGGGCTGCTCCCGCAACGCGTCCAGCACACCCTGTCCGTAGGTGGCGAAGAGCCAGTCCTCCTTCGCTTCGAAGCTGGAACTGGCATTGCCGATGTTCTCCCCGGCGGTGACGCCGATACCCGCGAGCAACGGGTAGGTCCGGAACAGCTGGGTGACGCTCCGGCGGAAGTAATCGGCGGTGACCGGATTCGCAATATCGTCCGTGATTCCGTATTTTCCTCCCGTGCCGTAGGTGTAGATATTCCACGTGACGACGTAGAAGTCGATGTTGCGGTCCTTGGCGTAGCGCATCACCCGCTGCCAGAATCCGATCTTGTCCTCGATCGTCATTTTCTTGAGGGTCTCGACCCGCGCCAGGATCGCCGGGGGCGCAATATCCTCCGCCCGGGTCGAATAGTTCTCCGCCCAGTGCGCCGTGGAGCGCTGGACATCCGCCAGGGCGACGTCCGGATATTCCGGCACCTTCACCATCGACGGGAACGGATGCAGGCTCCAGAGGGAGACGAAATTGTAGCGGTCGCGCGCCAGCGCATCGAGGTAGGCGGTCCAGAAGTCAAAATCCCACACGGTGGCGATGTTCTGCTGCGCCGAATCGCTGGCATCGGTGTAACTTGGCGTGCGTACGTCGAGCGGTGCGTTGAACTTCGCCCCGCGCATCGCGACCGAGGGATTCCGGTCCATCGCCTCGACCCCGCCAAGCCCCTTCACCCGGATCTGCTCGGCCAGTTCCAATCCGCCATACATCACGCCACCCGGTCCCTCGCCGATCACCCAGACCGTCTGCCCGTCACCGGAACCGGTGCGTCGCAGGCTGAACCCCTCGTTTCTCAACTCGCCGGGTCTCGTGGCCCCAGCCCGCACCAAGTCCCTCACGCCCGCGGTATTTTCCGCCAAGGCCAGCACAACCTGCGATCCACCGTGCTTCGGCGCGGACCAGTCTGCCCGGGCCGGCGTTTCGCCCCGGGCCTTGAGCGCCGCCTCGATCTCCTTCGCGGCGAATTCCTCGAGCGGAGACGGCGCGTCCGTCCGGATGGTAACCTCCGCTGAGCTGCCCGCTGCGACGAGGAGAAGCGATGACACCACGACCGCACGTCTGCACCGAGCGGGGGACATGCACGGAGCCTCAGTTCAGCCGGAAGCCGATGGCTTCCAGTTCGTTCAGGTTGAATGGCGCGCTCTCGATCACCTCCTGCAGCTTGGCCAATGCCCCCGCCATGTCGGCTGCGTCGAACCTTGCCGCACCATCGTCGCTGTCATGCAAATGGATGGCCCACGGACTTGCCGCCTCGGCTCGCAGTTGGAACGCCGAGCCATGAAGGTAGTTGCCGGGCAGCCCGGGGTGCGGCCCGGTGCCGGGCACGAGAACCAAGGTGTGGATCGGGTCATGGGCGGTCACCACGCCGTGTTTCGCGCGGTGATGGGCCACCTTGCCCGCCACGGTGAGCCGGTGGCTCTCGGCCTTGGCGTGCCGGGCGGCGGGCAGGGACCGGACGTAGCGGTCGAAGATGCTGTTGTTCGTCTCAAGTGCCTCGGGCGCGATGGTGCCGGCGACGAGTTCCGCCAGGTTACTGGCGTGAAACATCGGCAGCTTGGCCAGGGAACGCGCCGTGATATGCCCGTCCTTGTGGTCGGCGTCGGAATAAGCCTGGTGCGAGGCATAAAGGCGTTTGATGGCGTCCTGATAGGCAGGGGTGACCGGCACGGCGCCGACCGGGCTGTGTTCGATCATTTCCAAGACGGTCTGGTCGAACTGGGCATGGAGATTCTGGGGCATCCTCTAGAAATAGTAACCGCGCGGGCCCAATACGAGGCCGATCTCCAGGCCGGGGAAACTTTGCGGCCGGCCGGGCCCGCCGGCCGCGATATACTTCGCTATTGGACCGGGGTGGCTTACGTTTCGTCCATGGAAATCAAGCTGCCGCACATGCCCTTCAAGTTTCAAACCCCCGATGGTCTCATGGAAGTCACCGTCCGGAGCGGCAGCGCGACCGGCCGGCCGGAGGCGCAAAACCTGTATGCCGCGGCCGCCGCCTTCATCGGCCACGGCCCGCGGGCGTTGGAGCGCATCCAGATCACACCGAACGCGAAATCGCACACCGAGGTAATGAAAACCCTCGTCACCGGCTTCAAGGTCACACCGGGCAGCCATGCGAAGGACAGTCTCGACCACCGCGTGCTGACTGCTCTGTGCACGGCGCAGGGCGTGGTGGATCTGGACGCCTGAGTCACCGCAGCCGCGGCCAGGAGAATCGCTTTCCCGGACTGGTGGGCGGGGTGTTTGGCGCGGGATCCCCGCCGGGCGCAGCCATTTCCCGGAGCTTGTCCTTCTTGCTTTTGCGCCGCCCCTTTATGCCGCCGGTTGGCGGAGCCGGCCTCTCCAGTTCCTCGGGTTCGAAGCCTTCGACCTGCTCACGCGGCAGATCCAGCCGGTGGCGCTTCTCGATCAACTGGAAGTGGGCATGCGTACCAGCGCTGACGAAACTCACCGCGACGCCACACGCCCCGGCCCGGCCCGTGCGCCCGATGCGATGAGTGTAATCGGTGGCAGACCGTGGCAGGTCGAAGTTCACCACCACCGGCATTTGGACGATGTCGATGCCGCGAGCCGCCAGGTCCGTGGTCAGTAGCACCTGAACCTTGGACGCCTTGAAGTCGGCCAAGGCCTGGAGGCGCGCGCTTTGGCTGAGTTCGCCATGGAAGGCAGCGGCCGCGATGCCAGCCTTGCGCAGCTTTTCCGCGACGTGCTCCGTCGCATATTTCGTCGCGACAAACACCAGGACGCGCGTCCACTTGTTGGTCTCGATCAGATGCCGCAGCAGCTGGGTGCGGCGGGGCGGGTCGACCTCGATGGCCCGCTGGACAATGTCAGGGACCGTTTCCAGCGCGGCCGGCACATCGATGCGGATTGGATCGTGCAGCAAGGCCGCGGCCAGCGCCTGCACTGCTGGCGGAAAGGTGGCGGAGAAAAGCAGGCTCTGCCGCCGGCCCGGCAGGAGGGCGATGATCCGATTGAGCTCACCGGCGAAGCCCAAATCCAACAATCGGTCGGCCTCGTCGAGCACCAGCATCGAGACCGCCGCCAGCGACACGGCGTTGTGCTCGACGAGGTCCAGCAGCCGGCCCGGCGTGGCCACGATGACATCGGCGCCGCCGCCCAGCGCCATCATCTGCGGATTGATTGAGACACCGCCATAGACCACGAGGATTTTCACCGGCACCGGAAGCCAGCGTCCATAGATCCGGAAAGAGTCGCCGATCTGCGCGGCCAGCTCGCGGGTCGGCGCGAGGACCAGGGCCCGGACAAAGCGGCCGCGCGCGCGCGGGCTGGCGGAAACCTTCTGTAGCACCGGCAGGGCAAATGCCGCCGTCTTGCCCGAGCCCGTCTGGGCCGAGGCCCACACGTCACGCCCGCTCAGCACCGCGGGAATGGCGGCGGTCTGCACCGGTGTCGGTGCCGGATAGTTCCGCACAATTACGGCGCGCAGCAGAGGCTCCGACAGGCCCAGGTTTGAAAAAGGCATCGGGAGGACCGCGTTCAATTCACCTGAACCACGATGGTCTGGCCGGCCACCGTCACATGGTCACCCACGGCAAGTTTCTTGCGCTTCTGGGTCTCGACGGTGCCGTTGAGCTGCACGCGACCTTCGCTGATCAGCTGCTTCGCTTCACCTCCGCTCCCGGTCAGCCCGCCGAACTTGAGAAACTGGCAAAGCTCGATGGGAACCTCGCGCACGACGACGTTGCGCGGATTGGGGAGATTAGCCTTCGGGGTAGAGGACATTGGGTTCGGTTCTTGGACCAAGAATGAACACGATAGAATGCAAATTAGGAACCGGTTTCTGGTGCAATGCCATGGCCAGCTGGCGACGGAGCCGGCGTCGCGAGCCGGATGCCGTCGGGTTCGATGACGATACGACGTTCGCGAAAGAGCGCCCCGATGGCCTGCTTGAACGCCTTCTTGCTCACGCCGAACGCATCGCGGATTTCCTCCGGCAGGCTGTTGTCGTGATAGGGCAGCCGGCCGCCCCGGGCGGTCAGTATCTCGATGACTTTCTCGCTGACCGACGCGATGCGCCGGTACCCAGCGCGGCCGGTCGCCAGGTCGATCTTCCCGTCGGGCCGGATCGAGCGCACATAGCCCTCCACCAGCTGGCCGACCTTGAGCGGCCCCGCCACGTCGGTGTGGTAAAGGAGGCCCCGATGGGCGTCGTTCACAATCAGGTTGTAGCCGAGCGGGCTCTTGCTGGCCACCAGCAGCTTGACCGATTCACCCTCGTGGTAGTTCGGCGGTGTCAGGTCCAGATGGCGGTTGACGCGGGCGCTGGCGACGAGACGGTCGGTCTTCTCGTCGAGTCCCACCCGCACCACCTCGCGGTCGCCCGGGTTCAGCGGACCGGCCATTTCCCGGATGGGCAGCAGCAGATCCTTGTCGAGGCCCCAGTCGAGAAACACGCCGATGCGCGGACTCGCGCTCACGACGCGCAGGCAGGCGAACTCGCCCACGACGGCCAGCGGGGCCTGCGTCGTGGCCACGAGCCGGTCCTCGGAATCGCGGTAGACAAAGACCTCGATCTTGCCCCCCGGCGTGGCACCCGGCGGGATGAAGCGGCTTGGCAGCAGAATCTCCCCGAGTGCACCACCATCGAGGTAAAATCCCGGCGCCGCGAAGCGGACGATGGTGAGCACGTTGCGTCTGCCGAGATGGGCCATGGCGGTAAAACTTGGACGGATGCCCCCGGTTTGGGGAGGTAATTCGCGAGATAGTTTCGCGCCGGTCGCCCGTCCTCGGGGAAGGGGCCTAAACCGGGGGGCTTGGCTCCAAGGCGGCGCGCAGCTTGCCGACCAGCTCCTCGATTTCGAATGGCTTGTGCACGAAATGCGTGACACCGGACTCTTGCGCCGCTTTGTGGGCCTCGGCGTGCATGTAGCCCGATGCCAGAATGAAGGGCACATCGGGGCGGAGGGCCCGGAATTGGCGCGCCAGGTCCACGCCGGTCATCCCCGGCATCGTCAGGTCGCTGATCACCGCCGCGCACTCCTGGGGCGCCACTTGGAACTTTTCCCACGCCGCGGCCGGACTCGAAAACGGATCCGGCACAAAGCCGCAGCGCGTCAGTATTTCCTGACCGAGCTTCAGGAGCAGCAGGTCGTCATCCACGAACATCACCTTGCGGCCCTGGCCGAACGAAATGGTGGCGGCCGTCGGAGCCGCGGCGTCATCCACAGTTTCCTCTCCTGGCGGGTCGGTCACGGCGGGAAAATACAGGTCGAACGTGGTGCCCTGCCCCACCGTGCTGGTGACCACGATTGCGCCTCCATGGTCCTCGACGATGCCGTGGACCATCGCGAGGCCCAGGCCGGTTCCCTCTCCAGGTGCCTTGGTCGTATAGAAGGGTTCGAAAATCCGCGCCATGACCGATTTTTCCATGCCGCATCCGTTGTCCCGGATTGTCAGGCGCACCCCGTGACCGGCCTTCACCTGGGGGAACTGCTCCATGAGGCTTCGATTGGGCTGGACCGCCTGCAATTGCACCTCGAGCAGCCCGGTGCTTCGCCGCATAGCGTGGGCCGAATTGGTGCCGAGATTCATGATTACCTGATGAATCTGGGTCGAATCACACACAACCCGCGCGCAGGTCCCATCGACGCTCGCCTTGATCTCGATCGTCGCCGGCAGGCTGGCCCGCAGCAACTGGACCGCCTCCTGCACCACCGGACCGAGACTCGTCGCGGACCGGTCGCCCGGGTAACGCCGGCTGAAGGTGAGGATGCGGGCCACGTGCGCGCGCGCGCGCCGGCTGGCCTGCCCCGCCTCCCGCAGTTTCTCCTGCGCCGGGTGGTCGCCCGGCAGGTCCTGTTCTGCCAGCTGCAGGTTGCCGAGGATGCCCGTGAGAATGTTGTTGAAGTCATGGGCGATGCCACCCGCGAGCGCCCCCAGCGCCTCCATCTTCTGCGCATGCCGCAACTGCTCCTCCAGATTCCGGTGGCGCTGCGCGGTCTCGGCCTGCTCGGTTATGTCCTGGTTGAGACCGTAGGTGCGGACGGTCCGGCCCGTAGAATCCTTCTCGATCGCAAAACGCACCGACATCAGGCCGACGGAGCCGTCTACCCGCCGGAACCGATGCTCCAGCTGTCGCGTGTAATGTGGATCCGTCGTGCTCAACGCGCGGTTGATCTCGTCGCCGACGACCGTCGCCTCCTCCGGCAGGATGAACCTTTGGGTGTACGTCTCCGCGCTCATTTGCAGCCCGCCCTCGCGGGCGGCGGATGTGCCCAGCAATTTGTAGAAATTGTCGTCGAAGGTGAATCGACCGGTGGCCACGTCAAATTCCCAATGACCGAGCCGCGCGGTATCCATGGCCATCACCAGCTTCGCCTGATGCTCGTGCAGCGCCTGCTCCGTCCGTTTGCGCTCCGTCACATCCACAACCTGCGAGACCAGATGCTGCGGCGTGCCGTCCGCGTTGAAGATGATGGAAACGTCGACCCGCACCCAGATCACCCGGCCGTCCTTGTGCAGATAGCGTTTTTCCCTCCGGTAGCTCGGCACCTGCCGGTCCACCAGCCGCTTGATCAGCCCCTGGTCGGCGCCCACGTCCTCGGGATGGGTGACGGACTGGAAGCTCAAACCAAGCAGTTCCTCCCGGGTGCGGCCGACGATCGCACATAGCGCCGGATTGACCTCCAGCCAACAGCCGTCAAGGGCGACCAACGCCATGCCGATCGGTGAATGCTGCATGGCCAGCCGGAACCGTCCCTCGCTCTCCCGCAGCGATTCCGCGGCCTTGGTGAAGTTCAGCAGGATGACGCCCATGCTGATGCCGATATTCGCCGCGGTCAGCAGGATCAGCGTGGTCGCCTGGATCACCAGCGGGTCGAACCGCCAGCGGCCCAGCCCGGCGGTCAGCGGCACCCGCAGGAGATTCCATCCGACCAGAACACAGAAGGTGCCGATGAGGCCCGCCTTGACGGCCGGATGGGGGGCCGGCTGCACCCCGCGCACCAGCCGGGCGCATTCTGAGAAAAGCAGCACCAGGAGCAAGGAAAGGATGAAGACCCGCGCGTTCGGGTCGGGGTGCAAATAGGTCAAGGCGGCGGCGACAAGGGCAACCACCGTCAGCACCACGGGCGCGATCCATTTCTGTGGCGGCCGGCCGGCAAACTGCCGGAAGCCGCTCGCGAGCAGCAGCGGGTAGGCGAAAAACGCCAGATTCACCAAGATGATCGAGGGGCGGTCGGGCAGCAGCGCCCGGATCGCCAGCAACACCACGGACCCGCACGCAGCCGCCGAGGCCAGAGCCCACTCCCGAAAACCAGGGTAGGTCCGGTTGGTTGCATGCACCAGTAGCAGGCCCAGGGTGGTTACCAGGTTGGCTACGCAGCAGACTAGGAACACGGTCTGCAGTTCGGGGAATGTTTGCACTGCTTGCAGCGTGATTTGTGGCCTGTCCGGCGGCTCGGCACAGCTCGCGGCTCAGATTGGCGCCCCCACGGGGAATCGAACCCCGCTTACCGCTGGGTGTTGGTAACTGTTTGTGTTCATTGGTGTTTGTGAGTGAACAAAATTATTGGAAGGTGCCTCTA
>CAZZDB010000145.1:0-10419 GCA_964652485.1 uncultured Oleiharenicola sp.
GGTGCAGCAGATGCAGCCGTTGTTCATCTCGAAGATCTCCTCGTCGCTCTGGATCACGAGCTGGTTGTCCACGCCGACCTCGCCAAACTCGTTCTCGATGACGGCGATCTTCCGGCCGTGCTGCTCCGTGAGGATGCGGTTGAGCAGGGTGGTTTTGCCGGCGCCGAGGAAGCCGGTTAGGACGGTGACGGGGATGGGAGGGAGGGACATCAGCAGAAGGAATTCAGAAGCCAGAAGTCAGAATCCAGAATGGGAAAAGACGCAAGCGGCTTGCTCGGATGAATTGCGGTGTCTTGCTCGTAACATGAACGATCTGCCGCCGCTGCCGCCCGAGCCGAAGCCGGGCCTCTACCGCCACTACAAGGGCAACGATTACCGCGTGACCGGCCTCGCCCGGCATTCGGAAACGCTGGAGCCGCTCGTGGTCTACCAGGCGCTCTACGGCGAGCACGGCCTCTGGGTCCGGTCGGCGGCGATGTTCGTCGAGACGGTCGAGGTCGGCGGGCAGCGCCTGCCGCGGTTTGCGCGGGTGGGGGAATGACTGCTCACAGTATTGCCCGGCGCAGGCGCAGGGCGTTGGTCACGACGGTGATCGAACTGAGGCTCATGGCGATGCTGGCGAACATCGGATTGAGGAGCCAGCCGGTGAACGGATAGAGCGCGCCGGCGGCGAGCGGCAGGCCGGCGAGGTTGAAGGCGAAGGCCCAGAAAAGGTTCTGCTTGATGTTGCGCAGGACGGCGCGGCTGAGGTGTACCGCCCGCACCAGCGCCGTCAGGTCGCCCTTCACCAGCACGAGGCCGGCGCTGTGCATGGCGACGTCGGTGCCCGTGCCCATCGCGATGCCGACGTCGGCGGCGGCGAGCGCAGGGGCATCGTTCAAGCCGTCGCCGGCGAAGATGACCCGTTCGCCGCGTGCCTGGTGCTCGCGCACCAGCTCCTGCTTGCTGGCCGGCGTGGCATCGGCATGGAAACCGTCGAGGGCGAGCTGTTCGGCCACGCTCTTCGCCGCGGCGCTGCGGTCGCCCGTGATCATGACGATCTTGAAGCCCAGCCGGCGCAGCTCGGCAAGGGCGGCGGGGGTCGTGGCCTTGATCGTGTCGGTCAGCGCCAGCGTGCCGGCGAACCGGCCGTCGGCGACCACGCAGACGATCGTGGCGCCGGGGGCCGTATCGTAACCGGCGGTGTCCGGGGCGCGGCCGACGACGACCAAGCGGCGGCCGACCCTGGCCTGCACGCCCACGCCGGGAGCGGCGGTGAAATCACTCACGGGCGCCAGGGCCAGGCTGCGTTCGCGGGCGGCGGCCACGATCGCGCGGCCGAGCGGGTGCTCGCTGGGCGACTCGGCCGCGGCAGCCAGCTGGAGGAGTTCGACCTCGGTGAAGCCCGCCGCGGGGGCGAGCGCCACGACGCGTGGCTTGCCCTCGGTCAACGTGCCGGTCTTGTCGATGAGGAGCGTGGTCGCCCCGGCGAGGCGTTCGAGCGCGGCCGCATCCCTGACCAGCACACCGGCGGCGGCGCCGCGGCCGATGCCGGTGACCAGCGAGACGGGGGTGGCCAGGCCGAGCGCGCACGGGCAGGCGATCATGAGGACGGACACGGCGTTGATCAGGCCGTAGAGCCAGCCGCGCTCCGGCGCGAAGAAACCCCACGCCAGAAAAGTGACGACCGCCATGGCGAGCACCGCGGGCACGAACCAGCCGGATACCCGGTCGGCAAGCCGGGCGATCGGCGCCTCGCTTTCGACCGCCTGCTGCACGAGGCGTATGATCTGCGCCAGCAGCGTATCGGCGCCGACCCGTTCGGCCCGGAGGACAAATGAACCCGTGGTGTTGAGCGTGCCCGCGCTGAGCTTGTCGCCGGCCTGCTTGACGACCGGCAGCGGCTCGCCGGTGAGCATCGACTCGTCAATCTCGGCGACGCGATCGACCAGGGTTCCGTCCACCGGCAGGTTCTCGCCCGGGCGCATGCGCAACTGATCCCCGGGCCGGACCTGGTCGACGGGCACGTCCTCCTCGGTGCCATCGGCCCGTAGGCGGTGCGCCGTGGCCGGCGCCAGTTTCATGAGGGCCCGGATCGCGGCGTCGGTGCGGGCGTGGGCGCGTTGCTCCAAAATCTGGCCGAGCAGCACAATGGTGGTGATGAACGCCACCGCCTCGAAATAGAGCGGCACGCCGTGGACGTCGCGGTAGGTGGCCGGAAAATACCGTGCGAACAGCAACGCCGCGACGCTGTAAAAGTAGGCCGCGCCGGTGCCGGTGACCGTGAGCGTGAACATATTGGTGTCACGCTCGCGGATGGATTTCCACCAGCGGCGGTTCAGCGGGGCTCCGGCCCAGAAGAAGATCGGCGTCGCCAGGGTGAATTGCAGCCAGCCGGACGTGCCGGCCGGCAGCCCGAGGAAGGCGTGGGGCCAGAGCATGCCGCCCATCGCCAGGGCGAGGACCGGCAGGCTCAGAGCTAGGGCGGCATAGAACCTCGGTCGCAGATAGCGCTCGTGCGGCAGGCCCATGTAGACGGGCTCGTCCGGGGCGGGCAGGGAGCCGGATGCGAGGCCGGACGGATCTTCCTGGTGAGGTTTCAAGATGACATTTCCTTGGCGATGGCCCGCTCGCGCAGCCAGGCGAAGATCACCGGCGTGACGACGAGGATGTGCACGAGGCTGGACAGCATGCCACCGATGACCGGGGTGGCGAGCGGCTGCATGATCTCCACACCGGTCCGGTGACTCCAGAAGATCGGCATGAGCGAGGCCACGGTGGTGGCGACGGTCATGACCTTCGGACGCAGGCGCAGACGGGCACCTTCCTTGATGGCCGCGATGAGTGCGGGCTGGGTCAGTTTGCCGCCGAGCTCCGCGGTCTTCTTGGCCACCGACTCTTCGAGGTAGATGACCATGATGACACCGGTCTGGATGGCGGTGCCGAAGAGCGCGATGTAGCCGACCCAGACGGCGACGCTGAAATTGAAGCCGAGCGCAGCCTGCAGCAGGACGCCACCGGTGAGGGCGAAGGGCACGGCGAGGAGCACGTGCGCGGCCTCGGAAACCGACCGGAAGGTCATAACGAGCAGCACGAAGATGATGAGGATCACGGCGGGAAAGACGTAGAGCAGGGTCTGTCGCGCCCGGAGCTGATGTTCGTATTGGCCGGAGTATTCCACGGACATGCCGGCGTCGAGCTTCACGTCGCGGGTGATGCGCTCCTTGATCTCATTGACGAAGCCGCCGAGGTCGCGGTCGCCCACGTTGGCCTGCACGAAGACCCGCAGCCGGCCGTTCTCGCTCTGGATCTCATTGGGACCGACGACGCGCTTGATGTCGGCCACCTCGCGCAGCTGGACGGTGGTACCGGAAGGCGTGAGCAAAGGGAGCTCGCCGAGCTTCTCAATGTCGTCGCGGTCGGCCTGCTCGAACCGCACGGAGATCGGCCAGCGCTCGCGGCCCTTGAGCGTGGTGCCGACCGTCACGCCACCCAGGCCGACCTCGACATAGCGGAACACGTCGTCGACCCGCAGGCCATAGCGGCCGAGGTCGGGCCGGCGCACGGCGATTTCCAGGTAGGGTTTGCCCAGTACGCGCGAGGGCGCGACGCCCGTGGCGCCCTGGACCTGCTCGATGACCCGCTGGACCTCGAAGGCCTTGGCCTGGAGCGCATCGAGGTTGTCGCCGAAGATCTTCACGCCGACCTGGGCCCGGATGCCGGTGCTGGTCATGAGCACGCGGTTCTCGATGGGCTGGAGGAAGCCCGGGACATAGCCCGGCACATTCATCAGTTTGGCGGAAAGCTCGGCGATGATCTTCTCCTTGGTCATGCCGGGCCGCCACCGGTCCGTCGGCTTGAGCATGATGGTGGTCTCGATCATCTCGACAGGGGCGGGATCGGTCGCGGAATCGGAGCGGCCGAGCTTGCCGGCGACGGAGGCGACTTCGGGCGTCGCGCTGATGACCCGGTCCTGCCAGCTCATGATGCGTTGCACCTCGGTCAGCGACGTGGCGGGCAGCAGCACGGGCATGAAAAGCAGCGAACCTTCCTCCAGCGTCGGCATGAACTCGCTGCCGAAACCGGAGGTGTGGCGAGCGAGGGAGGCGGGCAGGCGGGCGTTGACCGCCCGTGGCAGGCCGAAGGCGATGATCCCCGACACGGCGAGCAGCGAGCAGGCGAGACCGAGCACGGTCTTGCGGTGGGTCAGCGCCCAGTCGAGCACCGGGTCGTAGATCCAGAGCAGCGACTTCATGAGCCAGTTCTCGCTCTCGGGCTTGAACGGGCCGCGCACGAGGATGGTGCAGAACACCGGCACGGCGGTGACCGCCAGCAGCACGGCGCCGATCAGGGCGAAGCTCTTGGTGTAGGCGAGGGGGTGGAAGAGCTTGCCCTCCTGCCCGGTGAGCAGGAACACCGGCACAAAGGCCAGGATGATGATCATCATCGAGAAGAACATTGGCCGGCCGACTTGCGTGGCGGCCTCGAGGGTCTGGGTAAACACCTCCGGCGGGGTGAGCCGCCGCTCCAGCTCCTCTTCGGCACGTTCGCAGTGCCGGATGACATTTTCGGTCATCACGATGCCGGCGTCGACCAGCACGCCGATGGAGATGGCGATGCCGGTGAGCGACATGATGTGCGACGGGATGCCGAACCGGTCCATCAGGATGAACGAGATCAGGATCGAGGCCGGCAGCGGCAGCGTGACGATCAGGATGCTGCGGAAATGGAAGAGGAACAGGATGTGGGCGCACGTCACGAGGAGGATCTCCTCGGTGAGCGCGCGCTTCAGCGTGTCGATGGCGCGGCCGATCAGATCGCTGCGGTCGTAGAACGGCACGACCGTCACGCCCTTGGGCAGGCCGGGGGTGAAGGCGGCGATGCGCGCCTTCACGTCCTGGATCACCTGCCAGGCGTTCCCGCCGTAGCGCATGACCACGATGCCGCCGACGACCTCGCGGCCGTTGACGTCGAGGGCGCCGCGGCGGAAATCGCCGCCGATGCGCACGGTGGCGAGGTCGCGCAGGTAGAGCGGCGTGCCGTTGCGCGCCCGCACCGGGATGGACTCGAGGTCCGCGGCGCCCTGCACCAGGCCGAGGCCGCGCACGATGTACTCGGCGCCGTTCTCCTCGATGGTCTTGCCGCCGACGTTGCGGTTGCTCTGGGCGACCGCGTCCATCACCTCGCCGAGCAGGACGCCGTACTGCCGGAGCTTGAGGGCGGAAACCTCGACCTGCCACTGGCGGACAAAGCCGCCGACGCTGGCAACCTCGGCCACCCCGGGCACGGCGGCGAGCTGGGGTCGGATGAACGTGTCCTGCAACGATCGCAGCGAACCGAGATCCTGCGTGCCGGACTCGTCCTTCAGGTAGTATTGGTAGACCCAGCCGAGGCCGGTGGCGTCGGGCCCGAGCTTGGCCGCGACCTCGGCCGGCAGCAGCGCGCCGAGGGAGTTGAGCCGCTCGAGCACGCGGGTGCGGGCGAAGTAGGGATCGATCCGGTCCTCGAAGATGACGGTGAGAAACGAGAAGCCGAACATCGAGGTGGCCCGCACGGTCTTCACCCCGGCCAGGCCCTGCAGCGCCGAGCTGAGCGGGTAGGTGACCTGGTCCTCGACCTCCTGCGGGCTGCGGCCCGGCCAGTCGGCGTAGACGATGACCTGGTTCTCCGACAGGTCGGGAATCGCGTCGATGGGCACGCGGCGGATCGCCACCACGCCCCACGCGCACAGCGCGAGGAAACCGGCGAGCACAATGAACCGGTTGTGCAGCGACCAATGGATGATGCGGTTGATCATGGCCGGACTCTCATTTGAGCTCTTCGCCACACTCGAGCATCGCGGAGCCAAAGAAGGGATTGCGGATTGCTTCCGTGCGCGAGAGCCAGCGGCCGATGCCGAGCACGGGGGCCATCGGGCATTGGAAGACATGGAGGCCTTCGCGCTGCGGCAGATGCTGGTTGCGGGCTACGTCGGCGAGGGCGGTGCTGAAGGGTTCGAAATCGCGGCGGGCGGTCCGCAGATCGGCGCGGTCGCGCAGCGTATCCCTGAAACTCCCGAGTGCACCGCGGGTGGCGGACGGGTCGGCGGCAAGATAAGCCGTGAGGGCTGCGCGCAGGCCGGGCAGTTGTTTTTGGTAGGCGGTGAAGTCGTCCGCGGCCAGCGCCGCGGCGGCGTCGGCGGCGTCGAACGCCAGCGATTTGAGTTCGGCCTCGCCCGCATCGGGCTGCGCAACAGGCACAGGCTCGGGTTGGGCCGGAGGCGGGGACGCAGGCTTGTCGCCGGTGATGGCGGCGCGGGCGAGCTGGGCCTGGCCATCGAGCAGCAATCCGCCCTCGGTCACAACGCGATCGCCTTCCTTCAGGCCGGCGAGAATCTCGACGGTGCCGTCGCCGGTACGACCGAGCGTCACGCGTCGGGCGAGGTAGGACCGGTCTCTCTGCTGGAGGAAGACGATCGGCTCTGTGCCGTGCTGGAGGACGGCGGTGCGCGGAGCCAGGAGCACGTCGGGCAGTTCCAGCCGGACCCGGCCCGTGGCGGTCTGCTTGTGGAAGAGCGCTCGATCCTGGTTCGGCAGCACGACGCGGACCTTGGCGGTGCGGGTGGCCTCGTTCAGGTTGGGATCAATGAAATCGATCGGCGCGGCGAGGATGCGGCCGGCGAGGGACGGCGCCGTGACCTCGACCGTCTGCCCTTGGCGCAACCAGGCGAGGTCGGTTTCATAAGCATCGAACATGAACCACATGGAGGCGAAGTCACCGATTTCAAAGAGGCGGGTGCCGGCCTCGTTGTTGTCCTTGTTGATTTCCTGTCCCTCGTAGACATGGCGGGCCACGACCGTGCCGGACATGGGCGCGCGGATGTTAACCATGGC
This sequence comes from uncultured Oleiharenicola sp., assembly GCA_964652485.1. Lineage (GTDB taxonomy): Bacteria > Verrucomicrobiota > Verrucomicrobiia > Opitutales > Opitutaceae > Lacunisphaera. The sequence goes on from CAZZDB010000145.1 coordinate 6,852, forward strand.
GGTCGGCTCGAGGGTGTGCTCGAGGATGACCACCTCCTCCTCGGTCAGGCCCAGGTCGAGGAGGCGCTCGCGGGTCATGGCGCGCTCCGAGGCGGTGAAGGCGGTCGTACCGGCCTTGAGGCGCTCGACATACTGGCGCTGGGCCGTGAGCATCTCCGGGCTGTAGACCATGGCCAGGGGCTCGCCCGCGGTCACCTCGGCGCCGACGTAGTTGGTGAAGAGTTTCTCCACGCGACCGGGCACGCGGGCGGTGAGGATGCGGTGGCGCGTGTCATCGTCCTCGATCACGCCGGTGACGCGCAGCGTGCGCACGAGCGCGGCGCGGCGCACCTCGGCGGTCTGCACGCCCACGACACTGGCTGCGGCCGGCGTGAGGGTCACGAGGTTGGGATCGGCGGCGGCGTTGTTGTCGCCCGCCGGTGCCGCCACGAGCGCCATGCCACAGATGGTGCATTTGTCGCCGGGCTTGTCGGATTTGATCCACGGATGCATCGGGCACTGGTAGACCGTGGCATGATCCTGGCCCGAAGTTTCCGCGGCCAAAGCTGCACCGAATGCGAGCGAGAAGACAACAAGGGCGAGGAGAGATTTCATGGTGGGACGGACGGAGACGTTGGTGGAGTGGGAATCTTGCCTGAATTTGAGCGGCGGCGGTGTGACCGATTGGTTGATCGACAGGAGACCGTGAAGGGGTTTGAGCATAATACAATCCAGCCCCGTCGGCCTGGCGGCGGCTGGATCGGTGTTTTGTCCCGCGGTGCGTCAGGACTTCTTCATGCCAGCGCAGCAACTGCAGGTGGCGCAGGAGGCGACCTGGATTGAGGCGGGCTGAGTCTGGGCGGCGGTCTTGATCTGCTGTTCCTTCTGGTTCTGAGCCTGTTGGGCCCAGTATTGCGGGCCGGGGCCGGCGTAGCTGAGGGCTGCGAGGCCAGTGAAGAGCGCGGTGGCGAGGAGGAGTTTGGTGGCTTTCATTGGAATGATGAGTTTTGGTTGTTTGAGCGCACAGGTTGTGCGGTTGTCTACCAGTCATACACCGCCGGATCGGAAACCACTCAGGGAGATTTTTTCCTCCGCGTTCCCGAGGGATTCCGCCGCCCGCGGTGTATAATCCCACATAATCCCATGAATAGTTCCCGTGATTCCATTTCGGAGGCGCTGCACGGCTGGCGGGTGACCCCGCCTGCTGATCCGGGCTTCCGCCACAAAGTGTGGCAGCGTATCGGCGGTCAGACCAGCACGACGTGGCCGGCCTACCTGCGCGCCCATCCGGCGGTGTGGTCGCTGGTCGCAGTCGTGGCGTTGAGTGCCGCAGCTCTAGCTGGAACCGCCCTGGCCCGCGCGCATGTCCAAGCCGACCGTGAAGCTATCGTTGTCACCTATCTCGTGGATCTGGACCCGCGGGTTCAGGCGGTGCTCAAGCCATGAAAAACCTGCTCGGCACTGTCGTTGCACTCGTCCTGATCGCCGCCGCCACGGGCTTCCTCTGCTACCGTATGAACTTTGATCCGGCGCTGCATGCCGCCGCGGCACACGGTGACGCCATGGCGTGGCTGCGCGCGGATTTCCACCTTGATGACCGGCAGTTCGCCGAAATCAAGAAGCTGCACGAAGCCTACGCCCCTTCCTGCGAGGAGCATTGCCGGATGATCCAGGAGGCGACCAAAGCGCACGGGGCGCTCAAGGCATCCGATCCGGTCGCGGCGGCCGCTGCGGAGCGGGGGTTGCGGGGATTGCGCGCCGTTTGCGAGACCGCCCTTGCGGCTCATGTCCGGCGGGTGGCCGCGATAATGGCCCCCGAGGAGGGCCGGCGTTATCTGGCCATGGTGCTGCCGAAGATCGCTGAGTTCGATCACACCGCCGCGCCGGATTTGCAGCTTAACCGCTCACACTGATCCCATGGCAACCGAGGCGGGCGCCGGCCCGAGCGACGAGGAATGGATGCGCCGCCTGCAAGCCGGCGAGGATGCCGCGCTAGCCCCGCTGATGCAGCATTGGGAGCTGCCGGTGAAACGTTTCATTTTCCGTCTCGTCGGCAACACGGCCGAGGCGGAAGACCTCGCGCAGGAGGTGTTCGTGCGCGTCTACACCAAGCGCGCCACCTACCGGTCCGGTGGGAAATTCTCGACGTGGTGCTTCTCCATCGCGGCCAACCAGGCGAAGAACCGCCTGCGCTGGTGGCGGCGCCGGCCGGCGCTGTCGCTCAACGCCTGGACCGAATCGGGGGGCGACACGGCGGATGAATCACGGGCCGGCGCGTCCGCCTCCCACGAGGCGGTGAGGCACGAGCAGATCGCCGTCGTTCAAAAGGCAGTGGCCGCGCTGCCGCTCGACTTGCGCACCGCCCTCGTGCTGTTCGAATATGAGGGCCAGTCCATGGCGGAGATTGCCGCGATGCTCAATTGCACGCCCAAGGCGGTGGAAAACCGCCTCTACCGCGCGCGCCAGCAGTTGAAGCTCACCTTGGCTGGGGAAGCCTGACCAGCCCGGAGGGAACCTTCAGGTGGATTTCTTCGGGAGGAATGGCGCGGCCTCGGCGCGAAGTTCTGCCACAGCCTTCTGCACCGCAGGTTTTTTCAGCAGTTCGCGGGCCACGGCCTCGCCCAGCAGCTGGCCGGCGACGAGATCGGTGGGATAGTGCACGCCCGAGATGAGCTTGACCCGCCGTGTTTCCACCGCTCGCGCGGCAAAACCGGCCGCGTGCTCCGGAAAGACCGCGCTGAGCAGGCCCGCCCACAGGGAGGATTGGATGCCGTGGCCGCTCGGGTAGGCGCCGCTGTCGGAGAATTCCACGCAAGGTTTGATGCGCGGGTCGGCAAACGGCGGCCGACGGCGGGGATAGATGGACTTCGCGGCGCGGTTGATCGCCAGGAAGTCCTCCTTAACCCTTGCGAAGAAAGCCGCGGTCCGCGGCAGCTGCACAGCGTTGAACCACGGGCCGAGAACATCCGAGCCGAAGAGGAAGATATCCTCGCCCTCGACTTGTTGGCAGCGGGCGACTTGCTCCGGCGTGCGGGCGGCCTGGAGTTGCAGCACGACTTCGAGTTCCGCGCGCGTTACGAGCGAGTCGGGCGGCGGCGGGGCGGGCAGCAACGCCCGGGCGTCGACCGCGTCCACCGCGAGAAAGTTCGCGTGCGTCGCCAAGGGCTCCGTCATCATCGAGGTCATGGTGGACGGGCCCGCGGCCGGGGCCGGGCCGGCCGCGAGGGCCGCGATGAGAAAAGAAGCGAACGGGTGGGTCATGGCGGTCAATCGCCGCGTGAAGCCGGCCCCGCAAAGGTGCCGCTCATTCAGCCCTCCACTTCGCGGAGTTGGATACTGTCGACACGGCGGTCCTTGGCCTGAATGTCGGAGACGATGATGAGCTTGTCGCCGTCGCGGATACGGCCGAGCTGCAGCAGCATGGCGGTGGCCTTCTCGATGGTCGCCTCGGGATCGCCGAACGCGCCGAGCAAAAAAGGCTCGACCGAGCGCACCATGCGCAGGTGGCGCAAGGTCTCGACGTTGTCGGTGACCGCGAGGATCGGCGCATGCGGCGGCCGGTGGGCGGCGATGCCGGCGGCGTTGGTGC
>CAZZDB010000146.1:0-10388 GCA_964652485.1 uncultured Oleiharenicola sp.
GACGCCTTCCAGATCTACTACCTGTTCATCAACGCCGCGGTCATCATCTCGCCGCTCGTCACCGGGACGCTGGGCGAGGTGTATGGCTGGGATTATGGGTTCGGTGCCGCTGGCGTCGGCATGGTGCTTGGCCTGATCATCTATCTTTCCGGGCGGAAATGGTTGCCGCGGGAAGAACCGCGGGCGACCCGCGCCCAACGCGCGGCGCGCCCGGGCCTGACGCGCGACGAATGGGTGGCGGTCATTATCCTGGTCCTGCTGCTGCCCGTGCTGGCGGTCGGCGCCGTTGGCAACCAGGAGATCTTCAACGCCTATCTGTTGTGGGTGCCGGACCATGTGAGCCTGGTGTTTTTAGGCAGAACCATGCCGACCACCTGGCTCATCACGCTGGACGCCGTGGTCAGCGTCTCGTGTCTCGTCGGCGCCGTGGCCTTCTGGCGTCTGTGGGCACGGCGCTTCAAGGAGCCGAGTGAGGTGGCCAAGATCACCCTCGGCCTTGGCATCAGCGCACTCGGGGTGCTCTGCCTCGCGATGGCGGCGATCGCCCACGCCCCGGGCCAGAAGGCCGGCATCGGGTGGGTGTTGGGCTTCGAACTCCTCAACTCCATCGGCTTTGCCAATGTGTTTCCGGTCGGTCTGGCCATGTATGTGCGTGCCTCCCCGAAATCCGTCGCGGGCACGATCATGGGCGTCTACTATCTGCATCTGTTCATGTGCAACAATCTGGTCGGCTGGCTGGGCGGACTGCTGGAGAAACTGTCGGGCGTTCAGTTCTGGCTGCTGCACGCCGGCTTGGTCGGGGGCGCCGGCTTCGTGATGCTGATGGCTTCGCGGGCCGCCGGCCGACTGCTGAATCCCACGGGTCCGGCCAACGGGGGCGTGGCTGGCGGAACGTGAAACCACCCCATCCGGGTGAACGATTGGCGGGCTGTTGCTGGCTGCCCCGGCTGGCGGCGAAGACACGCATCCGGCTCTGCCGGGAGATTCCGCCGGGCCATCGGCCGGTGTGGTCCGACGGTCTCGGTTTGATCAATGACCGACGCGGGGCTGGTTGTCGTCGATGCCGCCCAGGCCGATTTTAGGCGTGGACATGGTCGCGCATCCCGCCGCCAACAGGACGAGGCCGCTGAGCAGTACGAGCCAGCGCCGGCGAAAAAAGAAGGAGTGGGTGGGGATACGGAGCTTCATGTTCGACAGCATGATGAGCCCGTCCTGACCGGTCCAGCGAAGTGCGATGAAACGCCAGTTCCAGGCGGCGGGTGAATCGGGAAGGGCGGAGGTGGGCGGGACGTCAGGTCATCGGCTCGGTTGCAGGATTGCACGTTCCGGCCGGGCTGATTCCTTGCGGGGATGTTCCGCATCCTGTCCGATCTGCATCTCTACGACGCCCGCACGCGGGTACGGGATTTGCGGCAACTGGAGCCGCTGCTGGCCGGCGTGCAGACCCTGGTGGTCAACGGGGACAGTTGCGAGATGCGGCATGGCGTGACGCCGTCGCAGGTCGACGCGATGAGGGATTTCTTCCGCGCACACGTTCCCGCGGTGGTGTTCGTGACCGGCAACCACGATCCCGACATCAGCGACACCCACGAGCTGCTGCTGGAGGGCGGGCGGGTGTGGGTGACGCACGGGGATGTGTGTTTCGATGATCTCACCCCATGGAGCCGGCAGCAGCCGGAGTTGTGGCGGCTCGTGCAGGACCGGCTCGCGACCGATCCCGCGGCCGACTACCGCGACCTCGCCGTGAGGTTCCACATCGCGCGCGAAGCGGCCCGGACCCTCGTGAATCCGATTGATCCGGGGGACCGGAGACTCGCCACCCGGTTGGCACGGTTCGGGCACACCTTTTTCCCTCCCCGTCAGATTGTGGCGATGCTGCGATCGTGGCGCGACCTGCCTGATCGCGCCGCGGCCCTGGCCGCGGCCCAACGGCCCGCGACCCGGGTGGTCGTGCTGGGACACGTGCATTTTCCGGGTGTCTGGCGCCGCGGGCCCCGGCTCACTGTGGTCAATACCGGCTCATTCTTCAGCCCCCTGGGGGGAAACCTGGCCGACGTGTCGGGCGACCGTGTGCTCGTCCGGCGTATTGAACAACGCGATGGGCGGTTTCAACCCGGTCGCGAGGTCGCCGCGATACCGCTGGGAGAATAGCGAGGCCGGGCATTGGCCCAGCGTGAACGCCCGCGGGACGCCATCCGCGGGGATCAGGGCCGTTGGGTTTCAGCGGTGTCCGCCGCAGCCGGCCGGGATGTTCGCCGGGCAATGAAGTCGTAGAGCAGCGCGGTCACCAGTCCTCCGCCGAGGAAGAGATAGGGCGGGAAGTCTTTCCAGTCGCGGAGGAGGTAGCCACCAAACGTGCCTTCGGGCGGCCCGGAATCAACGCCGCTGGCGCTGTACATGACGTAAGCAGCGGGCAGGTAGCCGACGACGCCCAAGATCAGGCCCGTGCACGCGGTCACCGTCCTCGTGGCCGGCCGGACACGGGCGACAACCCACAGGCTCGCGACGAGGGCCATGGTTCCAAGATATGAGACCATCAGTCCGAAGATAAAGGTGATGAAAAACAGTCCGACTGGCTTGGAGGCACCCACGGCAAAAAGTGTGCTGCAGGCCAGCGGCACGCAGGTCGGCGCCAGCAGGAAGGCTTTGAGCGAAAGGACGGATCGGTCGGTGGTCATCTCCATTTGCAGTCCAGCATTTCACGCCGGTTTCTAAAGACTAAACACCAGCGCGGATCCGTGGGGCGGTGGGGCGCGGGTTGCGCCGGGAAGGAATCGTGCTATCGTGCGGTCGGCTCGCACCGGGACGGTTGCCAGCCGTTTCAACCTCAACTCCCACGCATCCATGAAACGCACAGCATCAGCGGTCTGGCAAGGTTCACTCAAGGCCGGCAAGGGCGCGCTCACCGCTCCCGGCGGCGCGCTCAAGAATACGGAATATTCCTTCGGCTCCCGCTTCGAGTCGGGCGCCGGCACCAATCCCGAGGAACTGATCGCCGCGGCGCACGCCGGCTGTTTCGCCATGGCGCTCTCCGCCATGCTGGGCGAGGCCGGGTTCACGCCCGAGCGGCTCGATGTCACCGCCGAGGTGAGCCTCGACAACGTGCCCCCGGCCGGTTGGACTGTGACGGCGTCGCACCTCGTGCTCACGGCAAAAATTCCCGGCATCGCCGCGGCAAAGTTCGACGAGATCACGGCCAAGGCCAAGGCCGGTTGTCCGATCTCTCGCCTGCTCAACGCCAAGGTCACCCTCGCTGCGACCTTGGCCTGAGCTCGCCAACCGGTTCCGGCGTCAGCGCTGCAATTTCACGATGACGTAGGGCGGCTCGCGGGTGAAGTCCGGCCACATTGTGCCCGTGCCGGCGCGGTTGATCGCCTCGATGAAATACATCACGTCCCATTTGGGTTCAAGAAACCCGCCGGGGATGGTGGCGGCATATTCGTCGGGCCGGTCGGTCGGCTGCAGGTCGAGCGCGGCGTAGTCTTCGAACTGCGTCACGTGGCGGTAGCGCAGGCGCAGCGACCGCAGGCCCGCGGGGTCGGTCGCGTGGACGACGATCCGCAGCGGCTGGCCGACCGGGGCCGTGGCGATGCGGTCGTGGGCGACAACCGGCGGCAGCGGGCCGCCGTCGGTGGCAGGTGACCAGATGGGGCCGGCGGCGGTGTCCGTGAGCCCGCCTTGCGCCTCGAGGTTCTTCAGGTCGGTCTCGAGTTTCACGAGCTCGTCGCGCCAGTGGCCGCACAGATCGTAATCGCGCGCGCCCATCGCGAGGTCGAACGTGTAGCGGCCGCCCGCGGTGGCCACGAGATCGCGCCAGGCGGCCACGGCGGACCTTTCGCCCTCCGTGGCGGCCAGCAGCTCCGGCCGGCCCCGGCCGAGAAGAAAAAGGTTGTAATGGACGGCGGCGAGGCTGCGCCGGGCATGAAACCGGGCGAGTTGGGCGAGGATTCCGAGGTCCGTGATCGTCGAATCAAATTCGTTGCCGCGTTTCGATCCGATGGTCGCCTCGGCCGCGCGCACCTCGCCGAGGACGGCGTCGGCGGTGGTGTCAAACCACCGGCTGGTCGCATCGGGCGTGCGCTTGGCCGTCGCGCCGCCGGCGGCGATCCGCGCCGCCGCGGTGGCGAAGCTCTCGAAGACTTCCGTGTCGGTGGCTTCGTTCTTGGCATAGTCCGCGAGCCGGGCGCCGAGGCTCTGGCGCTCGGCCCAGCCGCGCGTGGTCGGGAAGAGGGAATAGGGATATACGGCGGCCACGATCATCGGCAGGATCTGTGACGCCCGGTGCAATGCGGCCTCGACGTGCGGGGCGGCGTCACCGAAGCGGCGACGGAATTCGCGCTGCCAGACTTCCGGCGGCGTGTCGGGGTTGTAGCCCACGCGGCCCCACACCTGGTAGAAATGCCAGTAGCGCTCGAACTCGTAGTCATAGTAGCGGTATTTCGCCGACAGGAGGTCGAACGTCGGCATGTCGGGACGCTGGGCCTCCATCTTGGTGGCGAGCGGTTCCTGGACGTCCCAGTTGGGGCTGTCGTAGAGCGCGGTGGTGGCGGAGTAGCGGCGCACGTAGTCGGGGTCGCCCCCGAGCAGGATGCGCGACGTGCCGCCGTTCCACAGCCGCCAGGTCATCTGGTAATGCTGCGGGTAGTGCAGGAAGTCGGCGTAGCCGTGGCGGCGGTTCCGCTGGTCGGGCGGATTGACGTGCGCGGGGTGGAACGGCAGCCCCATCTGCTCCATCCAGTATTTCGTCTCGACGCGGAAGTTCATGCCCAGGGCGAACGCGGTGTCGATGACGGCATCGGGCGTGCCTTTGCCGCGCAGCTCGATGAACAGCCCCGGCCGCGTCTTCTGGACGTGGGTGAAGACCTCGCGCCAGAAACCCTCCATCTCCTCCCGCTTGAGGCCGGACTCCTCATGCACGCGGAACTGCAGGCCGTCGACCGCCGGCACGAGCGTGACGAGCTCGCGGAGCGAGGCGAGCGTGTAGGCGTTGAGGTTCGCGGTCGTCACACCCTCGACCGAGTTCGGGATCGGGCGCCCTTGGTAATCGCGGATCCACTCGGCGCCGCCGGTCTGCACGCCGGCGCGATAGATGTGGTCCCAGATGCCGAGGTTGACCGCGATGCCCCGCGCGTGGGCGAGCTCGATCAGGCGGTTGAGCGCGGCGAGATTGCGGGCCTGCTGCTCCGGGGTCAGGTCGACCATCCGGACGCCAGGGTAGCCGGGCGTGTCGAAAAAATACGGATAGGGGGGAGCGAGAAAACCGCCGTTCTCGTAGCCGAAGACGACGAGGAAGCGGTTGAAGCGGCTGGCGGAGAGCAGGTCAAAATAGCGCGCCCAGTAACGCTCGTCGTAGAACCGGCTCTCCCAGTGGGCCCGGTTCATCACGTAGACGGAGAGCGCGCGATCGCGCACCGCGGGTTGCTCGACAACGTCGGGGATGAGACCGAGGAGATCCGCGGTGTCCGGAGCGGCCGCGACGCGTTCGGTCGCGTCGAGGAGCGCATACATGAGACCGCGGTCGTCGGCGCCGGCTATGAGCAGCGCGGGTTTGTCGCGCAGGGTGGCGTGCTTCACCGCGAGTGCTTCGGGCGAATCGGGCCAGGACGCCGGCCCCGCCGCAGTCGGGAGCGACCTGGCGGCGCCGGAGAGGCCGGCAAAAACGATGCATTCACCGTGGGTGCTGTCGACGGACGCGGCCCGGTCGATGTCCCAACCCGCGGCGCGGACAGCGGCCTCGAATTTCTCCAGCCCGTGCCGGGCGGGCGCCCCGAGATCGCCGCCCGTGACGATTGACAGCGTGCGTCCGTTGGCGGCGTTGGTGGCGAGGGCAAGGCAGACGAGCGCGACACAAGGCAGGCGGGTCGAGAGCATGGGGAGACGGGGTTGCGGCCAACCATGCGCCAATCCACCGCGATGTCCAGTACGGCGGGCGCCGCGACCGGCAGGGCATGGCAAGGATGAATTTGGAAAATCGTGCGAGGGCAAACCGGCTTGGGCTCAGGACCCGGGCCGGCTCCACCCGGCAAGGCGGCGTTCCGTCTCCGCGAGGTTGTGGTGGAGCTGGTCGAGGACTTCCCTTTCGCTTTCGATGCGGTGCGTGACGGACTCGGGCGTGCCGGTGCCGGCGGTCTTTTCCTGTTGTTGCAGGTCGTGATCGAGCAACTTGGTGAGCTCGGCAATTTCGCGGAGGAATCGGGCCTTCCGGGCGTGCCAGCCGAGCACAAGGACGTCGCGCACGGTCTTGCCGTTGACCGCGGTCAGCATGTCCTGCTCGCGGTCCACGGCGGTCGACACGCCGCGGTTCATGGCGTCCAGCTTCAACTCGTCGAGAGCGGTGTCGAGGGGCCGCAGCTGCTCCGCGGCGAAGTGGTTGCCCAGCTCCGCGCGGAAGTCGGCCATTTCCCCGGTGCTGCCCGCACGGACGACCGCGTCGGGCAGATCGGGCGTTTTCGCGCATCCGGAGAACGCGAGGACCAGGATGATCAGGCGGGACACGCCCGGAGGATCATCCGCGAAGCAATGCCACGCCAAGGCGAAAACCAGCGCCGTTAGTTTTTCCTGGCCGGGGTGCCGGAGAACCGTCCTGCAACCGCTCGGCGCTTGAACCGGCCGGACCTCTCCGGCTATGCTGACCGGCAGCGCTGAACCCCGGCCTGTGTCGTCGGGTGCCCTGCCACTGCTTCCCGAGTCCCATTTCCCTCCATTGCTCCCATGAAATCCACCGGCCCCGTACCCAAGCTCCCCCGTGATCCGATCGCTCCTCCGGCATCTTGTTCTCTCGCGGTCCGCGGTGCCGCCCCGTTGCTTGGGCGGATCGGTCGGTGCCTTCTGCTCGGGCTTGGCCTGGCGGGAGCGGCGGGGTTGGCGCAATCGGGCGATCGCGTGGACCTGGGTCGTCTGACGACCGGCGCCACGGTCTCGTTTGTCCGCGCCACGGGCGGCGGGTGGGGCATCGAGATCGGGGGAGCGACCGCGCCGCTCATCCGGCAGGCGAAACCCGCACGCATCGAGGTCTATCGCACGGAGGAGGACGTTCGGGTGCTCGCCGCCGGTTACCGGACGGTCGAGAAATCGGCCGCGGGACTCGAGGCCCGGGCGGAAATCGCCTATGGCGGCCAGGTCGTCTTCCACGTGCTGGATCGTTGGAGCCTGGACGGCGCGGTGGTCGCGGTGCGCCGGACCGTGGATGTCACCGGGACGGCACCGGGCGGTTTTGCGTCTTCCGTCGTGTTCGCCGTGGCCCCGTCCGTGCGCTGGAGGGACGTGCTTTGCCTTGCTCCCGGCGCATTATATGGTGATCCCACTTTTGACGGCGAGCGTTCGCCGGGTGGCACGCTCAACCAGGCGGCCCAGCGTTTCGTGATCCGGGAGGATATGCTCCCGGCGCCCTTGTTCGCGCTCTCCTTCAATAATGGCGCCTCCGTGTCCGTGCTGGATCCCGCGCCGCGCGGCGACTCGACCGTGGAGGAGACCCGGCTGACGCAGCTCGTGATGATCGACGCCCGCTTCCAGTTCGGCGCACTGGGCGCCTGGCAGACGGACGACGGTCCGGTCGAATTCGGCTTTCGGTTTCCCGGGACGACGAGCCTTTTCGCGGGCGGCCCCGAGGCACCGGCGCAGCCGCAATTGATCCGGCGCCATCATCCCATCGCGCCCGGGGTGGTGCACCGCTACGGGGTGGATTTCCGCTTCGGCCAGGGCGAATCGTTCCGTGATGTCACCCGCAACGCGTGGCGCTGGGCGTGGAGCACGTTGCATCCCGTTGCCGTCCCCATCGATGTCGGGCAGGTGCGTCGCGTCCTGATCGACCATCTGGAGGCCCAGGCCGCCACCATCGACGGACGGACCGCCATTCCGTTCGTCCTCAGCACGGTCAGCGACCAGCTGCAGTGGAACTGGACGATGGTGGCGATGGGTTTCGTGGGGAAGAACGTCGAGTGCGCGGATCTGTTGTTGCGCGAGGGCGAGCGCGACCCGACCGCTCGCGGGCAGAAGATGCGCCAGACCGGACTGGCCATCATCTCGTCCTTGATCCAGGCGCTGCCGACCGTGCCGCTGCAGGGGGCCGGTTACGACCTGGCGACCGGCAAACCGTGGGATCACGTCTGGCTCGCGCCGTGGCTGCGCAACGCCACCGAGGACATGCGCGTACTGGTCCAGGCGTATCGCCGCGAGCGCGCCCTCGGCCGGGAGCGCCCGGAGTGGTTCAACTGGGTCAAGACCTACGTGGACTGGCTGGTGCTGCAACAGCGGGAGGACGGATCGTTCCCCCGGCGGTGGAAAGCCGGCAGCAACGAAGTGGCGGAACCGACGGGCACGACGAGCTATGCTCCTGTTCCCCTGCTCGTCATGCTGACCGAGGAAACGGGCGATCCGAAATACCGGCAGGCCGCCGTCCGCGCCGCCGAATATGTCTGGACGAACTGGGGTGTCCGCGGGCTCTTCGTCGGCGGCGCCAGCGACAACCCGAACATCACGGACAAGGAAGCCGGGATGCTGAGCCTGGAGGCGTTCCTGAGCCTTTACGACTCGACCCACGAGGCCAAATGGCTGGAACGCGCCAAGGTGGCGGCCGACTTCGCTGAGAGCTGGATCTGGATCTGGAACCTGCCCATGCCCGTGGACGCCGCCGACGCGGATCTCCGTTGGAAGAAGGGCGTGCCGACCATCGGGCTGCAGGGCATCACGGCCCTTCACGCCGGCAGCGCCGATGAGTATCTGGACTGGGCCGTGCCGTCCTACGCGAAGCTCTACCGGCTGACCCAGGACCCGCACTACCTCGATGTCGCGCGCGTGCTGCTGCACGGCACGAAGTCCATGGTCGCGCTGCCGGGGCGCCAGTATGACTTGAAGGGCATCGGCTGGCAGCAGGAGGGCTGGCGCATGGGACCCGGCGGGGCCGGGCGCGGCACCAGCGGGCACCGGTTCTGGCTGCCGTGGATTTCGGCCAACCACCTCCACGGCATCGTGGGACTGGAGGAATATGATTCCGCCCTGTTCCAGCAGCTGTCGGCCGGAGGCAAGGCCGGGGACCAATCCAACTGACTTCTGATTTCGACCGGGCCCCCCGTTGCTGGCCACTAGCCGCCGGCGTCGGCGAGGCAGGAGTCGGGAAAGGCGGATTCCCGGCGCATCCAGCGCACGAGACAGAGGCTGTCGGTCAGTGCCTCATGCAGCGCAGAGCCGAAATCGTAGGAGCATTCGTCGTAGCCGGCGGCCTCGATCGCCTCGTCGAGGCCCAGCATCACGGCAAACATGCGGGCGCGGAGCGCGGGGATGTAGACCTTGGTGAGATCCACGGTCGGGTCGGCGATGTGCGCCGCGCACACGGCGGCATCGCTGGTGTGGTGCGAACGGCAGGCCTCCGGGCGCCCTGAGTAAATCGAGCACGAACCGGCGGTCAGGAGTGCGCAGGCGGAGCGGCTCACGGCGCGTTCGCCGGCGGTGAGGGCGGCGACGCGAGCGCGATGCACGGCCAGGCGGGTGATGACGGCCGTGAGGACATCGGGTGCGAAATGCACTTGGATGTGGTCGGCGGCGAGGAACACCTCGTGGGCCTGCACGTCCACGGGCACCGCGCAGCAGGCGTCGCAACCCTGGCGGCACGCGACGCCGGCCAGCACGCGGGCGGGCGTGCCGGCGTAGGCGGAGTCCAGTTCGTCCATGCCTTGGCGGAGTGCCATGAACATCTGCGCGGGAGCCCGCACCTTGAGCAGGCGCTTTCCCATCCGGGCCACGGTGTGGTCGAACATCTCGAAGTGCTGGGCGTCGGCGTTGCGCGGTGCCATGGGTCACCCCAAGGTGTCGCACGGTGCGGCTGAAACGCGATCACAATGGCGGGACGGACACGACGTCGATGCACGCCGCGGCGGGCCTTGGGTTGATCACGGCTCAGCCTTTGCGAAACCGGGGCGCGCAACCGCCGGCCGGGCTCACTTTCGGGGGCCCGGCCCGGATTGCTGGCGTTGCACCTCGCTGCGTTTCATCGCGAGGTAGTCGCCCTCGTCGAGTTCATGCAGCTGCAGTGCGAACCGGTCGGTCGCGGCGAACCAGGCACGCAGCCGCCAATCGAGCTGTTCCGCGACCGGGACCGAGAGCGAGCCGAGGTAGGCTTCGATGGCCAGATAGTAGCGCATGGCGTTTCTTTCCACGACCCCGCGCACGCCGCTGACCAGCACGGGGGAACCGTCCGGCCGCCGGCCGATGACGCTGAATCCCACCTTGGCGCTGCCCAAGGTGGCCAGATAGCTTTTCATCGCCAGCCGGACGGCGAGACCGTAGGAGTAGGAATAGGCCAGGTGGATGAACGTCTGGCCGGCTTTCAGCGGCACGGACTCCAGCGCGATCTGGTAGTTGCGGCTCCCCAGCGGCCCGGTGTCCGCGTGCAG
>CAZZDB010000147.1:0-10214 GCA_964652485.1 uncultured Oleiharenicola sp.
AGTCCACTTGGGCAGGCGGGGGGCGGGTTCGAGATTCATAGGCGGGGCGCGCGCAGGCATCTTTTCGCCCGGGGCCGGGGCTTTCTCAAGGCTAAACCCGCCGGCGACCGTGCGCAGATGGACCTTGAGCCAAGGTGGGGCGGAGCCATGCTGCGGCCAACCCACCGATGAACGTCTCCCACTTTGTGCGGATTGATCGGGATGGCCGCTGCCGCAAGCGGCACTACGTGGTGCACACGCACGACCCGAAGCTCACGCTGGAACTGACCCCGGACGACGAGGCGCCCGACCGCGTCGGCCGGGGTGTCATCCGGCGCGTCTGCGTGCCGAACTCCTGGGCCGGCGACTACGGGCAATACGGCAACCTGCTCACGAGGGCGCAGGAATTTTTCGCGCGATCCCACCCGGCCGGCCCGCGGACCTCCCGGATCTGACCGGTCCACCACCTACAGCATGAACCGGCGCCACGACATGCCGAGCAGCGAGACGAGCATGCCGACGCGGATGGAGCCCTCGAAGGTGAGGATGACGAGCACCCACTTCAGGCCGCAGGTGCTGCGGAGTGCATAGCCCAGGCCGGTGACGATCAGCAGCACGACCCCTTGGGCGCGGCCGACGGGATGGAGCAGCAGCGTGGCCATCCATGGCAGATAGAGGATGAGCCCGAGACTCCAGAGGGCGGCCACGCGCCCGGACATCGGCAGCTCGCGTGGATCGGCGTTCACCCGGATCTGTTTGATCCCCATGTAGCGCTCGCCCATCACGAGCTGCCAGAGCTCGAAGACGAGAAACACCGGCGCGAGCAGGGCGAAGGGATTCATGACGCGGCCAATTTCGTGCCCGGGCGGGGCGGTGGCCAGATCTTATTCGCGCCCCGGTTCAGGCAGGGCCGGGTTTGGCAGCCGAAGCGGGCGCAGCGGATAGCCCGGCGCTCTTCCCCCAGGGATGCTGGCGACCGGGCATTCAGCTTGGCCAAAGGGACCCGGGCGGACCGAAGCGGGTGCCGGCGGGGAAGTGCAGGCCAAAATCCCCGGCGAGGACGTCCAACAGTTCGTCGGGCGTGGCGATCTCGCGTTTTTCCACCCGGCCGTCGCAGTGGCGGAGGGTGAATTCGCGGTTGTTGACCGTCCGCCGCGTGCCGTCCAGACCGGCGCGCGCGACGCTGAGGTTTTGCCGGAATTTCGAGTTCGGGCTGGTGCTGGTCCACCAGTTGGCCAGCTCGCGGTCGACGGGCGGCATCACCTCGCCCGTGAACTCGCACACGTCGTGCCATTCGGCGTCGAGGCGCACCTGGTGGAAGCAACGGCCATTCTCGCGGATGATGCGGCGCGGTTCGTGCGGGGTGGATTGTTCGCCCTCGTGGTTGAGCCGGATGGCCGACGTGAGGGAAAGTCCGCCGACGCCGACATCGGTCAACCAGGTTTCACCATCGAGCTCGACGCGCACGAACAGGTGGGTGCGCGGCGGGATGAAATCCCGTGGCCGCTGCCAGCGCACGCGCGCGCTCAGCGGCGTGGCCCGGAAGCCCAGCGCCTGCAGCGCAAGCAGCATCAGGTGGTTTTGCTCGAAACAGTAGCCACCGCGCCTTTCCCGGACTAGTTTCTGTTCGACGGCGGCGGGCTCGACGTTGATCCCGCGGCCAAGCAGCACGTCGAGATTTTCAAACGGGATCGCCGCGGCGTGATGGGCCGTGACCGCGTGCAACACGTCGAGCGTCGGCGTGCGCGGGCCGGTGTAGCCGGTCCGCGCAAGGTAGGCGGCCAGATCCAACTGGAACGACGGGGGGCTCAACGGACAGAGGTGGCCGCGATCCAGTCGTCGATCACCTGCTCGAGCACGGCGAGCGGCATGTTGCCGGCGCGGAGCACGGTGTTGTGAAATTCCTTCAGCGAGAACTTCGCCCCGAGCGCCGACTGCGCCCGGGCGCGCAACTCAAGGATCTTGAGCATCCCGATCTTGTAGGCGCAGGCCTGGCCGGGGTTGACGACATAGCGTTCCACCTCGGAGGCCTTGATACCGTAATCTATGGCCTGCTGGCGCGTCCACTTCATGGCGTGCAGGCCGGTGTCCACGACGAGACGGCGGGCACGGAAGAGTTCGTCATCGAGCTGGCCGAGGTGGCCGACGATGTCGCCTTCATACCAGCCGGACTCGGCGGCGAGGTTCTCGGCATAGAGCGCCCACCCTTCGGAGTGCGCGGTGGCGCCGCCGAAGACCCGGTCCTGCCGGAAACGGGGCAGGTCGGTCATCTCCTGTTGCAAGGCGATCTGGAAGTGATGGCCGGGAATGGCCTCGTGGTAGACAAGGGTGCGCATGCCGGCCATCTCGAACGGCCCCGGCAGCGGCGCGAAGAATGTGCCGGGGCGCGATCCGTCACGCGCCGGGGCGTTGTAATGGGCGGCGGCGGTTTTCTCGGTGAAGGGCGGCTCGCGTTTTACGACGCAGGAGGCCTTGGGGCGGAGATCAAAGAGCAAATCGGCGCGTTTCACGGCGTCGGCGAGGATTTCCTCGTAGCGCTTGAGCAACGCCGGGCGCGGGTCGGGCTCGGCCGGCGGCTGCAGGTCCGCTTCAAGCTTCGCCATGCGCTCCTTGATGGAGCCGTCCTGGTAACCGATCTGCTTGAGCAGCCCATCCATCAGGCCCTCGATCCGGGCGACCTCCTTGAGACCGATCTCGTGAACCTGCTGTGGCGTGAGGTTGGTGGTCGTGTTGCGGCGGAGGGCGTTGGCATAGGCCGCGTCGCCACCGGGCAACCAGCAGAGGCCGGAATGGTCGGTCGTCAGCGGCAGCTGTTCCTGTAGCAGCGCCCGGGCGCGCTGGAACGCCGGGATGATGGCCGTCGCGACGGTTTTCTCGGCGGCGGCGACAAAGGCGGCGCGTTCCTCCGGGGCGATGTCCTTCAGCTTGGCCGCGCGCTCGGCGAGCGAGGTAACGAGGATGTTCTTGTCCGGTTCGCCGGCCAGGAAGCGGTCGAACTGCCCGATCGCCGACTTCGTGATGAAATCCGGCATGAGAAAACCGCGGGTGGCGGCATCCCGGGCTTGCGCGACACCCTCGTCCATCTGGGCGGCGGCCAGGTCAAGGCGGGCGAGATAGTTTTCGACATCCCGTTTGTTGCGGATGGGGTGGGTCTGGCTGAGAAAATTGACCAGCCGCACTTGCAGGCCGCCAAACTGGTTGAAGACAAAATTGTAGTCGTTGAACGGTTCGGCACTGACGATCTCCCTGAGCTGCCACTCCAGGATGGCGGCGGAAATGCGCTCCTGCGCATCGAACCGGGTGCGGTCAAACTTCGCCAGGTCGCCGAGGCCGCGCAGCGCCATCGCCACCCGGGCGGCGCGGGCCCCCTTCGTGAAGGGCGTGAGCTGGCGGTCGAGCGCGTCCTGTTCGGCACCGGTGAAATACTGCGTGATGGTGGCCGCGGTGGGGTTGGCGCGCATCCACTCCGCGGCGAAGGTGTCGGCCCACTGACCGAAGGACGGCTGGGTGGTGATGAGGGCTTGGGAAAACGAACCGGGCTGGGCAGATGGCGTCAAGCGATCGGGTTGCGCGACGGCGGTGACGGCGGCCAACCCCAGGAGGAACGGCAGAAAACGGGGAATTTTCATGGCGGCGACATTGCCGCCCGGCCGGGCAAAGTCCAGTTCAGCCCCGCCCGGCCGGGACCGGCGTCTGGTCGATCAGCTTCTCGAGCTCACGGTGATTGGTCTTGCCGGTGCCAAGCTTGGGTATGCTCATGACCACCCGGAGCTCGCGCGGGGCGCAGAGGTTGCTCAGGCCCTTGGCGCGAACGGCGGCGCGGATCTCCGCGAGCTGCAGCCGTGATTCATTGGTGACGGCGATGAGCTTCTCGCCCTTGTCCTCGTCGGGCCCCGCGATCACGGCGACGGTGCAGCGCAGGCCGAACTGCGGGAAGGCGCCCGCGAGCGCGTCCTCGACGGCCGTGAGGCTGACCATCTCGCCGCTGACCTTGGCAAAGCGTTTCATCCGGCCGCGGATGTGGAGGTAGCCGTCGGCGTCGACGGTCACGATGTCACCGGTGTCATACCAGCCGCCCAGCGCCTGGAATTTCTCGTTGGCCTCGGCATTGAGGTAGCCCTGCATGACGTTCGGGCCGCGGACGAAGAGGCGGCCGCCTTCCGTGACGCCCTCGACCGGCTCCAGCTGGTATTCGAGTCCGGGCACCAGCCGGCCGGCGGAGCCGATGCAGGGTTCCATGCGGGTGTTGAGGCTGATCATGGGACTGCACTCGGTGGCGCCGTAGCCCTCGAGGATGCGCACGCCGAACTTGCGCGCCCAGGTGTCGAGCGTGGCGGTCTGCACCTTTTCCGCGCCCGCGATGAGGTAGCGCAGGGAGTTGAAATCGTAGGCGTGGGCCTTGCGGGCGTAGCCGTTGAGAAAGGTGTTCGTGCCGAGCAGCACGGTGCAGGCGCGGTCGTAGACGAGCGTGGGCACGACGCGGTAGTGCAGCGGCGACGGGTAGAGAAAGGTGAAGCAGCCGCGCACCAGCGGAAACAACGTGCCGCCCGTCAGGCCGAAGCTGTGGAACAGGGGCAGCGCGTTGAAAAACCGGTCATCGTCCGTGACGTCGATGACGGCGGTGGCCTGGCGGATGTTCGCGAGTAGGTTGCGGTGGGAGAGTGCCACGCCCTTCGGCACGCCCTCCGAGCCGCTCGTGAACAGGATGACGGCCGTGGCCTCCGACCGCAGCGGGGCATCCCGGAGGCCGGCGCCCGTCGAGAGCTTGTGCCGGAGCAACGCCGTGAACTTCGCCAAACGGGAAATCGCCGGGCTGACCTCCTCCAGGTGGACGAGCCTGATCCCCGCGGCCTCGAGTGGCGCGAGATCAAGCCGCGCCTTTTCGAGAAACTGGCGCGAGGTGATGATGTGCTTCAAACCGGCGAGTTGCGCGCATTGGAGCATGACCGGGATTCCGGTGGAATAATTCAACAGGGCCGGCACCTTCCCCGCAGCCCACAGGCTGAGCAGCGTGACCGGCTGGATGTTCGCGTTCGGAAGCAGCACGCCGACGTTTTCGCCGGCGGCCGGGCCAAGGCGGGTGCGCCATTCGTCCGCTAGCAGGTCGGCACCAACCATCAGCCGGCGATAGGTCAGTTCCTTGAAGGTTATGTCCTCCAGCGCGACGCGGTTGGGAATGTTGGCGGCGGTCTCGGCGACGGCCGCCAGCACATTGGCCGGGCCGAAAGCCATCTCGGTCTCAAATTGCTGGAGTGTCATCCGGTCGCGCAGCCAGGTGGTCAGTTTCTGCCGGGCCACGGTGTGGGAGACGTCGGCGAAGACGGGCGCGGCCAGGGCCGGGCTGAAGTGGGCCGAGACGCGCGGAAACCATTTCCGCCAGCCCGTGTGGCGCACGAAGCGACCCCGGCTCGCGCCGCGCAGGTAGCAGGTGATGACTTTCGCGCCGGTCTTGCGGATGAGGAAGCCCGTGCCGTCGTAGACCTTCATCAGGCTGCCGCTGAGAGTGATCCGGCCCTCGGCGAACAGGACGAGGCGGCCGCCCTTTTCCAGGTGATCGGACATGTCGCGCAGCGCGTACGGTGAGGTGTTGTCGACTGGGAACGTACGGGAGTTGATCATCATCTTCCGGTGGATCCAGGTGGTCGCGGCGGTCGTGGATGACGTGACGAATTTCCAATCCTCGTCGAGCACGGCGCCGAGGAACAGCCAGTCGAGCCACGAGACGTGGTTGGGCACGAGCAGCACCGGGCCCGGCGTGGTCAGAACGTCCGCGCCATAGGCGCGGAAGCGGAAGCAGAGGCGGGCGATGAGACGCAGCAGGGTTCTCACGGGGATAGGCTCACGAGGCGGACTTCCGCGCGGCCAGACGGAGCCAGGTGACGAGGGCCGCGACGCCGAGGGCAAGGCCGAGGAAGACCCCGCTGGAGCTGAGGCCGGCCTTGACGCTGATGAACACGTAGGCGCCGGCGGTGAGCATGCCGAGGTTGTCGCCGAGATTCTGCACCGCGATGGTCTTGCCGAGCTTGTCGGGATCCGACTCGGCCTGCAGCGCGGCGTTCAGCGGGATGAGGAAGAGCCCGGCGGTGATGCCGGCGCCGATGAGCAGCAGGACGACGGGTACGACGAGATGGAGCGGTCCGAGCTGCACGACGGGCGTGCGCCAGAAGGCGAACGAGTTGACGGTGAAAAGCAGGGCCAGCATGCCGGCGAGCGCAAAGCCGTAAGGGCGGGTGCGGCGGAGGTCGCCGACCTGGTGGAGCTGGCCGGCCAGGATGCTGCCGGCCATCACGCCGACGCTGAGCCAGAGGCCGAGCAGGGCGATCTGGGTGTTGTCGGGCAGATGGAGCACCTCTAGGCCCCAAGGTTGGAAATTAATCTTCATCGCCGCGCCGCAGACCCAGAACAGCGCGGTGCCCAGGAGGATCCGGCAGAGCCGCGGCGCCGTCAGCAGGTCCCGCAGGTGGCGGGTGAACTCGCCGACGCTGTCCGCGAGCCGGATGTGAGCCTTGTGCGGCGTCGCCGTCATGAGGGAGTTGAACAGCAGCGCCGCCCCGAAGAGGCCGAGGAGCACGCCGTAGGAGACGAGCACGCGGTCCTTGAACACATCGGCCAGCACGGAGCCGGCGATGGCACCGCCGAGGATGGCGACGAGGGTGAGCAGCTCGACCATGCCGTTGGCCTTGACCAGGCGTTCGCGCGGAAGGATCTCGGGGAGGACGCCGTACTTGGCCGGTCCGTAGAAACACGCACCGATGCCGACCACGAGATAGCCGAAACCCTGCCAGGTGGCACCAAACCAGACGCTCAGCGCACACAGGGCGGTGCCGAGCAGCTTCAGGGCATTGCCGCCGACCAGCCACTTGGTCTTGGCGAAACGGTCGTTCAGGTAGCCCGCCAGCGGAGCGAGCAGCACGTAGGGCACGAAGAGCAGGCTGGTGTAGATCGTGTTGCGCGTGCGCAGCTCGGTGGCGGTGATGGCGCCCGCTTTCTGCAGGTAGGTGAGCTGGCCCACGATGACGGCGAGAATGGCGTTGTCGCCAAACGCGCTGAGAAACTGGCCGGCGAGCAAGAGCGGGTAGTTGCGGGAGGAAGACATGCGTGAAGGACGGGTCGGTTCAAACCAGATGCAACGCGCTCAATACCTGGGCGCGCCAGAGCGGCAGCGGCACCGCCGCTTTCAACTGCTCCAGCTGCCGGAGCTTGGCGTCCGGCACGCGGAATTCCCTGACGAGGCGGTCGGTCACGTCCACGCGGTCGGCGGTGGGCACGCCGGCGAGAGCAGCTTCGTCCCATCGCGACGCCAGGCGGCTGACGCCGGCCTCCCGTTGCAGTGCCGGCAGGCGATCCTTGAGTCTGGCGAGCACTTCGGGAATCGGAGCTGTGCTGAACACCTGCATGTGCATTTCATGCTGGCGGGCGGAAAGCTGTTTGGCGAGCGACTGATATCGGGACGTATCACCCTGTGCCTTGGCCGTGCGGGCGGCGCAGCCGAGAGAATTGAGATGGGCTTGATGTGTCTCGTCCCAGAAGGCGGCGAAAGCGACGACGCGCGAATCATAGGTGCCAACGCGTCCGGCGGCGGACGCGTTGGCGACAAGAGCGGTCGTTGGGAGCAATCCCGCCAGGAAGGCGGGGAAAAATCCAAGATGATGGAGACAGGTTTTCATGGCGGGCCGAGGATACCGGAAGGGCCGCCGGTCCGTTAATAGATAAACCTGATGCGGGCCATTGAGCGGGGGTATGGGTGCGGCCGGTCATTGCGGTGCGACGAGGTAATCCGTCCAGCCGGGTTGCCTCGACCCGATCCGCGTTGCGTACGCGCAACGCATCGGGCACGCTGGCACCGACCATGAACATCCACCACTTGGAGCTGTTCTATTATGTGGCGCGACACGGCGGCATCAGCCGGGCGGTGCGCAACATGCCCTACGGCATCCAGCAGCCGGCGGTCAGCAGCCAGATCCTCCTGCTCGAGCAGGACCTCGGGTTGAGGCTTTTCGAGCGCAACCCGTTCAAGCTCACCCCGGCGGGCGAGGAACTGTTCGAGTTTGCCCGGCCGTTTTTCGAGAACCTCGACGCGATTGGGCGGCGGCTGCGGCAGCGGGCTGCGCCGCTCGTCCGCATCGCCGCCTCGGAACTGGTGTTGCGCGACTACCTCCCTGCGGTGGTCGAGCGGTTGCGCCGGCAGGAGCCGAAGCTGCGGCTGAGCCTGCGCTCCGGTTACCAGGGCGAGATGGAAAAATGGCTGCTCGACCGGGAGATCGACCTGGCGGTGGCTTCGTTGGATGCGAAGCCGCCGACGCGCCTCCGCTGCCTGCGCTTGCTGCGGATGCCGCTGGTGCTGCTCGTCCACCGTAAATCGAAGATCAGGTCCGCCGCCGAACTCTGGGCGCGCGGGGAGATCGACGAGCCGCTCATCTGCCTGCCGCAAACCGAAGCGATGAGCCGCCTGTTCCGCAAGGGATTGAAGCTCCACCAGGCGGACTGGCCGCAGTCGATCGAGGCCAGCTCGATGGACCTCGTGACGCGCTACGTCGCCAACGGCTACGGCATCGGCCTGAGCGTGGACGCGGTCGAGGTGGTAAAACATCCCGCGGTGCGGGTGCTGCCGCTGGACGGGTTCGAGCCGGTGGAAGTCGCCGCATTATGGAACGGCGAGCCGCCGCCGTTGCTCCGCACCATCCTGGTGGAGATGCAGGGTTACGTGGCGAAGCAATGGCCGCAATGGCGGTGCGAAGACCAACTGCCCGGATGATTTCCCTCACGAAGGCGCCGGAGACCGGTCCTCCGGCCTTGCCTCGGTTGCCGTCCATGATAACCCGCCAGTCATGCCCACGCGTTTACCCCTCGCCGCCGCCTGCGTGTTTTCCGCGATGACCCTCGCCGCCCTCGCCCAGCCCCGCCCGGAAAATATGCAATTGTTCCTGCTCATCGGCCAGTCGAACATGGCTGGGCGCGGCCGCGTCGAGCCGCCGGACAAGGTGCCGCACCCGCGAGTGTTCATGCTCACAAAGGAACTCACCTGGGCGCCGGCCGTGGACCCCGTGCATTTCGACAAGCCCGAGCGCATCGGCGTCGGGCTGGCCAAGACTTTCGGGGCCGTGGTGGCCGAGACGGATCCGTCGGCGGTCATCGGCCTGATTCCCGCCGCGTTCGGCGGCAGTGGGCTCGACGAGTGGATCCCCGGCGCCCCGCATTACGTCAATGCCGTCGCCCGGGCCCGGGAGGCGATGAAGCACGGCCGGCTCGCGGGCATCCTCTGGCACCAGGGCGAGTCCGACAGCGCCCCGGACAAGGCCGCCAGCTACGCGGCGCGCTTCGCGAAGATGATCGCGCAACTTCGCGCCGACCTCGGTGCGGAGCGGGTGCCGGTGATTGTCGGCGAGACCGGTCGCTTCCGGCCCGACGGAGCCGCGATCAACGCCGCGCTCGCCACCGTGCCGCAGGGCGTGCCGCGCTGCGCGTTTGTTTCGGCCGAGGGACTAAACGACCAGGGCGACAAGCTGCATTTCGACACGCCGTCGAACCGGGAGCTCGGCCGGCGTTACGCGCAGGCGTGGCTGGAGATGCCCAAGCCTTAGCGGCCAGCAGTCCTCCGGCCTTGCCCGGATGTTATTCCGTGCCACACTGCCTGCATGCCCCGCGTTGAAGGTTTCCGTTCTCCCTACGACAAGACCGTCGGCGGTCTGCACCACCTCGGCCGCATGCTCGACAAGATCCGCCTGAAACAGGCCGGCAGGCTGCCGGAGGAATACCACCGCAACTACGGGCTCTCCGTCGGGCTCGACGGCCACCTGTGCGGGTTTCTCGACATGAAGTTCGAGGACATCGAGGCGCGGGTGAAGGAGGGCGGTACGGACGCGGAGATCGCGGAGTGGATTTTTGCCCGCGGACTTCGGCCCAACCGCATGCAGACGACGGTGTGGAACGAGTGCTCGCGGAAATTTGGCTGGAACGATCGCGTCTCCGGCTATCTCCAGAAGGTCAAACAGGAGATCGGTCGAGCCGACCACCCGGCGTGCACGTCGTTCGACCTGATCGAGGTGAACGAGGAGCGCGAGCCGCCGGTGGCGAGGGGATGAAGATATTCAAGTCGATTCCTACTGTTTCTGTGCCGCCGTCAGATCTCCACCGATGAACAAGGCAATTGAAGCCAGATTGGCGGCTCTCGGGGCGCGGGCCTCGGACGTGGATGAACGATTCATCCTCGGCTCGGGTCACGGCGGGCAAAAGCT
>CAZZDB010000148.1:0-10205 GCA_964652485.1 uncultured Oleiharenicola sp.
CATCGACGTGGGCGGGCCGCTCTCGAAGCAACTGGCCTACCGTTTCAGTTATTCCGGGACCGACAGCAACGGCTACTGGCATGACTACTACAACAAGAACAACTCGTTCTACGGTGCGATGACCTACCGCCCGACGGACAAATACGAGATCTTCGTCAACGCGTCCGCGAGCTGGTATCGCTACACGGAGAACTGGGGCCTGAACCGCCCGACCCAGGACCTGATCGACCACGGCAATTACATCACGGGCGTCAACAACAACAACGCGCCCGGGGCGCCCTCCGACCCGCAGAATTCCGCCAATGTTACCGGAGTTTGGAACAGTCTCGCTCTCGGGCCGGCGGTGCAGATTGACCGCCATGATCGGCTGCTGAAGCCGGGAGATCATTCCACCGGCCGGGAGTTCAATGCCCAGGCCATCCAGACGTTTTTGTTCAGCGACGCCCTGAAATTGGTCAACAACACTTTTTTCAGTTACACGGCGCGCAACACCCTCAGCAGCTATTATTACTCGGAGGTCATCGATCCCTCCTGGTTCGCCGAGAACCGCACGGAGTTTCACTGGAAGAAAGGCTCCCTCTCGATCAACACCGGGCTGGACATCAGGTATCAGCGGACCAAGGCCTATGACGACTATTTCTTCGAGCCGGCCAACGTGTGGGACCTGACCAAGGACCACAACTATATCAACGTCTACAATTCGACGAACTTTCCTCCCTCGCCCTCGGACCCGTTTACTCCGGATGTTGCGATTCCCGGCTGGCCGAATCGTTACGGCACGCCGGGCGTCAACAACGGCGACACCAATGATAGTCACGCGACCACAGTCGGACCGTTCATCCAGACCAACTGGAAGATCTCGAATCAGCTGAGCCTTGTCGCCGGCGCCCGTGAAGACTTCATGAGCGCCACCGTGCGCGACCCGTTGCTTTCCCCGGCGGCGGCCAGCTACGTGAATTTCTATGGCATGCCCACCCTTCCAGCGTATCCGACCGCTTCGATCAACGTGGCCATCCCGAGTTTGAACGGCAGCTTGCTGTTCAAGCCGGCGCAAAACATCACCTATTATTTCACCTACAACTACAGCCAGAACACGTCGGGAGCCGTCGGGGTTGGCGGCGGCATCAACGGGTGGGCCGGTTCGGGCGGCGTGCCCTATGTGGACAGCAAGGGGAATCCCTACCTGTCCAAGGATGCATTCACCCAACCGAGCGAGCTGTATGAAGCGGGGGCGAAGTTTGCCTTGAACCACGACAAGGTGTTCCTGAACTTCGCGGTTTTTGACCAGACCCGCACAGCCAAGCAGACCAGCGGAACCACGATCCTGAAATACAAGACGAAGGGGATCGAGGCCGAGTTGAACTTTCAGCCCGACAAACACCTCTATGCCACCGTGTCGTTCTCCTATATCAAGGCCACGACCTTTAGCTCCGCCGGGGGATCGGGTGACTACCCATTTGCCGGAGGATTCGTCGAACTGGTCGGCGACGAGGCTCAGTTGCCTTCCACGGTTCACGAATGGCGGACCTCGGGTCTGCCGGAACTCTCTGCCAATGCATTGGTGTCCTATTCCTTCGACAGTGGGTGGGGCTTCTCCGCCAACACTCTGGTCACCGGCCCCATCAACAACAACAGCGCCGGCACGCTCGTCATCCCGACGCAATACGAACTCGATGGCAGTTTCTGGTATCGCTATGGGAAAAATTGGGAATACCGGGTCAGCGTCGGCAATGTGACCAATCAGAAGAACTGGGCGCCGCCGAATCCGGTCTACGGCAACGGCTCGATCCTGCCCTTGGCCGGAACGACGGTTTCGCTCAATATCAAATACAAGTTCTGATCTGAACCAGGCCGGTCCAATCTGAACGATGTTGGCCGCCCGGTGCTTGTCGCCGGGCGGCTTTTGGTTTCATCTCCGCCATGCTCACAAAACTGCCCGTGTTCCTGTTTGCCCTGGCGGCGGCCGTGGCCGCTCTGGCCGCCGACCACGCCCTCGTGATCCAGACCGACTTCGGCACCAAGGATGGCGCCGTCGCCGCCATGAAAGGGGTGGCCTTCGGTGTGGATGCGCACCTGGGCATCTTCGACCTCAGCCAGGAGAACACACCTTACGACATCTGGGAGGCGGCCTACCGGCTCAAGCAGAGCGCGCCGTTCTGGCCGGTGGGCACGGTTTTCGTCTCCGTGATCGATCCGGGCGTTGGCACCGATCGCGCGTCCATCGTCCTGCAGACGAAGAGCGGGCACTTTTTCATCGGCCCGGACAACGGCACCTTGACGCTGGTCGCCGAGGAACTGGGCATCGAGGCCGTCCGGCGGATCGACGAGAAAGTCAACCGCCGGGCCGGCTCGGAAAAAAGCTACACGTTTCACGGTCGCGACATTTATGCCTACACCGGCGCCCGGCTGGCGTCCGGCAAGATCACCTTCGACCAGGTTGGGCCGCTGCTCGAGCCTAAGGTCGTCAGCCTGCCTTATGAGCATGCCGCCGTGGCTGGGGGCGTCCTGCGGGGCGCGGTCCCGCTCATTGACTTCCACTACGGCAATGTGTGGACGAACATTCCCGACAATCTTTTCAACGAGTTGAAACCGATCTTGGGCGACAAGTTCGCCGTCACCATCCGGCACGACGGCAAGGAGGTTTACCGGGGCGTTATCCCTTACGTGCGAACCTTTGGCGATGTGCCCGAGGGCGCACCGCTGCTCTATCTGAACAGCCTGATGAACGTCGCGCTTGCCCTGAACATGGGCAGCTTCTCCGAAAAATACGGGCTGGCGTCGGGCGGCGGCTGGACGGTCCGCGTCGAGCGAGCCCCTTAGGCGACTGGCCCGGCGCCTGCTCAGGGAAGGGCGCATGAGCCAGTCGTATCTGCCCCCGGAACCTGTCGCCAGCGCTCCGCCCATTGTCTATGGGCTGGAGGACCGGGTGCCGCCGGGCACCGCGTTGCTCGTGGGTGCCCAGCATGTGAGCGCGATGGTGGTCGGCACGATCACGCCGCCGCTGTTGCTGGCCGGGGCGCTGAAGTTTCCTCCCGCCGACACGGCCTACCTGATCAGCCTGGCGCTGCTGGCCTCCGCCCTTGGCACCTTGCTCCAAAGCCGGCGCCGCGGGCCGGTGGGATCGGGCCTACTGAGCGTCACCGGTACCAGTTTTGCCTTCGTCGGGGTTCTGACCCAGGCGTGGCACGCGGGCGGATTTGCGCTCATGTTCGGGCTGTCGTGCCTGACCGCGCCGCTGCAGATCGCCTTCTCGCCGCTGCTGCGGCATCTGCGGGGCGTCTTCACTCCGCTCGTGTCGGGCATCATCGTGCTGTTGATCGGGGTGTCGCTGATCCCGACCGCCTATTTCAACCTCGCCGTGCCGCTGCGCCCGGATGCACCGTCGTGGCTGGGCCTGGCGATCGGCGCGGGGGTCGTGGCGATCGTCACCGTGGCGCAGGCGGTGGGCCGGTCGTGGGCGCGCATCGCGGGCATCGCCCTCGGGGTCGCGGGCGGGGTGCTGGCCTGTGCCTTGGCCGGCGCGCTGCCGTCTCCGCCAGCGGGGGATGGCACCTGGTTCACCTCGGTCCGCTTGCTGCCGCACGGGTTTGCCTTCCGGTGGGAACTGGCGCTGCCCTTCGCCTTTGTCTACCTCGTGTCGATGCTCGAGGCGATTGGTGACATGACCGCCACCTCGCAACTCTCCGGGCTGGACACGACCGGCCCGGAGCATTGGCGGCGACTGTCCGGCGGCGTGCTGGCGGATGGCATCACGAGCAGCGTGTCGGCTTTGTTCGGGGGCTTCCCCAGCGCGACCTACGCCCAGAACAATGGTGTCATCCAGCTGACCGGCGTGGCCAGCCGCCGGGTGGGTTACTACATGGCAGGTATCCTGGCCTTGCTCGGGCTGGTGCCCGCGGTCGGGCGGCTGATCAGCGTGGTGCCTCCGCCGGTGATCGGCGCCCTGGCGATGCTGTTGTTCGGACTCGTCGCCGTGTCTGGCCTCCGCCTCATCCAAAGTGAGGGCTTGGGCCAGCGGGAGGGACTCATCGTGGCACTATCCCTCGGAGTCGGGGTGGGATTGCCGACGCAGTCCGGCTTGCTGGTGGATCTTCCCGCGATCGTCCGGTCGCTGCTGGAATCGGGAATCTCGGCGGGCGGAATCACGGCCCTGGCCTTGAATATCCTGTGGCGCCCGCCGCGCCACCCCTAGGAACGTTCCCGGCTTGCGCGGACGGGGGACGTGGTGAACCTTGGGCTGTGTCCATCATCGACGCCCACGTGCATCTTTACCCGCCGGAGGTGAACCGCGACCCCGCGGCCTGGGCGGTGGCCCAAGGCGAGACGCATTGGGCCAAGCTCTGCACGCGGCGGCGCAAGAACGGGCAGCCGGTGCAGGGGTTCCCCTCGGTGGATCAACTGCTGCGCGACATGGACGAGGCGGGCGTGACCCGTGCGGTGCTACTCGGCTGGTATTGGGAAAACCAGGCGACCTGTGTGGAGCAGAACAGGTTCTATGCCGACTGCGTCCGTTTGCACCCGGATCGGCTGTCGGCGTTCGCCACCGTGAACCCGCGGGCGGGGCTGGTGGCGTTCGACGAAGCGTGTCGTGCGCTGGACGACGGTCTCGCTGGTTTCGGCGAGCTCTCGCCGCACTCGCAGCATTTCCCCCTCAACGAACCGGTCTGGCGGCGGATCCTGACCCTGGCCGCCGAGTGGAAGGTGCCGGTCAACCTGCACGTCACGGACCCGGTCAGCCGCCCCTACCTCGGGCGGGTCGAGACCCCGCTGCCGGGTTTCCTCCAACTGGCCCGGGAGTTTCCGGCCACGACTTTTGTCCTCGCCCACTGGGGCGGCAGCCTGGCGTGGTCCCGCGAGGCGGCCGCGCTGCCCAATGTCTGGTTCGACACCGCCGCCTCGCCGCTGCTCTACGACACCGATGTCTGGGACAAGGCGCTGACGGACCGCGTGCTGTTCGGCTCGGATTATCCGCTGATCCTTTATCCGGAAAGGGACACCGCACCCGGTTTCAGCGGACTCCTCCACGAGGCCCAGCGGTTCGGGACTTCTCCCGCGATGTTGGGCGCCAACGCCGTGAAGCTATTCGGCTGGTGGTAGCGGCGAATCCTCCGGATCAGCCCGGTTCGTCGGGACGACTCGCCCTACCTTTTCAGGATCCAAGGCACGACCGGACTGTTCGCCGCGGGCAGGATGACCTGCAAGCCCGCGGTCAGGCCTGCAGACAAGGTGACCGGGAGGCTCAGCACGGGCCGCCCGCCGAGGCTGGCCGGTGCGGTAAGCGCAAGGATGCCCCGGCGCAGCTCCGGTGTGCAGTCGGCCTTGCGCGGTGCCGGTCGGGGAACCGACGGCAGCACGAGGAAATCGTACGTGGAGAAGAACCTGGTGAAGGCGGCGCGCACCAGTTCCAGCACGGCCCGGGCGCGGACGATTTGCTGGGGAGAATAGCGCCCCGCGTCGGTGAAACGCTGCCAGATGACCGGATCGTAGTGCTCGCGGTACGGCGCAAGCCAGTCGCGATGCACCGCGTGGGCCTCGCTCATGCCGATGGTGACATAGGCGTCGACCATGTCGCGCCAGGACTCGAGCAATTCGACCTGGGTGGTCGCATCGGCCGATGGGCATAGCATGGCTGCTGCCGCATCGCAGGCCCGGGCGGTTCCGGTGTCGGCGTCTGGCAGCAACACACTCATCGGGAGATGGCAGCCGCGAACGGGTCGGTTGGCTGCGGCTTTTCCCGCCAGAACTTTCCACACCGTCAGCATGTCTCCGGCATTGGCGGTGAACCATCCGGCAGTGTCCATCGTTGGCGCCAGGGGGAAGGCATCGCGGACCAACGCATCGCCGGGCACAAGCCGGAAGCCGTGCAACCCGCACCAAGCCGCCGGCACGCGCACGGAACCTCCGGTATCGGTGCCGACGGCCAGGGGCACGACACCTGCCGCCACCAGGGCGGCCGAGCCGCTGCTGGAACCGCCGGTCAGGCGATCGGGAAAATGCGGGTGCGGACAGTCGCCGTAGTGCGGATTCTCGCCCGTCAGTCCGGAGGCGAACTCGACCAAATGCGTCTTGGCCGCGCAGATGGCGCCCTGTTCGCGGAGCAGCCGGACGATGCGACTGTCGTTGGCCGGCAAGGGCCGGACTTTGTCGAGATAGGTCGAGCCCGCCCGCGTCGGCACGCCCTTGAGGTCAAAGAGATCCTTCAGGGCGTAGGGCACGCCACGCAACGCTGGCCGCGATCCCACCGCGCCCATTTCCACGGCCAGCTCCCACTCCGGCCGCAGCCACGCGACCGCGGCCCGCTGCAACGCTTCGGGCAAGGAGGCCAGCCGCACCCGCAGTTCTCGCGCCGCCTGCGCCGGCGTCATCGCCTGCCAGGCGGCGAGCGGCAAAGTGGCTGGCGTTTTGGGCGCGTTTGTGTCCATTCGGTGACACTCATGGAGGCGGACGCACCCATCGTCAAATTTACGTCGTTGCAAAAGCGCTATGGTGACGGGCCGCTGGTCCTGCGCGACCTCGAACTGGCCGTGCAGCCGGGGGACTTCGTCACCTTCATCGGGCCCAGCGGTTGCGGCAAATCCACGGTGTTGAAGCTGGTCTCCGGCCTCAGCCCGGGCACGGAAGGGAAGGTGGTGGTGCTCGGCACCACGCCGCGGCAGGCGCGCGACCGGCAGGCGTTCATCTTCCAGGACGCCACTTTGCTGCCGTGGCTCACGGCGCAGTTGAATGCCGAACTGCCGCTGCGACTTCGCCGGGTGTCGCCTGCCGGGCGCGTGGCCAAGGCCCGGCAGATGCTCGATCTGGTGGGTCTGACCGACGTGCGAGACTATTACCCGCGCCAGCTTTCCGGTGGCATGAAGATGCGAGTCTCCATTGCCCGGGCGCTGACCCTCGCCCCGCAGTTGCTGCTGCTCGACGAGCCGTTCGGGGCGCTCGATGAAATGACGCGCAACCGGCTGAACGAGGAACTGCTAGCCCTGCGCGCCGCCGCGCCGTTCACGGCGATGTTCGTCACCCACTCGGTGGCGGAGGCGGTCTTCCTGTCGAACCGCATCGTGGTCATGGCGGCGAACCCGGGACGACTCCACGGAGAGGTGCGGGTCGATTTTGTCTATCCGCGACGCTCCGCATTGCGTGAGCAACCTGAGTTCCAGGCAAAGGTGAATGAAGTGTCGCACCTTTTGCATGAGGTGGAGGTCCCGGCATGAGGAGGCTGCCGCCAATTCTCTTCTGGGGCTTGCCGGCGTTCAGCGGCGTGCTGTTCGTCGGCCTGTGGTATGGCTTGCGCACGGTCACCGGCCTGCAGAGCTGGATCTTGCCCACGCCGCTGGAGATCATCGCCGCGGCGTGGCGGGAGCGGGGGACGTTGATCGCGGCCGCCGGGAACACGGCGGTCGGCGCGCTCGCGGGATTTCTCCTGGCCGGAGTCTTCGGGTTTGCCACCGCGCTCCTGCTCGGCGTCTCGAAATCGATGCGGGCCGCTCTCTATCCGTGGCTGCTGGTGCTGCAAATGACCCCCGTGATTGTCCTGACACCGATCATCGTGCTGTGGGCGGGGCCCGGTCTGCCGGGCATCATCACGGTGACCTGGCTCATCAGTTACTTCCCCATCGTGGCCAACATGACGCAGGGGTTGCTCTCGACCGATATGAACCACGTGGCGCTTTTCCGCATGTGCAACGCCAGCCGCCTGCAGGAGATGCTGTTGCTGCGTGTGCCGTCGGCGATGCCGTATTACCTGGCGGGACTCAAGATCGCGGCGACGCTCGCGCCCATCGGCGCGATTTTCGGCGAATACATGGTGGGCAACTCGGCCGGGGGCACCGGCGGACTGGGCTTTCTGGTCTACCGTTACAACACCCAGATCAAGATACCGGCACTTTTCGCCACGGCATTGACCAGCTGCCTGCTGGGTTTCATCTTCGTGGCGGCGGTCGCCTGGCTTAACCGGGCCCTGCTGCACAAGTGGCACGATTCCTTCGAACGCCACGACCACTGAGCTATATGCCAAACCACGCCAACCACACCCCGCCCTCCGGGCACCCCTCTCCAGAGGGGACCCAGACAGTGAAAATCCTCTCTATCAAGAGGGGTGGCGCGCAGCGCCGGGGTGTGTTGCTGGGACTTGTGGTGGCGTTCACTTTGCTTGCGGTCGGCTGCGGCAAGCAGACTGAACCGGCGGTCTCCTCCTCAGGTGTACTCGTCAAGGTGTGCTTTCAGACCGACTGGTATCCGCAACCGGAGCACGGCGGTTATTATCAAGCGCTCGCCAAGGGCTATTACGCCGCCGAGGGACTCGACGTGGAGATCCTCCCCGGCGGACCAAACGCGCAGGTGATGACCTCTGTGGCGGTGGGCCGCGCGGACCTGGGCATGACGAACGGTGACGACGTGATCGTGGCCATTGCGCGCGGTGTTCCACTGAAGATGGTCGGGGCGGAGATGCAGCGCGACCCGCAGGGCATCCTGTTCCATACCGAGCATCCGCTGCGGACCTTGCGGGACCTGGAAGGCAAGACCCTGATGGCAGGCGCCGGCTCGACCTGGATCGAGGTGCTGCGGAAGAAGCTGGGCGTTAAGTTCAATCTCATGCCACTTGTCGGTGACCTGGCGCGGTTCATGAACAATGCCGAGTTCGTCCAGCAGTGCTTCGTGACGAACGAGCCGTTCTTCGCCCGCCAGCGCGGCGCGAATGTCGACGCGCTGCTCATCGCGAGCGACACTTACGAGCCCTACCGGGTGATGTTTACTGGCAAGGCATTCCTCGCCCAGCACCCGGACATCGTCGCGAAGTTTGTCCGCGCGAGCATCCACGGCTGGGTGGACTACCTGACGGGCGACCCGGCACCAGCGAACAAATTGCTGGCGGCGAAGCGCAACGACCTCTCGCCCGAGTTCATGGCCTACAGCATCAAGGCGATGAACGAATACAAGCTGGTTTCGGGCGATCCGACGAAAGGTGAGTTCACCGGCCAGTTGACCGCCGCGCGCCTCGAAAAGCAGATCAAGCTCCTGCAGGAGGTCGGCGTCCTCGACCAACCGGTGGCCGTGGACGACGTCGCGACCTTTGAATTCATCCCGAAGCCCGCAAGCAATTAGGCACAGAATACACGAATGCACGGAATATCGATCCAGCTGTTGGAACATTCCAATTTTCCGTATATTCGGTGTATTCCGTGGTGAGCATCTCAATAAATAATCCCATGAGCATCGAAAACAAACTCGTCGAACTCGGCCTCAAGCTCCCCAATCCGCCCGCCGTCGCCGGCAGCTACGTGCCGTTCGTGCGCGCGGGCAACCTGTTGTATCTCGCCGGCACCATCAGCTCGTTCAACGGCGAGATGACCCATGTCGGTCAGGTCGGCAAGGAGCAGACCGTGCAGACCGGCTACGAGTCGGCGAAGATCTGCGCGCTCAACACGCTCGCCAACATCAAGGCCGCCGCCGGCAGCCTCGACAGCGTGAAGCAGTTCGTGCTCGTCACCGGCTTCGTGAACGCGGTCAGCGGCTTCGCGGACAGCCCAGCCGTCATCAACGGCGCGTCGGAGCTTTTCGGCAAGGTTTTCGGCGATGCCGGCAAGCACGCGCGCGCCGCCGTGGCCGCCGCCGGCCTGCCCAAGGGTTCGACGGTGGAGATCCAGGTGATCGTCGAGTTGAAGGGATGAGTTGCGGGCGGGCAGGGGCACCGGCCCTCGAGTGTCCGGTCCGTCGGGGGCAATGGCGCCGCGCTCAAACCTTCTTCGTCATCACCTTCGAGTTCCGGCCGCTGTCATCGTAGGCTTTGAGCCGCGACTCCGGCAATACGTCCTTGTCGGCCTCCTCGAAGCCGACCACGGAGGTGAAGAAGGAGAAGGCCTGCGTGGAGAGGGCGATGACGGTCGTCGCGCCGCGTTCCTTGGCCATCATGCAGGCGTAATCGACCATCTTCTTGCCGATCCCACGATGATGGTAGAAGGGCATGACGTAGAGCGAACCGACTTCGGCGAACTTCGGCTTGTCGGCGTAGAATTGCAGCGAGACGCAGGCGATGATGTTCTCGTCGATTTCGAAGACGAAGAACTGCTCGACGTTCTTTTCGATGGCCGCCTGCGTCCGGTAGACGAGTTCCTCGCGCTTCACGGCCTGGCGGGTCAGGTTGTAGATGGCGCGGACGTCGCGCTTGGTGGCCTGCCGGATCTGCTGGTATTCGTTGCCGTGGATGAGCGTGC
>CAZZDB010000149.1:0-10184 GCA_964652485.1 uncultured Oleiharenicola sp.
ATTTCTTCACGTGATACTCGATCCACTCGTGCGAGATCATGACGTCGCCCTCGACAAACTTGAAACGCGGGTTGCCGAGGCAGTCACCGAGCTTGTGGTCGCCGACATCCATGCCGTAGACCTCCCAGTCTTTTTTCTTGAGGATGGCGTGGGTGAGGGAGCTGCCAATGAAGCCGTTGGCGCCGAGGATGAGGACCTTGAGGGGCATAGTGGTGTTAGATTAGAGGATTTGGCCGGATTGCAAGGCTTGCGCGGTGCCGCGCCATTCGGTGCGGGTGCACTCGAGTGCGCCGTCGCCGGTGGCGATGACGAGCGGGGAAACGGAAAGAATCTCGCCGGGCTGGCCCTTCCGGCCGGCGACCGTGGGCGAGTCCGGCTCGGCCCACCAGAGCATCAGACGGACACCGTTCACCTCGGTGAAGGCCCCGGGATAGGGGTCGGTGACGGCGCGGATGAGATTGAAGATCTGCCGGCTGGTCTGCGTCCAGACGACCCGGCCGTCTTCCGGTTTGCGGCCGCCGAAGTAGGTGGCCTGCGATTCATCCTGCGGCGTCTCGTGGGCGGTGCCCGCGAGCAGGGCGTCGATCTGCCGCGCCAGCACGGCGCGCGCGCAGGGCAGGACCTTGCGAAAAGCCTGCTCGGCGGTGTCGCGTGGGCCGATGTCCACGCCTTCCTGGTCGACGATGGCTCCGGCGTCGGCGGCCTTGACCATGCGGTGGAGCGTCATGCCGATGCGGGGCTCGCAGTGAAGGACGGCCCAGTTGACCGGGGCGCGTCCGCGGTATTTCGGCAGGAGCGAACCATGCATGTTCCAGGCCCCGAGGCGGGGCAGCGTCAGGACCTTGGTGCCGATCATATGCCGGTAGTACACGGACAGGATCAGGTCGGGCTGCAGGGCGGCGAGGCGCTCGCGCCACTCGGGCGTGTTGACCGACTCGGGCGTGAACACCGGAATGCCTTTCTCGCGCGCGGCGACGGCAGGGGTCTTGAACCAGATCTTCTCCGTCGGGTTGTCCTGGTGGGTGACAAGCGCGACGACCTGGTCGCCGCGCTCCAGCAGCAGCGCCAGGCACTCATAGCCGACCTCGCTGTAACCGAAGAACACGATGCGCGGACGCGTCATTCCACCGTCTCCAGGATGTGACTGACAAAATAGCGCTGGCGGGCGCGGACCACCTGGTAGGTGCGGCCGATGTATTCGCCGATCAGGCCGATGCCGACCATGCAGACGCTGAGCAGGAAGAACACGATGCCGAAGAGGGTGAACACACCCTCGGCCTCGGCGCCGAGGAAGAGCCGGCGGTAGGCCAGGACGAGCACCAGCAGGAAGCTGCCGGCGGAGCAGGCCATGGCGAACATCGTGAAGATCTGCAGGGGAACGAGCGAGAAGCCGGTGATCAGGTCAAAGTTCAGCCGGATGAGCTGGTAGAGGGAATAGTTGGAGGCCCCGGCGTTCCGTTCGTCGTGCTGCACCCCGACCTCCGCCGGCCGGCTGCTGAACGAATAGGCCAGCGCGGGGATGAAGGTGTTGATCGCGCCGCTGCGCACGATGGCGTCGATGACCGGCCGCGCGTAGGCCCGGAGCATGCAGCCCTGGTCGGTCATCTCGATGTTCGTGGTCTTGCTGCGGACGAAGTTGATCAGCTTCGAGGCGAGGGTGCGGAACAGGGAATCCTGCCGCTTGAGGCGGTAGCCGCCGACGTAGTCGTGCCCAGCCGCGATCTTTTCCAGGAGCTTGGGGATTTCCTCGGGCGGATTCTGCAGGTCGGCGTCGAGCGTGACGATCACCTCGCCCCGCACGCGCTCGAAGGCCGCCATGATCGCCATGTGTTGGCCGTAGTTCGCGTTGAACTCGATGACGCGGGTCTCCCGTGGGCGCGCGGCATGCTGGGCGGCGAGCAGGGCGCCGGAGCGATCGGCGCTGCCGTCGTTGGTGAAAATCACCTCGTAACGGCGGCCAAGGGCATCGAGTACCGGGTAGAGGCGGGCGAACAGCACCGGCAGGTTGAGTTCCTCGTTGTAGACGGGAATGACCACCGAGAGTTGGATCGGGGTTGCGTTCATGTTTTGGGGTGCGCCCGGAGCAGGCCGACCAAGGTCGTGGCGACCCGCGCGACGTCCGCCGGGGTCATTGTCGGGAACAGGGGAAGCGTGAGGATGTTGCGCCCGGCGTATTCGGCGTGGGGAAAGTCGCCGGGCTTCCACCCGAGCCGGCGGTAGAGGGCGAAGAGGTGGATCGCCGGATAATGCACCCCGGTGCCGATGCCGGCGGCGTGCAACTGCGCCATCACGTCGGCGCGCTTCAGAATCAGGCGGGCCTCGGGCAATATCACCTGGAACATATGCCAGTTGCTGTGGGTGAAATCCCGGACGGGCAGGCCGAGGCCTAGTTGGGCGGCGCCAAGTTTGTCCAGTTGCTCGAAATAGGCGCGGGCGAGTTCGCGGCGCCTTGTCGTAAAGGTTTCGAGGTGGGGCAACTGACCGAGGCCGACGCGCGCCGCGACGTCAGTGAGGTTGTATTTGCCGCCGACCAGTTCGACCTCCATGCCGTCGTAGCCGGTCCGCACGACGCCCTGCAGCCGGTATTGCTCGGCGAGCTTGGCCTCGCGCTCGTCATTGAGCACGAGCGCGCCGCCCTCGACAGTCGTGACGTTCTTGTTGGCGTGAAAGCTGAACGACGCGAAATCGCCAAATGCCCCTATGCGTTTGCCCTTCCAAGTGCTGCCGAAGGACTGGGCTGCATCCTCGATCACGCGGAGGTTGCGCTTCTTGGCGATGGCATGAAGCTGATCGCGGTCCACGGGCAGGCCGGACAGGTCGACCGGGATGATGGCGCGGGTCGCGGGCGTGATGGCGGCCTCGACTAGGTTCAGGTCGATGTTGCGCGTGACCGGGTCGATGTCGACGAACACGGGCTTGGCGCCGACATCGAGGACGATGTTGCTAGTTGCGACCCAGCTAAGAGGAGTGGTGATGACCTCGTGGCCGGCGCCGATGCCTGCGATGCGCAGGGCGATCTCCATGGTGCAGGTGCCGGAGTTGAAGGCGCGCACCGGGCGACCGCCGCAATATTCCGAGAGCTTCGCCTCGAGGGCCTTTACCTGCGGTCCGGAGGTGATCCAGCCGGAGCGCAGCACCTCGACGACGCCGGCGATGGTTTCCTCGTCGATGGTCGGGCGCGTAAAAGGCAGATAGGGCAGGGCGGGGACGGCTGGTGGAGTCGCGGGCGCGGGCATTTCAGGGTTGGTTGCTGAAAAGGTAGTGTTCCTTGGTCTGTTTGAGCAAATGATAACGGAACGTGGGATCGGCAAAGAGTTCCTTCAGATCGCTCTGACGGGCGACGACCCACAGGCGCGCCGGCCCGTTCCATTGCCGGCGGAATTCGCCTTCATCCATGAACCGGCCGCTGGCCCGGGCGGCGGCGTCCTCCTCCAGTTCCAGTTCGCCCTTGAAGGCCACGACATCGACGAGGCGCCCGGCGTAGAAAGTGAAATCGTGGAAGAACTCATGATAATGCAGCACGCGGTCTCCGGGCTTCGCCGCAGCCTTCACGAACAACGCGAGCTCCTTGGTACTCGGCTTGTTGATGTCGGGCGCGGCAAGTTGGAGCACCACGAGAAAAAGGCTCATGGTCAGAACCATGCCGGTTAGGGCACCGCGTCCCCCCCGGGTCCTGGCCAGCCACGCCACGCCGACGGCTCCAAGGAGCAGCACGGCGGCCATCATGAACGCGGCCGGGCGCAGCGCGAGAGCCTGGTCGGCGTCCATTTTTGCGGGCGGCCGGAGCACGACCCAGCACAGCGCCGCAGCCAGCAGGCCGCACAAAGCGTAAAACACCCCGAGTCCGCTGCGGAGCTGGGCCGGGCCGGCCTCGTCCCGCGCCTTGGCCAGCCACGCACCGATGAGTACGGCCAAGGCCGGGAACACCGGCACGATGTACGGCGGGAGCTTGGACTTGTTGACGGTGAAGAACAAAAAGATAAAGCCGATCCAAGTGACAAAGAACCACGCGTCGGCATTGCGCGCCCGTTGGGCCCAGCCGCCGCGGATGGCGTCGCGGACTGCGCGCGGGAGGAATCCGACCCACGGGATCAGCCCGGCCAGGACGATGCCGATGTAGTAATACCACGCGCCGGTCCGGCCGGCTGCGGGCGTCAGGAAGCGCAGGAAATGCTCGTAGACGAAATAGCGGTGGGCCCACGTCTCGTTGTGCCGGGCGGCGAGCACGTGCCAGGGCACCGCGACCGCGAGAAAAAGCGGCAGGCCCGTCGGGAGATGGAACGGGCGCAGCCGCTTCCACTGGTTGAAAACCAGCAGCCACAGGAACATCACCGCGCCGGTGACCAGAAAACCGATGAGTCCCTTGGTCAGCGTCGCGAGGGCCGCACTCGCGTAGAGACCGTAGAACAGCCAGCGCCGCTTTGCTCCGGGTGGCTCGCGCACGCCGAGGATGAAACAGAACAGCGTGGCACTCATCAGCACGGACACGGCCATGTCGAGCAGGAGGATGTGCGCGATTGCGAAATAGAGCAGGGACGTGGCCAGCACCGCCGCCGCCAGAATGCCGGCATCCCGGCCATGCAGACTGCGGGCCGCCGCATAGGTGAGCAGCACGCCGCCGTGCGCGAACAGCATGGGCATCGCAAGCATCGACCATTCACCCGGACCGAAAAGCTCCAGGCATCCCGCCACAGCCCAGTACATCAGCGGCGGCTTCTCGAAATAGTTCACGCCGTTGAGTCGCGGGGTGATCCAATCGCCCGTGGCGACCATCTCGCGGGGGATTTCCGCATAGCGCCCCTCGTCGCCGCTGGCCATCGGGTAACTGCCGAGCCGGATGCCGTATAACGCGGTGCAAAGGAGGGCGATCCAAAGCAGATCCCAGCCGAACGAAGCTGAATCCTTCTTGGCGAGGGTGGAAGATACTGGCGCAGCGCCCGGCATAACCTCATGCATACTAGTTCACAACAACTGCGCCCCAGCCGTCTGCAAGATTACATTAGCCTGCGGCAAGCGGGGTGAGATCGGCGAAAATGGTGCGTCGGAATCATGGGCCGCGGTGCCGTGGTTTCACCCGGTGGAAGCCAAGGTCAGGGGAAATGATTTCATTTTGTGAAAAGCTGGCCTTAATGCCTGTGAAAACAAAGACTTGCAGGTGAGATGAAGGTAACCCACCCGGACAGCCCAGCGTCTTTTGTTTCGTGGATAAACGACGGACACAACTGCTATGGCTGATGAATCGTTCGACCTGCCCGGTTGCCTCGATCGCGTGCGACAGCGCGACCAGACTGCTGCGCGCCAGCTCGTCGAGCACCTCTACCCGCTGGTCATCCGCATCGTGCGATCGCATCTCCCCCGGCGGGTTGCCGAGGAAGATCTCGCACAGGATATATTTCTGAAGATGTTCACCCGGCTCGAACAGTATCAGGGCAACGTGCCGTTCCCGCACTGGGTTTCCCGCATCGCGGTGACCACCTGCATCGACCAGCTCCGCGCCCAGAAGCGCCGGCCGGAGTTCCGGTGGGCCGACCTGTCTGAGACCGAGGCCGAGGTGCTCGACCACGTGCTGACCGACGAGCGCGATGCCACGCCCGGCGACGCGCTGGCCGCCCGGGAGCTGGTCCACAAGCTGCTGGGGCAGCTCAAGCCGGATGACCGGATGGTCCTCCAACTGCTCGACCTCGAACAGAAGACCATCGCCGAGATCAGCGCCCAGACCGGCTGGAACCAGACCCTGATCAAGGTACGCGCATTTCGTGCGCGACGGAAATTGCAAAAACTGTTTCAGGAACTACAAAGCAAGGAGAAGTCATGAACCGCTTCGATCATCAATGGCAGAAACTCACCGCCCTCGCGCGGCAGGCCCCCGACGACCGCGCGGCCGCGGCGCCGCTGGGCTTTGCCACCCGCGTAGCCGCCCGGGCCGCCGCGGCGCCGACGGGCAGCCCTTGGGCCGGGTTCGAACGCTTCGCCCTGCGCGGCCTCGTGGTTGCGGCGGTTTTCGGCGTCGCGGCGATCGCCCTGAACTACTCGTCCTTCGCGTCCGAACCGTCGGACGACTACGCGACCACCGACACCGTGAGCGAGCTGCTCGACCTTTCCTGAGATGAGCAAGCCTTGGAAAACGGTACTTCTTCTGCTCGGCATCTATGTTGCCGGCGGAGTGACCGGGGCGTTTGTCATGGTCCGCGTCATCCGGGACCGGGTTGCACACCGGCCGATGCCCGACCAATGGGCGCCCATGCAATTGAAGCGGCTCGCCGAACGACTCGATCTGAAGCCGGAGCAGGTGGACCAGCTCCAGCCCATCGTGAAACACAACATGGACGAGCTGCGGAAGTTGCGGGCCTCCTCGCTCGCCGAAACCAGGACGGTGTTCGAGCGTATGGAGAGGGAGATCTCGGAGAAGCTCACCCCGGAACAGCGCGCGCAGTTTGAGCAGATGAACAAGGAATTCCGTGAGCGAGCGAGAAGGTTCATGCAGGACCGCCAGAATCGTCCGCCCGGCGGCCCGCGCTTTGACCGGGAGGGAGATCAAGACTGGCGCAAGGATGAGCCCGGCCGGCCGGCCGGTGCGCCGCCCCCGCCGGAAAAATCGCCCGGCACCTGAGTCCTGCCGCCGACGCGCCGGAAATGGCGCCGGTCTCTTGATTTTAGTTGAAAGGGCAGGGGTGCGACATACTTTCCGCCTTGGCCAGGCGCCATGCATGGGGCAGGCGCGTGAACCCCGCCAGGGCCGGAAGGCAGCAACGGTGACGACGTCCTCCCAGTGCCGTGGATTGCCTGGCCACTTTTTTGGAATTTAGGGTTTGCGCGCCCGCAGTTCGGGTTTGGACTGACGCACTGTGTCCGGCACCTACCAGGTCATTGCGCGCAAGTGGCGCCCGCAGACGTTTGACGACGTCGTGGGTCAGGACCACGTGGTTCGCACCCTGAGGAACGCCATCGCCCGGAACCGCATTGCGCACGCCTACCTGTTCGTGGGCCCGCGCGGCACCGGCAAGACCAGCACCGCCCGCATTTTCGCCAAGGCCCTCAACGTGACCGGCGGCCCCAAGGCCGACTTCGACGTGAACGACCCCATCTGCGTGTCCATCGCCGACGGCTCCTGCCTCGACGTCATCGAGATCGATGGCGCCTCGAACAACGGCATCGAGCAGGTGCGCGAGCTGCGTGACACGGTCCGTTACGCGCCGGCCCAGGGCAAGTTCAAGGTCTACATCATTGATGAGGTGCACATGCTTTCGAACCAGGCGTTCAACGCCCTGCTCAAGACCCTCGAGGAGCCGCCGGCGCATGTGAAATTCATCTTCGCCACGACCGATGTGCAGAAGGTGCTGCCGACGATCATCTCGCGCTGCCAGCGCTTCGACCTGAAGCCGATCCCGAGCGAGCTCATTGTCCAGCGCCTGAAAAAGATCGCCGCGGTGGAAAAGATCAAGGTCAGCGACGCCGCGCTCGCCAGCATCGCCCGCATGGCCGACGGCGGCATGCGCGACGCCCAGTCGATCTTCGACCAGATGATCTCCTTCTGCGGCACCGAGGTCGGCGAAGCCGACGTGCTCGATGTTTACGGCCTCGTTTCCTCGGAGAAAATCGCCGCCCTGGCGTCGGCGCTCGCGGCCGGCGACCACAAGAAGATCGTCGAGTTGGTCGACGAAGCCGACGAAAACGGGCGCGATCTCTACCGGCTGCTGGTGGATGTGCAGACGCAGGTCCGCGCGGCGTTGCTCGATTCCATCGCCAAAGGCGGAAACAGCGAGGTGCTCGGTGCCTCCATGACAACCGAGCAGCTCACGCGGCTGCTCGACGGCCTCCGCGAAGGGGAGAACGGTGTG
Organism: uncultured Oleiharenicola sp.; assembly: GCA_964652485.1. GTDB lineage: Bacteria > Verrucomicrobiota > Verrucomicrobiia > Opitutales > Opitutaceae > Lacunisphaera. The sequence goes on from CAZZDB010000149.1 coordinate 7,839, forward strand.
AAGCACGGGCTTTCCGAGAAGATCAATTTCGAGGTGGCTTTGCTCAAGGCGGTCGAGGCCAGCCGGGCGCGGGCGATCGACAGCCTGATCAAGGAGATCGCCACCATGGCCGAGGGGTTGCCCGAGGAAGGCTCAAAAAAAAACGACTGACCCGGGCAGGTGAGGCTCAGAAGCCTGAGGACAGAGGTCAGAAGAAAGAAGAGGAGGAAGCGCCGGCCGGTATGATCGAGGTTGAGGCACCGGTTTCCGACGCACCCGCCGGGCCGTCGTCCGACGAGGAAGCGGCTTTCCTGGCTCAGGATCGGGAGAGCGGCGTTATCTCCAATGTGCCGCTGCTGGCTGATTGCGCGGAGGAGAACGGCGAGCTCCCGCCGATGGAAGACCTGGTGAAGCGCATCCCGGCACCGGCACGCGAGCTGATGGAGGAGTTGTTCCGTGCCCGGTTCGTGACCGTGAAGCGCCTGCCGAAGTCGGCGCTCAAGGCGTAGTCATAGCCTCCAGACCGACCCAAGCGTGGGGTGGCCCACGATGGGGCGAAGATAGAGGTAGGATTCGACCGGTTGGCCGGCGAAGGGTGCGACGAGCTGCACCGGAACGCGTTCATAAAGCCCCTCGCCCACGCCTTCGAGCTCGTCAAGCGCGGCCAAGGCCGCCCCGTCAACCGCCCAGACTTCGCCCAACACATGGTCTTCGGTGCCGATCCGGCGCACCATACCGGGGTAGTCTCCGAGTGAGAAGAGAATGTAGCCCGGGGCGGTGCGGGCTTCACCGAGAAACGCTTGTCCGGCCAGGAAATGATGATTCGAGCCGCCGCGCTTCAGCGTGCCATAGACGAACACGCGGGTCATGGCTGTTGGTCGCGCGCCGCGATCGCCTCGACTACCAAGGCCGTGATGTTGTCCCGGCCGGAGCGCTCAAGTGCGGCGGCGACGAGGTGTTGGGCGAGGGGAGCGACCTCCGGTTCCCGGAGCATCTCGTCCAGGTGCCGATCCCACATGCCGTCGATCAGGCCGTCCGAACACAGGAGGAAGCGATCGCCCGGAGTGAAGGGAATGACCCCGTATTGTGGCTCGATGAACTGGTGGCCGGCACCCAGAGATTGGTGGAGGACGTTGCGCATGGGATGCGACCGCGCCTCGCGCTCCGTGATCTTCTGGTTGCGCCGCAGCCAGCCGACATGGCCGTGGTCGTGCGAGAGTTGGGTGAGGGTACCGCCGGGCGGCAGATGGTAGATGCGACTGTCGCCGATGTGGCCGAAATAGAACCAGCCGGGTGTGATCCAGCACAGGCTGAGGGTGGTGCCCATGCCACTGCATTCCTCGTAGGACTCGCCGAGCTTGATCAGTTCCTCGTGGATGGCGTGGAAGAGTTCGTGCAGGATGCGGTCGTAGCCGCTCCGGGGGCCGGGTGCGGCGGTGCGAAAGCAATGCGGCATCTGGCCCGTGATCTTGTCGATGGTGATACGGCTGGCGAACTCGCCGGCGTTGGCTCCGCCCATGCCGTCGCTAACCGCGAAGACGAAGTCGTTCTTGACCGAGGAGGCATCGCCGATCTTGCCGAGATAATGGACCTCCTTGCCGTCGAAATCGAGAGCGAGAAAGGTGTCCTCGTTGTTCTTGCGGACATAGCCGCGGTGCGTCAGCCCCGACCAGCGGAGGTCGGGTTCCGGGGGGCCCGGATGAGCCGCGACCTGTTCGAGCAGCGTGGCGAACTCGAAATCGATGACGCAGAAACGGCCGTCGTTCCGGCGGTAGGTGACATTGCGGATGTCGGGGTCGTCATGCCGGACGCCAAAGGTCTCGAGTTCGGCGAAGAGTTCCTTCATGCGCTCCGGATTGACCTGGTCGACGCGCGAGCCGCAGTTGGACGTGGTGATCTTGAGATTCGCCTCATCCACCTCGAGGAGGCGGGGGACGAAACCGCAGCCGCGTTGCTCCAGATGGCGGAGCACCCGCACCTCGTTCGCAAAGCGCACGTAGGCCTCAGGTCCACGGAAGGTCTTGTGAACCCGGCCATCAAAGCCGATGCGGACCAGCGCGCGTTGGGTGTCTTTGACCTCATGCATGAAGTGATTGAACATTGGCGCCTGACTGCGGGTGGCAAGAACACGATTTCCTTGCCCGCCGCGCCGCGGTCGGCCGGGAACTTGTAAAAGCTGAGTCATGCCCCGAAAATCTCTTTGCCTCTGGCATGTGAGGTGCTGAATTCCCTGCAGGTTCATTCCTGCACCGCCGGCTCTCCCGCCGTCGGCCACAGTGGAGCCGTTACCCTCCTAAAACACTCGAAAAATTATGGCTAAATACAAACTGGAATACATCTGGCTGGACGGCTACACGCCGCTGGCCA
>CAZZDB010000150.1:0-10168 GCA_964652485.1 uncultured Oleiharenicola sp.
GGCTCGAGCCCAACGTCGCCAAGCGCGCCGGCCTGCTCCACGACATCGGCAAGGCGATCGAGGGCGAATACGAGGGCAGTCATGCGCTCATCGGCGCCGACTTCATCCGCCGCTACGGCGAGACCGACATCGTGGTCAACGCGGTCGCCGCCCACCATGCCGAGGTCAAGCCCGAGACGATCTACGCCGGCCTGGTCATCCTCGCGGACGCCATTTCCGCGTCGCGGCCCGGCGCCCGGGCCGAGTCGATGACGTCCTACATCGAGCGGCTCGGCCGGCTCGAAAAACTTGCGATGACGATGCCCGGGGTGCAACAGGCGTTCGCCATCCAGGCCGGCCGCGAGGTGCGGGTCGTGGTGCAGCCGAGCATCGTGACCGACGAGCAGGCGCACGCCTTGGCGAAGACCCTGCGCCTGAAGATCGAACAGGAGCTCGACTATCCCAGCACCATCAAGGTCACGGTCATCCGCGAGCAGCGCTATACCGAGACGGCGACCTGAATTGGACAGAATTGACAGAATGGACAAAATACCGTCCGGCTATTCCGCAAGTCCTCTTCATTCTGTCTGAATCACTCCGATGTCTGACAAAAATATCCTCGAGACCTTTCCGAATCCCGCGCCACAGCGCGACTACGTGATCGAGCACACGCACCACGAGTTCACCTCGCTGTGTCCGATGACCGGCCATCCGGACTTCGCCGACATCACGGTGCGCTACGTGGCGGACAGGAAGTGCGTCGAGCTGAAATCATTGAAGCTCTATTTCCACGCCTACCGCAACCAGGGCATCTTCTTCGAGGCGGCGACCAACCGGATTTGCGACGACCTCGGGTCCGCGCTCAAGCCGCGCAGCCTGACCATCATCGCCAAGTGGAAGGCGCGCGGCGGATTCTCCTCGGTCGTCACGGCCGAGTGGCAGAAACGGAAGTAAGCCCGGCCCGCCTCAGGGTTTGAGCGCGGCCAGCGCCGTGGCATGGAGTTCCGGCGTCGCGGCGGCCACGGTCGAGGCGGCAGGATAAGCCGGGCCGCCGGACCAGTTGGTGATGACGCCGCCGGCGCCGCGGATCACCGGCACGAGCGCGGCGATGTCCCACGGATTCATGATCGGGTCGACGACGAGATCGGCCCAGCCCGTGGCCAGCAGTAGGTAGCCGTAGCAATCTCCCCAAGTGCGGCAGAGTTTCACCGATTGCGCCAGGCGATCGAAAGCGGCGCCGTCCTGATGCTGCGCCGGCGTCAGCCAGTCGCACGTCAACAGCGTGGCATCGGCCAGTCTGGTGGTCGGGCGGCAGCGGACCGGGACGCCGTTGAGCGTGGTCGTGGTGCCGTCGCCGATCACGAGCTGGTTCAGCACGGGCTGGTGGATGCAGCCGAGCACGGGCTGGCCGCGGTGGAGCAGGGCGATGAGCGTGCCCCACAGCGGAACGCCGGTGATGAAGGACTTGGTGCCGTCGACCGGGTCCAGCACCCAGACGAACTCGGCATCGGTGTTTTCCGGACCGAATTCCTCGCCCAGCAGGCCGTGGGCCGGGAAGCGCGCCTTGATCATCCGGCGCATCAGCTCCTCGGCGCCGCGGTCGGCGAGGGTGACGGGCGACTGGTCGGTCTTCAGCTCGACGGCGACATCGCGCCGGCCGAAGAGCGGGCGGATGAAATCCCCGCTGGCGCGGGCGAGCTCGAGCAGGAAGGCGCGATAAGGCGAAAGCTCCATGCCCCCGAGTTGCCCACGAAACACGCGAAAGAGCACGAAAAATTTGGTGTGATTCGGGTGGTTCGTGGGCCATACCTTGCGGCATGCATTGGGCCGGAACACCGATTCACTTCATCGATTTCGAGGGCAATGCGACCTCGGGCATCCTCGAGTTCGGGATCGTGACGCTGCGCGGCGGGGAAATCACGGCAGTGCGCACCCGGCTATGCGCGGCGACCGGCCGCGTCGCGGCGGAGGACACGGCGGTGCACGGCCTGCGGGCAGAGATGGTCGCCGAGCACGCACCGTTCAAGGATGAGTGGGAGTATTTTGCCTGGCTGCGCGAGAGCGGACCGCTGGCGGCGCATTTCGCACACGCGGAGAATCACCTGCTCCGGACGGCCTGGGCCTACCCGCGCCAGGCGCCGGACTTTGCCCGGCCGGGGAAGTTGGCGACCGAATGGGGACCGTGGATCGATACTGGCCGCCTCTACCCGCAGTTCTTTCCCCAACTGGGCGACGGTAAACTGGAAGAGCTAATCACTGCGTGCGGGCTGCAAGCTGCGTTGGATGCGCTGGCGGCCGCGCACTGTCCGGCGGCCCGGCGGCGGTATCACGCGGCGTTGTATGATGCCCTGGCGGGGACGTTGCTGCTGCGGGCGTTGCTGCAACGGCCGGAGTTTTCCTCCGCCACCATCCCCTGGCTCCTGCAGATGAGCACGCTCGACGGCGGCAAGCGCGACGCGCTGCAGCAGGGAAACTTGTTTTAAACGGTGCCGTCTCAGGCGGCAGCGGGCCGGATGGAGTCCCGGGTGGCGTGGGCGATCCACCACGCTGCGAGGACGAGCAGCAGCAGCAGACCGTAGGCCGCGCGGATTCCGCCGGTCCCGGCGACCATCGCGATCACCAGCGAGGTGAGGAGCGTGCGCAGCACGCGATCATAGGCGTGGAAAAAAGAACCGACGCGGCCCATCACCTGGTTGTCGACCAGATGGAGCAGCAACGCGCTGCGGGCGACGCGGATGCCGGCGTTGCCGAACCCGAGGAAGACGCCGGCGACCAGATAGAGCGACACAAGTGGCACGAAGACTATCACCACCAGCCCGGCGGCAAACAGCCCCATGGTGACGGGGATGGTGCGGTAGGCGGAGTGAGAGGCGATCAGCCGCGGCAGCCAGAGGCCGGCGACGACCGCACCCGCGGCAAAGGCGATTTCGCCCGCACCAAAGACCCAGGCGCCGGCGTGCAGCGTCTGCGAAACGTAGATGGGGAAAAGGTAGTTGCCCACCATCACGACGATGAAGGGGATCAGCGAGGCGGCGAAGAACGTGGTCAGCCGCGGGCGCTGGCGCAGCCAGAGCCAGCCCTCACCGATCGCGCGCCACGCCGCGGCGGGGGCGCGGCTCGCCGCCGCGAGGTGCGAGGCGTTGTAGGGCAGGGTGGATTGCACCAGGAAACTGACCAGGTAGGTGCTGGCATCGAAGAGCAGGATGGTCGTGAGGCTGACATGCTCGACGAGCATGCTGCCCAGCCCGCCGGCGACCATCATGGCGACCTGGCCCTGGACCTCCATCAGGCCCATGAGCGACTGGTAGTGGGATTTGTCGAAGACCTGCTGGAGAAAGGCGAACTTCGCGGGAAAATGCAGCGTGTAGTACAGCATGCCGCAGAAATAAACCGCGGCCAGCTGCCACTGGCCGTAGCGGCCAAGCACGACCCCGGTCACCGCCATGGTGGTGGTAGCCGCGAGGCCGAACAGCTCGCTGCCAAGCAGCATGGTCTTGCGGGAGTGCCGGTCCACCCACGTGCCGTAATAGGGCATGAACAGGAACAGCACGACGGTGGTGACAACGGTGACCATCCCGTAGATCTCGGTGCCACCCGCCCGGTGGACGAGCAGCCACGGCACCGCAAAGATGGTGATGCCCGAGCCGATCGAGCCCGTGATGTTCGCCAGCAGCAGACGGCGGATCCGGAAGTCGCGGAGGAGTTCCTTCATGGCCGGGTCTCAGAGCCCGTGCCGGTCGACGAGGTAGACCAGCGCGGCCATGGCGGCGGCGCCGAGCTCGAGTTCGCGCGCATTCACCTTGTCGATGGAGTCCTCGGTTGTGTGATGGATGTCGAAGTATCGCTGGGAATCGGGCGTGAGGCCAGCGACGGTGGTGCCTTGCGCGAGCAGCGGGTGCACGTCGGTGCCGCCGACGCCGTCCTCGAAATGATAAATGCCATAGGGCGCGAACAGCGGCAGCCAGCGGGCGGCGCGCCTGGCGGCGTCGCCGGCGGAATTGCCGAGGTTGAACCCCTTGGGCTGGAAGCCGCCGCTATCCGTCTCGAGCGCGAGGAGGTGCGGCTCCTTCTTCTCCGCGACCGCGGTGGAGTAGGCGGTGGCGCCCCGGGTGCCGTTCTCCTCGTTGGTGAAGAGCACGCAACGGATCGTGTGGCGCGGCGTGTAGCCGGCGGCCTTGAGCAGGCGGAGCACCTCGATGGACTCGACCACGCCCGCACCGTCGTCGTGCGCGCCGGGAGCGAGGTCCCACGAGTCGAGGTGGCCGCCGACGAGTATGATCTGCTCGGGGTGCTCGGAGCCGCGGAGTTCGCCGATGACATTGAAGGATGGCGCGTCGTCGAACCACCGGGAGTGGATTTCAATTTTGACCCTATCGGCGGGGTTTGACTTGAGCCATGCGCTAAGCCGATCAGCGGCGATCGTGCTGAGCGCGGCGGCGGGGATCTTCGGGCCGTCGGGCAGGTAGGTGGTCGCGCCGGTGTGCGGCACGTCGTCATGCGCCAGGGTGAGCGAGCGGACGAGCACGCCGACGGCGCCGTATTTCGCCGCCTCGGCCGGGCCCTGGTTGCGCTGGTCGCCGGCATCGCGGTAGGCGAGGCCGGTGGAAACGTAAGCGGGGTTCATCGGCCGGTTGAAGAACACGATCTTGCCCTTCACGCCGGCGGTCTTGAGTTCGTCGAGGGAATGCAGCTCGATGACCGGAGCGCGGAGGCCGCCGGCCGGGGTGGGCACGGAGCCACCGAGGGCGACTGCAGTCAGGTGCGGCACTTTGCCGGCGATATAATCTGGCGAGATTTCAACCGTCTCCGGTGCCCCGCGTTCCCAATGCGGCACCATCGCCGGCTGGAGTTCGGTGCGGTCGACGCCGGTGGCCTTGAGGACGGATTCGCCCCACTGCACTGCGCCTTCGAGGTGCTTCGAACCCGCGAGCCGACCGGGAAACCTCGTGGTCAATTCGCGCAGCTGCTCGTAAGCCGGGCCGTTGGTGAGCGCGGCGGTGTAGAGGACCCGCAGCATTTTTTCATCGGCGGCGGTGTCGTCGGCCGCGCGGACCGGGGAGAAAGACAGGGCCGCGCCCAGCACGGCAGGGAGAAGGCGAGTCAGGAAGCGCATGCCGCCAGCGTTGCCAGCCCGAATTGGCTGGCAAGCGGGGAGTGGTCCGGGGCCGGCACAGCGGCCCGTCGTCACGGCAAGCGCAGGCGGCGGGAATCAGGCCTTGCGACGACGGCGCAGGAACACGAACGAGAGGACCCCCAGCCCGGCGAGCATCGCGTCCGTCGCGGGTTCGGGGATCGCCGCGGCCGAGATGGTAAGCGAGTAGGGCAGGAAGGTGATCGAACCCGCGGTGAAATCCATGTAGGAATTGTTCTGCCCGGGCACCGGGCTGTAGGTCCCGGTGCGCGCCGCGAAGTAGGCGACAGGATCCGAGATGCCGGTGTTGGTGAGGCTCAACCCGGTCCATTCATCCTGGAGGTAGATGAAGTTGACGGTGGTGGCATCGGGACTCAAGAGGCGCAGGTCGCCGCTCGAAGTGTAGGACTGAAAAGCGAGGGTGGACGGGCTGGTGGCCGTATTAACGACGATCTCGTCGTCGGTCACGCCGCCGCCCGGGTTGGCGGTTCCATTCCACGTGCCGGTCAGACCGGTGGCGCTCACCGAGGAAAAGAGCGAGGTCGTGTTGTCGCGGATCCAATAAATGTAGGGATTGTTGAACCCGCCGACCGGGATGGACGCGGTGCTCATCACGAACGTGAACGTGAGGGGATCGCTTGCATTGTAGCCGCCGCCGGCGGCGTTCACGGTGCCGGCGATGGTGAACGTGACCTGGGTCTGCGCCTGGAGCGAGACGGCGGCAAGGATCGCGAAAAGGAGGCTGCGGCGGAGGAGGGAGGACATGCGTGGACGACAGGTTGCGGCTGGGACCGGTTCGGAGAACACGGGTCCCGGGAAACAGGTCAACCCGAAGGTGTGCCGCCGGGGCCAGCCGGCCGGTTTCAGCAGCCTATCTCGCAGGGCCGAGGATCTTGTCCTCGAGTTCCTTCACCGTGGCGATGAAAGCCTCGGGGGTCGGCGCGGCGAGCAGCGCGGCGCGGTTCGGCGCGTCCTTGATCAGGCGGCAGAGCGAGCCGACGAGCATCAGGTAGTCGCCGGGATTCGACTTGGGCGTGCCGAGCACGAACATCAGGCGCACGGTCTGGTCGCAATTCTCAAAGTGCACTCCGGCGGTGCTCCGGCCGACCGCGATGACGATCTTCTTCACGTGTTCGGTGCGTGCGTGGGGCAGGGCGACCTCGTTGCCGAGACAGGTCGTGTCGAGCCGTTCACGCGCGAGCAGTTCCTGGTAGAACCCGGTGAAACTGGCGACGTCCGGTGAATGCTCCAGCAGCCGGGCGACCTCGTCGAGCGCAGCGGCGCGCGTGGTGCTCCGAAGGGTGAGCAAAACGTGGGCGGGTTCGAGTAGACTGGAAAGGCGGACAGCCATGCGCGGAAGGATTGAAAAAGAGACCCACCACCCCAGCCGTTGGCAAGGTCGGAGTGTGGGAAGTAATGGCGCCCGGGCATGATGATGCGCGGACGCGGCGGTCACCCGGAAGGGAGGTCGCTGTGACGCGTGATTACGGCGCGGCCGGCGGCGTGGTCTCGATCGGCGGGTTGCTGTTGGTGGCTTCCTGCTCGTCGGACTCGACGACGCGGGCGATGGCGAGCAGCTTGTCCCCCTCCTCGAGGTTGACGAGGCGGACACCCTTGGCGCCGCGGCCGGTCTCGCGGATCTCCTTCACGCGGGTGCGGATGCTCTGGCCCTTGGCCGTGAGGAGCATGACCTCGTCGGTGTCGCGGACGCTGAGCGCGCCGGCGACGTTGACGGAGCCGTCCTCGGGGAGGTCGATGGCGATGACGCCGGTGCCGCCGCGGGAGATGAGGCGGTAGTCCTCAAAGGGGGTGCGCTTGCCGATGCCGTCCTCGCGGGCGATGAGCAGGCGGGCCTCGGCATTGCAGACCTCGATGGCCTTGACGTAGTCGCCGTCATACTTGAAGCGCATGCCGGTGACGCCGACGGTGTCGCGGCCCTGGTCGCGAAGGTCGGCCTCGACGAAGCGGACGGCCTGGCCCTTGGCGGAGACGAGGACGACCTCGTTCTCGCCGTTGGTGAGGACGCAGCCGACGAGGAAGTCGCCTTCCTCGAGCTTGATGCCGCGCAAGCCGGACTCGCGCGTGGCGTTGGCGTAGTCGGCGAGGTTGGTCTTCTTGGTGATGCCGTTCTTGGTGGCCATCACGATGTGGTTGGTCGGCTCGAAGTCCTGCACGCAGACCATGGCGGCGATCTTCTCGCCGGCGTTGAGCCGGAGGAATGAGGAGACGGATTTGCCCTTGGCGGTGCGGGTGCCCTCCGGGATGTCGTAGATCTTCTTGGCGAGGCACTGGCCGGTGCTGGTGAAGAAGAGCACGTAGTCGTGGGTGGAGGCGGTGAAGAGGGTCTCGACAAAATCCTCCTCGTAGGTCTCGGCGCCGATGACGCCCTTGCCGCCGCGCTTCTGGGCGCGGTAGGCGGCGACCGGCGTGCGCTTGATAAAGCCGAGGTGGGAGACGGTGATGACGCAGCCCTCGTTGGGGATGACGTCCTCCATGCGCAGCTCGCCCTCGAGGTCGAGGATCTCGGTGCGGCGGGGCGAGGCGTATTTGTCGCGGAGCGCGAGCAGCTCCTGCTTGATCAGCGCGAGCAGCCGGGCCTCGGAGGCGAGGATGTCGCGGAGCTCGAGGATGAGTTTCTCGAGCTCCATGTATTCCGCCTCGATCTTGCCACGCTCGAGGCCGGTGAGCTGGTAGAGGCGGAGCTCGAGGATGGCGTTGGTCTGGATCTCGGAGAGCGGATACTTCGCCATCAGTTTCACCTTGGCCTCGTCGCGGTTGGCGGAGGCGCGGATGATCTTCACGAAGTCGTCGAGGTTATCGAGGGCGATGATGTAGCCCTCGAGGATGTGGGCGCGGTCCTCGGCCTGGCGGAGGCGGAACTGGGTGCGGCGCGTGATGACGTCGCGGCGGTGGTCGATGTAGCACTCCAGGAGTTCCTTGATGTTCATCTGCTTCGGCCGCTTCTTGTCGAGGGCCAGCAGGATGACGCCGAAGGAGGATTCGAGGGCGGTCTTCTGGTAAAGCTGGTTGATGACGACCTGTGATTGCTCACCGCGCTTGAGTTCGATGACGATGCGGGTGTTCTCGTCGGACTCGTCGCGCAGGTCGCGGATGCCGTCGATCTCCTTTTCGCGGACCAGCTCGGCGATGCGGAGCACGAGCGTGGCGCGGTTCACGTTGTAGGGAATCTCGGTGATGACGATCTGCTCGCCGCCGCCCTTGAGTTCCTCGGTGTGGGCCTTGCCGCGCATGCGGACGATGCCGCGGCCGGTGGTGAGGTAGGACTTGATGCCGGCGCGGCCGTTGATGTAGCCGCCGGTCGGGAAGTCCGGGCCCGGGATGTAGGTGACCAGTTCGTCGACGGTGATGCCGGGGCGGTCGATGATGGCGCAGGCGGCGTCGATGATCTCGGAGAGGTTGTGTGGCGGGATGTTCGTCGTCATGCCGACGGCGATGCCGGTCGAGCCGTTCATCAGCAGGTTCGGCAGCGCGGACGGGAGGACGGTCGGCTCGGTGGTCGACTCCTTGTAGTTGGGGACGAAGTCGACGGTGTCCTCCTCGATGTCCTTCAGCAGCTCCTCGGCGATGTCCTTGAGGCGGGCCTCGGTATAGCGGTAGGCGGCCGGCGGGTCGCCGTCGACGGAGCCGAAGTTGCCCTGCGGGTCGATGAGCTGGTAGCGCATGACCCAGTTCTGGGCGAGGCGGACGAGCGTGTCGTAGACGGAGGAGTCGCCATGGGGGTGGTAGTTCTTGAGCACCTCGCCGACGACGCCGGCGCACTTGTCGAAGGCGCGGTTGTGGACGAGGCCCTCCCGGAGCATGGCGTAGAGGATGCGGCGCTGGACGGGCTTCAGGCCGTCGCGGGCGTCGGGCAGGGCGCGCGAGATGATGACCGACATCGAATAGTCGATGTAGGCCGTCTGCATGATGTCGGTGATGTTGGCCGAGGAGAGTTTTTCGTTCGCGGTATACACGGAAAGGAAGGCGGGAGGCTGGAGGGAAGAGGCCGGAGGTCGATCAGACGTCGAGATACTGGACGTTCAGGGCGTTGTCCTCGATGAACTGGCGGCGGGGCGGGACCTCGTCGCCCATGAGGAGGGTGAAGAGGGCGTCGGCCTTGGCGGCGTCGTTGATGCTGACCTTGAGGAGGCGGCGCTTCTCGGGGTCCATGGTGGTCTCGTAGAGCTGCTTCGGGTTCATTTCGCCGAGGCCCTTGTAGCGCTGGATGGAGAGGCCCTTGCGGCCGTTGGTGCGGATCTGGGAGATGATGTCGAGCGGGGAGAAGAGTTCCGTCTTCAACTCGGTCTTGGCGCCGGCGTTCTCCGTGATGGTGTAGCGGGCCTGCGCGGTGGCCGCGAACTGGGTGGTGTCGAGCCCCGCCTTGGCGAGGGCCTTGAGGAGCTTGGACATCTCGGTGGACTCGAAGATCTCGTGGATGGTCACGCGGCGCGAGATCATCGGGGCGGTCGAGTTGCCCGGTGCGGCGCTGTTGAGCTCGGCATCGAGGCCCGCCTGCCGGAGGAACTCGGCGCGGGCCTTGTCGTCGATGAGGAATTCGTGCGACTCCTTGTTGCCCTCGCGGACGCGGGCGATGTAGCGGGGGAGCTCGTGCGTGTCCCGGACCTGCTGGTCGAGGTATTCGGCCAGCGAGGCGCCATGCCGGGTGATGCCGTGGCCGAGTTTCTCGAGGGCGCCGAGCATCTCGACGATCTGGTCGATGGCCGACGGAGAGAAAATGTGCTGGTCGCCGACACGCGCGAGCACGATCTCCTCGGAGCCGAGCTCGAGGAGGATGCGGTTGAGCTGCTCGTCGTTGTCGATGTACTGCTCGCGCTTCTTGCGCTTGATCTTGTAGAGGGGCGGCTGGGCGATGTAGACGTAGCCGCGCTCGATGATGCCCTTCATCTGCCGGTAGAGGAAGGTGAGGAGCAGGGTGCGGATGTGTGAGCCGTCCACGTCGGCGTCGGTCATGATGATGACGCGGTGGTAGCGGGCCTTGTCGGCGTTGAAGGCGGACTCGTCCTCGCCGGTGCCGATGCCGGTGCCGATGGCGGTGAT
>CAZZDB010000151.1:0-10129 GCA_964652485.1 uncultured Oleiharenicola sp.
TATTGGAAATCCTGCGGATGTTTGCGCCAAGGGCATATGCGGAGGTCAGCCGGGCGTTTCAGCAGCAGAGGAGCATCTTTGTGCCGCAGCTCTTCGAGCGGGATGAGAACCGGAAGCGTTTCGCGGAGGTGATCGCAAGGTTGGCAGCGGAATCGGGATTGGATCTGGTCGGCCAGGAGCGGCTACGGTTGCTCTTGATCGAACTGTTTCCGCAGGCGCTGGCGAAGGACAAGGTATCGAACGAGGAACGCCATGACTGAGACCGGGACATGCGCATCTGCCACGCGAAATACTTCCCGAGATATTTTCAGCTGGGGGTCGTGGCGGGTGATGTACCGGCAGCTGCAGTTGGCGAGGTCGTGCAATCCGGCCAGACGGTCGCGGAAATCGAGATGCGGTTGCGGAGGGCACTCAAGGAGGGGTCATTTGAAAAATTGATCGAGCGGCTGCGCACCGTGCGGGACGACATCCCGACGGAATCTTTTGAGCCGCTAATCACGGCACTCCTGGATGTCTCGGATGAACTGCCCCCCGCCACCCAAGCAAGTTTCCTCTCGAGCGATCTCGAGTTGACGGTCGCGGGGATTGCGATCTATCTCCTCAAACGGATTCAGAACGAGAGCGAACGGTCGGCTGTCGCTAAGCGCGCCATCCTGGCATCGAGTGGTGTCACGGGGCCAGTGATTTGCGTCGGGCTCTTAGGACCGCGGAAAGACCGGCCGGATGATACGTTGATCATCGCGCTGCCAGACGTGAAAGAGATGCAGGACCGGCTTCTGCCTCGCATGTGGGAGACGGCCCGGTCGGGGCGGATCTGGCAATTGCGTCGGGGGACCTATATTTTCTATCGGCTAGCGGAATGGTCGAACGACACGGAAGTGAGCCAGTGGCTCGCCGAGGCGAATCAATCTCCGACACATGCGCTCGCCTACTTCACGGCGATGTTGCAGGAGTCGCAGGTCAGCGGCGGCGAGCGGACGCGGCAGGTCTATACGTTGATGGCTCAGCGCCTGGAACAGTTTGTGGAGTTGGATGCTCTCGCCAGGAATGTCGAACAGGCGCCGCGGGACGAATTGGCCGAGGCGGCATTCGGGCGGCTGAAGGAAGCGATTACGCTCAAGGCTGCGGGCAAGCCGTATGCGGAGATTTACGTGATAAGCCGCGGGGCGGACGGGAAATTGTTTTACGATCCTGATGACGGGCGATGATCGGTTAATGAGGGCGAATCGGAGCAATCCGCAGCCAAAACAACGAAACCAACAGTAAGGGTTATCCTGTGCAGGAGATAGTTCAGCCCTTGTATGAGGATTTGTGTGACGCGCTAGTTCATTAGGCCGCCGTGCCGCCGGCCTAATCCCAAATGCGAGGCAAAAGTCTTCTTCCCGTTCGACCTGTTTTTGATCAGGCACAAGAACACCGAACTGTGCAAGGTGCCGTCCAATCTCGCACAATATTCGCTAAACCTGACTTCACCTCTCTGCGTTATCAAATTCCCGCTCGTACGCCTAATATTCGATTGACGTGACCGTAAGGCCTGCGGTTTTGATTTCCCGCAGCTCTCTTACCCATCACCCTCTGTTTTTCGTAGGACGACGATTGAAGATTTGTCCGCTTGGACTGAAGTCCATTTCTTCTTGCCGGCCTTCGTGTGGCGCTAATGATTCATCCTACTGACGCGTTCCTCAGCAAGTTCGGGTCCTAAGTTCTTTGCCATTTCCGATAATTGCACAGCTTTCCCCTTTGGATGTAGATACTCGATGTAGAAAGGTAGGTGCCAAGGAAATGGAGGCCGTGTTCTAACTTATTTTATTTAAGCTATATGCGAGCGTAGCACAATGGATAGTGTTGTGGCCTCCGAAATCTTCGCGCTATCCGCCGCCTGTTGGGCGAGTGCCGTCAATGCCCAAGTGACATGTCCTGAATTACTGTAGCGAATGATGTCGCGGATGGCGGCCTGCAGGGAATAATCCGCGAGTTTCTTCACCTTCGAGAGGCTAATTTCCGTGGCAATCTTGGCCCTTTCCGCCCGCATGGTATTAATCAGCATCTCCGGGGCCTGATTATTCCATGCTTCGACATCGACCACTGCGCTGCCCCCCTTCAATCCCATATCAATCGCCGTCAGGGCTTTCGCGGCTGTCTGACCGGAAAACTCCGCCGCACCTGACAACGAGATGGAGGCGATCTTGACGAGAATGTTCTTGGTCGCCTTGGTGTCACGCAAGGCCCGGGAGTAACTTTCAAACTGGTCGTCCACCAGCCCCATCAGCTCATCAATGATTTGGTTCCTAGCCTGATTATTGTCAGGTGACATATCGGCTTTGACCGCTTCGAGATAGTAGATCTTCCCGTCTGTTTTGTCCTTAGCTGCTTTATTTTGGTCGGTTTCCTTGACGTAGGAATAGGTCGTCTGCGTCCCCAGCGAGGTTGTTTCCACCAAGGCCGGTTTCCTGTGTACGCTGGAGCAGCCGCAGAGTGCGACCACCACGACTGTCGATAGGCTGGTTTTCATGTTGGTTGTCGGTTTGCCGACGCTCAAACGCCTGAAGACCCGCGGTGGTCGTGGTCGCCGATGAGCCCTCGCTGAGGACGCGCCGGCGGTCCTCAGGTGCACCAGGATTCTAGGGTTCTGTAGATCGAACGCTATCGGAAAAAGGGCCTTAAACCAGGTAGCGGTGCGACCGCAAAAAATGCGGAGCCACTCGTTTTGCCGCGCGCCACTTGCCCTGACGCTCACCAGACACGCCAAGGCCCGACCGCGGTCCCCAAGCCACTTCGGCTCATTGCACCAAGCTCCATATCGAAGACCCTGAGCTTGTCGAAGGGCTCCCAGCTCGTATTGCGGTGTTGCCGCCGCGGCCAGAAGCGTCATTGCTGAGGGCCTCGTCGGGCCAGACGGGAAGCATGCGACGACTGCCCCTCAGACGCGCGGCTATGGTTTGCTCCAGAATCTGAGCCCACGGAGCCTTTTCCCGCCAACCTCCGAACGTCCGCCAATGAAACCCTCCGCCTCCTGGTCCAGATTTGCCTGCCTCGCGATCGCCGGTTTACTCCTGCCGCTCCTCGCCGCCGCCGATTCGATCCCCTTTGACCCGACGGTGCGAACCGGCGTCCTCCCGAACGGCCTGACCTACTACATCCGGAAGAATGTGAAACCGGAAAAGCGGGTGGAGTTGCGCCTCGCCGTCAACACGGGCTCCGTGCAGGAGGACGACGACCAGCTCGGGCTGGCTCACCTCGTCGAGCACATGTGCTTTAAGGGCACCAAGAGTTTCCCGAAGGCCGACCTGATCCACTATCTCCAGTCGGTCGGCGCCACCTTCGGTCCGGACATCAACGCCTACACGGCGTTCGACGAGACAGTCTACAAGCTCTCGCTCCCCACCGACGTCCCCACCACCCTGGCGAACGGCCTCAAAATCATGCGCGAATGGGCGCACGACGTGACGTTCGACCCTGCCGACATCGACACCGAGCGCGGGGTCGTCGTCGAGGAATGGCGGCTCGGGCGCGGCGCCGGCCAGCGCATGCGGGACCAGTTTCTCCCCGTGGTCTTCAAGGACTCGAAGTACGCCCTGCGCCTGCCGATCGGGACCAAGGAGTCGATCGAGGGCATGAGCCACGACACCATCAAGCGCTTCTACCACGACTGGTACCGCCCCGACCTGATGGCCATGATCGTGGTCGGCGACATCGACCCGGACCAGATGGAGCAGACCATCCGCACGGAATTCGGCTCCATCCCCACGCCCGCGCAACCCCGCCCCAAGGAGGCCTACGCCATCCCCGACAACGATGCGCCGCTCTTCTCCATCGTTTCCGACCGCGAAAATCCCTACAACATCCTGATTCTCGCCTTCAAGACGCCGACCCCGAAGTACGAGACGACGGACGATTTCCGCCGCCATCTCACCGAGGAGCTCTTCCTCCTGCTGCTGAACCTGCGCCTCGCCGAGCTGACGCAGCAGGCCAATCCGCCGTTCATTTACGCCAGCGCCGACTACGGCCACCTCTGGGTGCGGGCCAAGGGCGCCTATCAGCTGCAGGTCGTCGTGCCGGACGGCGGCGTCGACCGCGGCCTCACCACGGTGCTCACCGAAAACGAGCGGGTGCGCCAGCACGGGTTCACGGCCAACGAGCTGGCCCGGGCCAAGAAATCGATGCTGCGCAACCTGGAGCAGCAATACCTCGACCGCGAGAAGACCGAATCATACAACCTCGTGAACGCCTACGTCGGGCACTTCCTGGCCCAGGACCCCACGCCGGGCATCGCCTACGAGTTCGAATTCGCCAAGGCCCACCTCGACGGCATCACCCTCGACGAGGTCAACCGGCTGCCGCAGCAATGGATCACGCCGAAAAACCGCGTGGTCGTGGTCGAGAACGTGGAAAAGCCCGGGGTTAAGCTGCCCGCCGAGCCGGAACTCCGGGGCGTCTTCCAGCAGGTCGCCGCGACCAAGGTCGAGCCCTACCAGGAGAAACAGCTCGCCGCCAGCCTGCTCGCCACCAAGCCCGCCCCCGGCCGGATCGTCGCGCAAAAGAAGATCGACGAGGTCGGCGTCACTGAGCTGACGTTCGCCAACGGCGTGCGCGCCGTCCTCCGGCCGACCCAGTTCAAGAACGACCAGGTGGTCTTCTCCGCCTACCGCCCCGGCGGGCAGTTCCTCTTCGGCGACGACTACAACCTGGCCGCCCAGCTCGCCACCGGTTACGCGCAGGAAAGCGGAGTGGGCAGTTTCTCGAGACCCGACCTGCAAAAGATGCTCGCGGGCAAGACGGTGTTCGTCCAACCGCTGCTCAGTCCCTTCTATGACGGGATGCGAGGCAACAGCTCGGCCGGCGACCTCGAGGCCGAGCTGCAGCTGGTCTACCTGAATTTCACCGCCCCGCGCGCCGACGAGGCCGTCTACCAGTCGCTCATCTCCCGGCAGCAGGCGGCGTTGAAGAACGTCCTCTCCAATCCCCTCAATTCGTTTTTCAACGAGACCCGGAAGATCCGCTACGGCCAAAACCCCCGCACGCCCGGCCTGCTGCCGACCGACGAGGATTGGGCCAAGGTGAGTTTCGCCAAGACCACCGAGGTCTACCGCACCCGCTTCGCCAACGCCGCCGGCTTCACCTTCGTCTTTGTCGGCTCCTTCGCCGTCGAGTCGATCACACCGATGCTCCAGACCTATCTCGGCAGCCTGCCCTCGACCGGGGTGGTCGGGACGTGGCAGGACCGGGGGATCCGGTCCATCCCCGGGCCGTTCGAGCAGACCCTGCTGCGCGGCACGGACCCGAAGAGCGTCGTGCTCATCGGGTTTGAGGGACCGGCCGAGTGGTCGCGCGACGAGGCGCACCGCCTCTATTCGTTGGGCAACATCCTGCAACGCGCCCTGATCGACAAGCTGCGCCTGGAGCTGGGCGGCATCTACACGGTCAGCGTCAATGCTTCGCTTGCGAAGGTTCCCTACCAGCATTATTCGGTCGATCTCACGATCCCGTGCGCCCCGGACAACGTCGAGAAACTCGTCGCCGCCGCCTACGGCGAGATCAACCGTCTGCGGCAGGAAGGCCTCAAGCCGGAGGAGCTCCAGAAGGAAGCCGAGGCCCAGCGCCGGATGTTCGAAAGGGAGAAGGAGGAGAACTACTCGTGGGCCTGGAAGCTGGAAACGATCTACCGCGACGGCGAGTCCTTCACGCGAATCACCAACCCGGAGGAACTGGTCGGCCTGGTCACGGCGGAAAGCCTGCAGCCCGTCGCCGTGAAATACCTCGATCCGCAGAAGGTGATTCGCTTCACCATGCTCCCGGAGAAGAAGTAGCCGGCGGGATGGGAGCGCTGCAATCCGCATGGCCGCTGGTGCAGATAGCCCTGGGGTTTCGTGAGGGCACTCCGCCGCTTGCCACGGGCCGGAGGTTGCGGTGTGGTGTCCTGCCCCACACCCCTTGCCATGAGACATCTCCTTCTCGTTCCCCTTGCCTGCCTCGCGGCCACTTGCGCACTGTCACAGGAAAGCGCCCCGCCGGTCCGCCTCGCCATCGTCGGCCTCGCTCACGACCACGTCCGGGGCTTCCTGCCGCAACTGCACGGGCGCACGGACGTCGAGCTGGTCGGGATCGTCGAATCCAACCCGGAGCTGGTCGCCCAAATCGCGGAGCGCTATCACCTCGAGGCGAAACTGTTCTATCCCAGCCTGGAGGCGCTTTGCGCCCAGACGAAGGTGCAGGCCGTCGCCGCCTTCACTTCGACCTTCGACCACCGGCGGGTCGTGGAACTGTGCGCCGCGCGTGGCATCCACGTCATGATGGAGAAGCCCCTCGCCGTGAACCTCGACGACGCGCGGGCGATCGCCGCCGCCGCCCGGAAAGGCGGCATCCAGCTTATCGTCAACTATGAGACCACCTGGTATCAAAGCACGCACAGCGCGTACGACCTAGTGCAACGACAGCACGCCATCGGCGACGTGCGCAAGATCGTGGTCCGCGACGGCCATTCCGGGCCGGCGCAGATCTGTTCCCCCTGGTTCCTCTCGTGGCTCACCGACCCCGTGCTGGACGGTGGTGGGGCCGTGATGGATTTCGGGTGTTATGGCGCCGACCTCGCCACGTGGCTGATGGCAGGACAGCGGCCGACCTCGGTTACCGCGGTGCTGCAGCATTTCCAGCCCGAGACTTATCCCAAGGTCGATGACGAGGCGACCATCGTGCTCACCTATCCCCGGGCGCAGGCGATCATCGAGGCCTCGTGGAACTGGCCGCACGGCCGGAAGGACATGGAGGTCTACGGGCAGGGCGGCTCGGTGCGACTGCCCGACGGAAAGACGCTGTACCTCCGCGGCAAGGACGGGCCGGAAAGACGGGTGGACCTGCCCGCCCTGCTGGGGCCCGCGACGGATTCGATCTCCTGGCTGGCGGCCATCGTCCGGGGCCAGGTCAAGTCGGACGGGCTCGGTTCCCTTGACGTGAACCTGATTGTGTCAGAGATCCTCGACGCCGCGAAAGAGTCCGCCCGGACGGGCAGGCGGATCGATCTGCCCGGGAAACCCCCGTGGTAGCACAAGGGCTCAATTGCTGACTCTCACAGGAGGAAGCTATCTGAACCAAGGAGTCTCACGCGAAGACGCCGAGTCGCAGAGAAGGGATCTGTCCTCTTGACCTCTGGCTCATGGCTCCATGCTCCCCGCTCTCTGCTCAACAATGCGGGATTGCCGTTGCGGCAAAAAAACCGTCATTCGCCCTGGGAATTAGGGCAGTGCGAATACCGATGTTTCGAAATCTAACCATTACCGGACCACGCCGTCCACGGGGAAGGCGAGACTAGACGTGCGTGCTGCACAACGGGAGGGCGCTCAGGTAGGCATCTACCCCCTTATGTCTAGCATTGATACAACGTAAGCTCTCCCCCATGTTGACCTCGAATGGAAATTCCCTCGATGCGTTGTCTCGCGAAGAGCTGACGCTGTCTGGCGACATCGGGCAATCCCGGTGGTTTCGCGCGGGAGAGGTGTTGTTCTCCGCGGGCGAACCGGGCGATGGATTCTACATCATCGAGAGCGGTCGGGTGCAGATCTCAGCGTCCGTTGCCGGCGGCGAGCCGCGGCTGCTCGCCACCCTCGGGTCCGGCGACACGGTGGGGGAGATGGCCGTGTTCGACGAAGCGCCGCGCTCCGCCACCGCGTGCGCGGAGACCGACACCGAGACGCGGCACATGAGCCGCAAGGATCTGCTCGGCCTGCTCAAGCAGCAGCCGGGCCTCGCCCTCAATTTGATCTGTGAGTTCAGCAGCCGCATGCGCGCGCTCAATGCCAAGTATCTCGACGAGGTCATGCAAGCCGAACGCCTCACCCTGGTCGGCCGCTTTGCGCGCACCATCGTGCACGATTTCAAAAATCCGCTTACCGTGATCGATCTCGCCGCCGAGCTGGCCTGCGGCGAACACACGGCTCAGCCGATGCGGCAGAAGGCGCAAAGCCAGATTGCCAGGCAGGTAGAACGCATGACCGACATGCTACAGGAGCTGATTGAGTTCACCAAACCGAGCGGACAGCGTCCCAGCCTGCGCACCGTTGATTTTTCACGCTTCATGGTTCCGCTCGTTGAGGAGATCCGGCAGGAGCTAGCCGTGCGCCATGTGACCCTCGGGTTGGAGCACAACCCGCCCGCGGTCGATGTGCGCATCGAACCCAAGCGGCTGGCCCGGCTCTTCCACAACCTCGTCAACAACGCCGTGGATGAGATGCCTGATGGCGGGAAGATTCTTCTGCGCTTCCAGTTCACCGCGGAGGAACTGCGCATTGAGGTCGAGGATACCGGCCGGGGGATCGCACCGGAGATCGCCGCGTCGCTCTTCACCCCGTTCGCCACCTACGGCAAGCCGCAGGGCACTGGCCTCGGGCTCACGATCTGCAAGCGAATTGTAACGGACCACGGCGGGAAGATCTGGGCCGCCGCGAGCGCCCCCGGGAAGGGCGCGACGTTCTGCTTCACTCTACCCTTGCCAAACTAGCACGGGCGCTGGCTGGCGGTCCGACATGAGTCAGTGAGCCGCAAACAAGTGCCCTGCCAACCATGGGCTTACTAGCCCAAAGCGGAAAGACCCCATGGCCCAGCCGCTCCTGGCCCCCGGATGCCTCTTCGCTGCAGCAGGGGCGGCGGCGTGCCGACTTATTACCCACTGGGCATAAAGTCCCACCATGAAGTCACCACGGTCGTGCGGGCGAGGATTCTCCGGGCTCCCTCGAGAATGCCCACGGCATAATATAACTTCTCGTCTGCACTTAGCCCGGTAAACCGGCTTCGGTCTTGTGGACGCGACGCACGAGCGAAATCCATAGCTCTCGGTGCGGATCTCCGTATTGGGCTATTCTATGACAGGCAGCGCCTGTCGGGAAGCTCAATACAAGGCGTGTCTTCAAAGCCCATGAGTGAGCCAATCCATGACGGCGGCGAGTTGGACGAAGCCGAAGAAGGTGCTGGCCAGCTCGCCGTAACGGATGCTGACGCGGCGGTGGGCTTTAATGCGGCAGAAGAAGTTCTCAATCTGATGGCGGCGTTTGTAGTAACCGCGATGGAAGCGGGCCGGGTGCCGGCGGCCACGCTTCCGGGGGGGATCCAGCAACGGGCCAGCGGGGCGCGCAAACCGGTGCAAAAGATATCGGAGTCAAAGCCCTTGTCGGCCACGACCCGGCGGTGCCGCACGCAGGCCAACACCGGAATCACGGCGTGCTGGTCGTGTTGTTGGCCGGGGGCGAGACTGACCGCCAGGACCCGCCCCCGCGCATCGACGACCGCCGAGAGCTTGGTGTTCAGGCCGCCTTTGGTGCGGCCCATCGCCTGCGCGGCCTGACCGCCCCTAGGATTGGATCCGTGTTGATGCAATTTAATGTGGGAGCAGTCCAGGTGTCGCAGCTGTCCTTCGGCCACAATCGTAGGAGCGCGAGCATCCGGGTGAACAACACTCCGTCACACCAGCGGCGGTAACCAGTATAGACGGAACTCCACGGTCCGTAACACCCCGGCAGATCCCGCCACGGCACGCCCGTGCGCAGAACGAAAAGCATAGCGCTGAGCATTACCCGGTCGTCTTTGGGCGGCCGACCCCGGCCCGGCACGGTGCCATTACGCCCTCGCCGCGTTTTTCGCGCCGTATCAGATCAATTTCTTTAGCCGCTCCCATCGCGGCTCGGGGATCAACTGCCGATCGGTATAATACATGCGCCGATTCCGACTCGGCCGGCGTTACCCGGTTCCACTATTTTGAATACACGCCTTAAGAACCTTTAACCCAGAACTGAGGCGAAGCCTTACGGCAGATCCGTGGATCCCATGAGGTATCGGTCACATTCCCTGGCTGCACCACGGCCTTCATTGATTGCCCAAACGACAAGTGACTGCCCGCGGCGACAATCGCCGGCGGCGAAGACGCCCTTGACGCTGGTCGTGAACTTCTCGTGTTCGGCCTTGATGTTGGAGCGGGCATCGGTCTCGACGTTGATGTCCTTCAGCAAAGACTGTTCGGGTCCGAGGAAGCCCATGGCGAGGAGGACCAACTGCGCGGGGCGCGTCTTCTCCGTGCCGGGGACTTCCTTGGGGATGAACTGGCCCTTCTCGTTCTTCTCCCACTTGATCTCGACGGTCACGAGTT
>CAZZDB010000152.1:0-10066 GCA_964652485.1 uncultured Oleiharenicola sp.
GAAGAAGGTCGCCGTGATGATGACGAAGAGGACCGGGATGATCTGCAGCAGGCGGCGGGCGGTGAAGCGGAGCATGGCGGAAGTCAGCGGACCCACCTTCGTCCCGCGAAGGCGGGACTACGGCGAGGCAAGCAGATGAATGCAGGCAATCCGCATTGGCAAGACACGAGGCACTCACTTCCCGTCCAGCCACATGTCCTGGTAGGGGTGGCAATCGAGCAGATTGGGGTATCGTCCCCGCACGACCGGCTGCACGAGATGGCGGCTGGTATCGTGAAACACGGGAATGATCGGGGCGTCGTTGAGCAACACGGTTTCCGCCTCGCGATAGCGGGCCAGCCGTGTGGTCTCGTCCAGGGTGCGCGCGGCGGCCAGGGCCAGCCGGTCATAGTCCGGGCTCGCATATCCGGAGTTGTTCTGGCCGCCGTCGCTCAGGTAGACGGTGAGAAAGGCGAATGCGTCGGGATAGTCCCCGATCCAGCTCGAGCGCCAAAGCTGCAGCTGTTTTTGGATGCGCTCCTCGAAGAAGACCTTGCTTTCCTTGATGGAGATGCCCACCTGCACTCCGAGGTTCTCGCGCCACATCTGCTGGACGATTTCCGCGAGTTCCTGGTGCTGCTGGCTGGCATTGGTGGTCAGCTCCACCGCGGGGAAGCCCCGGCCTTCCGGATAGCCGGCGGCGGCGAGCAGCCGACGCGCCTCCCCGGGATCGAAGCGCAGCGCGGTGGGTCCGGCGTAGGCATAACCGGCCGCCGGCGGGACAAACGAGCGGGCGGGCTGGATGCCGCTGGCCGGCTGGCTGGCGACAATCCTTTCCCGGTCCAACGCGAGCGAGAAGGCGCGGCGCACGCGCGCATCGTCGAACGGTGGCCGGGTGAGATTGAAGGCGTAGGTGTACGTCGAAAAGATCGGGGCGACCACGAGCGGGCTGGGGCGCTGGCTGGCGTAGTCGCGGAGCTTGCTGCCAGGCACGTTCTCCGTGATGTGCAGCTGGCCGGAGCGGAAGGCGCGTTCCTCGGTGTCGGCGCTCGCGATGCAATGGAAATGGATTTCGCGGAGACGGACGCGCGCGGCATCCCAGTAACGCGGATTCTTTTCACGATGATGACCTGGCCGGGCTTCCAGTCCGCTAGGACGAAGGGCCCGTTGCCGACGAAACGTCCCGGCTTGGTCCAATCGGTGAACGGCTGGTCGAACCGGCCGTACTTTTCCACCGTGGCGCGGTGCACGGGATACCAGGCCCAGTTGCCCAGCAGGAACAGGAACCAGGGGGTGGAATGAACGAGCTCGATCCGCAGCGTGTGGTCGTCCAGCGCCCGGATGCCGACGGTGGAGAAATCGGGCGCGGCCGCCACCGAGAATTCCTTGGCGCCCCGCACGTCATCGAGGTAGTAGCGGAAGGGCGAACCGAGCGCGGGAGATAGAATGCGGCGGGCGCTGAACACGAAATCCTGGGCGTTGACCGGATCGCCGTTGGACCAGCGGGCCGCGGCCCGCAGATGAAACGTATAGGCTAGGCCGTCGGGTGACACTTCCCAGCTCTCGGCCACACCAGACACGGGATGAAGGTCGTGTGGATCGTAACCGACCAGACCCTCATTCAGCGCCATGAAGACATTGAAGTGCGACTGATACTGCAGGAGATACGGATCGAGGTCCTGCGGTTCCGTGGCGATGCCCTGATGGAGTATCTGCTCGCGGTTGCCGGACTCGACGTCGGTTTCGCGGCGGGAACATCCCCAGGCCAGCAACAGGACGAGCGACGGAAACAGCAGGCGGAGTATCGCGCGCGGCGGGGACACGGCTTCGAAAGAACGGGGCGCCCGGCCGGTTGGCAAAGGAAAACCCCGACGGGAGGTGGGCGCCGATTTGCAGATCGACGCCGTTGGTTGCCGGTGTGGAAGCCGGCAACCAATCAAGGCAAAACGCTATTTTTTGAGCATCGCGTCGCGCCGGGCCTTGAACTCGTTGCCCGGTTTCCACTCGGGCCAGGTGTCGCCGTTGGCGACGCGGAGTCCCACCTTGAGCAGGAACTCCGTGTCTTGGGCGGCACCCTCGAAGGTCCAGCCAGGTTTCACCTCGTCCGTGACCTTGTGGTAGTCGTTCGCGATATAGTCGTTGATCAGCTTCTCGCCGAAGTCCGCGGACTGGCCGATGAAGAGCTTGCCGGATTTCGGATAGTAGCTGGGCACGCCGACTTTCGCGAATTCGAAGTGATCACTACGGTAATAGGAGCCGCGTTCGGGGTGCGCCTCGGGCAGCATTGTGCGGCCCTGTTCCCGCGCTACGGCGATGCCGATGTCGTCGAGCGTTGAGGCGCCGAAGCCGACGGTCGCCATGTCGCTGGTGGGACCAAACTGGTTCGCTCCGTCCATGTTGATATCCGCGAGGGTCTTGGTCAGGGGATAGAGAGGGTCCATGGCGTAATAACGCGAGCCGAGCAGACCCTTCTCCTCGGCGGTGACGGAGAGAAAGAGGATGCTCCGTTTCGGGCGTTCGCTCGCCGGCAACGCGACGTAGGCCTGGGCCAGCTCGAGCAGCACGGCGACACCTGCGGCGTTGTCGGCCGCGCCATTGTAGATCTGGTCGCCGGCCAGCTTCGGGTTGCGGCCGAGGTGATCCCAATGTGCGCTGTAGATGACGTATTCATCGCGCAACTTGGGATCGCTGCCCGGGAGGAGCCCGACGACATTGCGCGAGGCGACGTTGCGCAGGACGTTGTCGACCGCGAACGAGGCCTTGGCGCCGAAGGTGACCGGCTTGAAGTCCCGACGGGCGGCGGCGGCCTTGAGGGCGTCGTAATCCTTGCCATCGGCCGCGAAGACCTTGCGGGCGGCGTCCAGCGTGAGCCAGCCCTGCATGGCAACATGTCCGGCATTCTTGTCGGGCGTGCTGATCTCGAAGTTCTCGCGGGTGTTGCTGCCGATGAGGACCGCGAACGGATAGGCGGCGGGGATGGTCTCGTGGACGATGAGGCAGGCGGCCGCGCCTTTCTCGGCAGCGATCTCGTACTTGTAGGTCCAGCGGCCGTAATAGGTCATGGCTTTGCCGCCAAAGACCTTCGGGTCGAGCTGGCCGGTGGCCGGATCGATGACCGGCGGATCGTTGATCAGCATGATGACCGTCTTGCCGCGGATATCGACGCCCTTGTAGTCGTCCCAGCCGAACTCGGGAGCGACGACGCCGTAACCGACAAAGACCACCTCGGTGTCCTTGCCCTCGACGTGGGGCGTGACGCGGCTGGAGGGGCCGATGAATTCATTGATGTGCTCCATGGCCATGACCTGGCCGTCGATGGTGAAGAAAAGCGAGGGGGAAGAGGTGATGCCGACGAGGGGGACATTCTGGATATAGGTGCCGTCGGGATTACCCGGGGCGAGGCCGAGTTTCTTGAATTCCTCGACGAGGTAGGCGACAGTCTTTTCCTCACCCGGCGAACCGGGCGCGCGGCCCTCAAATTCGTCGGAGGCAAGCACCTTGGTCCGCGCCAGGATGCGCGCGGACGATATGTTCGGCTTCGTTTCAGCGAAGAGGCAAGGGGCCAGAAGGAGACCAAGCAGGACCAGGGTGCGGTTATTTTTCATTGAGATAGATATTCTGGTAGAAGCGTGTCCAGAGCCGGTCCGTTTGCCAGTATTTGACGCGGGGCTGCAGCAGATAGTTCTGGGTGTTGAAATAGAGTGGGATGAGAGGCATTTCGATCAGCAGGATCTTTTCCGCCCGCTGGTAACCGGCGAGGCGCAACGCGGCGGACCCCGCCCGGCCGGCCTCGCCGACCAGCCGGTCGAATTCGACACTGCTCCAATGCGGATAGTTTCCCGGGTTGCCGCCCGTCAGTTCAGTGAAGAGGTTGGATACGCCGTTGTAGTCGGGGATGGCGGTTACGAGGGCGAGATCGTAGCTGCCCGTGGTCAGCGCGGCCAGATGGGTGCGCGCCTCGCGTTGGACGATGACGACCTCGACGCCGAGCTCGCGCCGCCACATCTGCTGGATGGCCTCGAGCTGGGCCGTGTTCACCGGCCAGATGGCCAGTTCCAGTCGGGGAAACCCTCGACCATCGGGATAACCCGCCTCGCGCAACAGCCGTCGTGCCTCCTCGGGATCCTCCTCGATCTTCCAGTCGGGCACGTAGCCCCCGAGACCAGGCGGAACGAAGTTGAACGCTGGCCGTTGGCCGCCCAGCAGCACCTTGTCCACGAGGAGCGCGCGGTTGATGGCCAAGCCGAGCGCGCGGCGCACCGATTCCTTGTCGAGCGGAGGCCGGCGGGTGTTCAGGGCGAGATACCGGGTTTCGTGGAGCGGCGTGGTGCGCAGCACCGCGGGTTCCTGGGCGCGGTAGGTGGCGAGCTTGCTGAAAGGCACCGAGAGGGTCACGTCCAGCTGGCCGGCACGGAAGGCGCGCTCCTCGCTGTCACCGTTGTCGAAGGCGAGGAAACGGATCTCCCGCAATCTGACCCGCGCGGCATCACGCCAGGCCGGATTGCGCGCGACCACGACGTCGCGGTTCGGCCGCCAGTCGGCGAGGGTGAAGGGCCCGTTGCCAACGAACCGGCCCGGCCGGGTCCAGTCGTTGCCGCGATGATCCGTCCGGCCGTATTTCCGGATCGTGCCCGGATGCACCGGAATCCAGGGGCCGCTGGCGACCATGGCCGGAAAATCCGCCATGGGTTCCTCCAAGGTGAGTTCGAGCCGGTGATCGTCCAGAGCGCGTGCACCCACAGTGGAGAAATCCTTTTCCGTGCCGGCGTAGAAAGCCGCGGCGTTCTTCAGCGAAAAGAACAGCGCGGCCTTGGGCGCCGCCAAGGCGGGGGACAGCACGCGCTGGATCGAAAACACGAAGTCGGTCGCGACGACGGAATCACCGTTCGACCACCGGGCCTCGGGCCGCAGCGCAAAGGTGTAGGTCAGACCGTCGGGTGAAACTTCCCAGCTGGCCGCCACGGCCGGTTGCGGCGCGCCCCCGTCGGGCGCGGGCGCGAGCAGTCCCTCGCTGAGGGCGCGAATGATGAAGAACTCGTCGGGCAGCGTGGCGAGGTGCGGGTCGAGCGTGGCGGGTTCGTTGCGCTGGCTGATGCGCAGGGCGTCGGGTGCGAGTGCCCCATCATGTCTGTCGCAACCGGCCAGTGCGAACGCCGACACAGCCGCCATCAGTCCAAGGTTAATTTTCCAGCCAGACATACTTGTAGGGATGCCGGTCAAGCAGGGTGGGGTGCCAGCCGTGCACGGCGGGTGACACGAGGCGCACGCTGGTGTAGTAATAGATCGGGATGACGGGCAGCTCGTTCAGCAGGATGGTCTCGGCCCGCTGCATCAAGGCGTGGCGGGCGGCGGTGCCGGCGGTGCCGTCGGCTTCGGCGAGCAAGGCATCGTAGGCGGCGTTCTTCCAGCCGGTGTGGTTGTTGTTCGAATCGGACCGGAACACATCGAGAAAGGTCTTCGGGTCGAGATAGTCGGCCGACCAATCGGCGCGCATGATCGAGTAGTCGAGGGTGCGGCGGTTGGCGAGGAGCGTGGCTTGCTCCATGTTGTTCACGCGCACATCGACGCCGAGCTCGCGCCGCCACATTTCCTGGATCGCCTCGGCGATGGCCCGATGGTTGCCCGAGCTGTTGATCATGATCTCGAGCGCCGGCAGTCCCTTGCCGCCGGGGTAACCCGCCTCGGCGAGCAGCCGGCGGGCCGCGGCGAAATCATTCCGGAGCACATCGGGTGGTGTGTAGCCGTCCACGCCCGGCGGCGTCAACGAGCGGGCGGGCTGCTGTCCGCCGCGCGTGATCTGGGCGACGATGCCAGCGCGGTCGATCGCCGCGGCGAGCGCCTGCCGCACCTTGATGCGGTCAAGTCCGGGCCGCGTCGTGTTCAGGCGGTAGAAATAGGTGTCGAGAAACGCGCCGATCTGGAGGACACCGTGTTGCGCGTGCTGGTAGGTGTTGACCTTGCTGACCGGGAGCGCTTCGGTGATGTGGAGCTGGCCGGCGCGGAAGGCCCGTTCCTCGCTCTCGCGGTCCTCGGCGGGATAGAACCGGATGGCCTTGAGGCGCACCGTGGCGGCATCCCAATAAGTCGGGGATTTCTCGACGACAATGACCTCGCCGCGCTTCCAAGATTTCAGGATGAAAGGTCCGTTGCCGACGAGATTGCCCGGCTGGGTCCACTGGCTGCCGCGATGGTAAGGCGAACCGGCTTTCTCCAGTGCCGGCAGGTAGACGGGATACCAGGCGGGATGGGTGAGCAGGGAGAGGAAATACGGTGCGGGATGCGCGAGTGTCAGCCGGAGCGTGCGGGCATCGGGAGTCTGGACACCCACCTGCGCGAAGTCCGTCATCGCGCCCTTGTGGAAGGCCTCGGCCTTCGCCAGTACATAGAGCATGGTCGCGTAGTCGGCGCCCAGCGACGGCGTGAGCACCCGGCGGATGGAATGGGCAAAATCCTGCGCGGTGACCGGTTCGCCGTTGGACCAGCGGGCATTGGCGCGCAGGTGGAAGGTGTAGGTCAACGCGTCAGGCGACACATCCCAGCTCTCGGCCACGCCGGGCACGGGATGCAGATCGACCGGGTCCTCTCCGACCAGTCCCTCAAAAAGGGTCGAGACCACATTGATCTCGGGGAGCTGCGTGATGACGTGTGGATCGAGTTCGGACGGATCAGCGGCCAGACCGCGGTACAGCACTTGTTCGCGCGTGCCCTGTTCGACCGGGGTCTCGCGTTTTGTGCAGGCGGCCAACAGCAGGCCGAGGACCGCGGGGAGAAGCCAGATGGAAGCGAGGCGGCGCATCATGGATCGCGGCTTCGGCCGCTCTTACAGTTGCTGAATCAGCGCCACGGCGTGGGCGGCGATGGCGAGCCCGCGGCCGATGTCATCGGAGCCCTCGTTGGTCGTGGCCTTCAGGCCGATCGCGTCCACGGGCAGGCCCGTCGATCGGGAGAGGACGGCCTTCATCTCGGCCAGCCGCGGAGAGATTTTTGGCTTTTCCGCGATGAGGGTGGCGTCGATGTTGACCGGCGTCCAGCCGCGGTGGCGCAAGGCCGTGACGACCCGCTGGAGCAAAACCTGCGAGTCGGCGTCCTTGTAGGCCGGATCGGTGTTGGGGAACTGGTGACCGATGTCGAGCAGGCCCGCGGCGCCGAGCAACGCGTCGCAAATCGCGTGGGTCAGGGCATCGGCGTCGGAGTGGCCAGCCAGACCGAAATCCGTATCGAAGGACACGCCGCCGAGCACGAGCCTGCGGCCGGGCGTCGTGCGGTGGATGTCGTAGCCGTGGCCGATGCGGATCGTCGGGGGCATCGGATCATTCCCCGGCGGCCAGCAAGAACTCCAGATACGGCAGGTCGGCCGGGGTGGTGAGTTTGGGATTGGCGTGCGGATTCTCCAGCAGGGCGATGGGACGTTTCAGCGCTTCGACCGCTGCGGCGTCGTCGGTGATGACGAGCTTGCGCTCGGCCACGCGGGCGTAGGCGCGGCAGATGAGCTTCCGGGAGAAAACCTGTGGGGTCTCCATCGCCCAGAGGTGCCGGCGGACGAGGGTACGGAGCCGGCCCTCGCCGCTGTGTTCCTTGATGGTGTCGGTCACCCGGTGGGCGAGTACGACGGCGTCCTCGCGGCGCACGATCTTGTGCAGGGCGACCAGCTGTTCGACGCGCACCAGCGGCCGCGCGCAGTCGTGGATGAAGACGTAGCCGACATCGTCGGGCAGCTCCGCGAGCGCGGCGGCGACGGAGTCCTGCCGCTCGCCGCCACCCGGCACGAAAAGCGTCGGCGTCGGGGCATAGGCGGAGAGCTCGACCATCTGGGCCTGGTCGCGGTAGGTGACGATGAAGGTGTCGATGACGCCGCTGCGGTAGAAGGCCGAAGCCGAGTGGGCAAAGACCGGCTTGCCCCCGAGTGGCGCGAGGATCTTGTCGGACACGGAGCCGTCCATGCGGCGGCTGCTGCCGGCGGCGAGGAGGATGGCGGCGGTACGGCTCACGGCAGGGTAGAGTGGAGGGTGGAGAGCTGAGAAACCTGCAGCATCACGAGCAGGAGAGCTCGGTCAGGATGGCGCGGGCGGCGGCGGCGGGATCGACGGCCTTTAGGATGGGACGACCGATGACGATGTAAGTCGAGCCGGCTTTCGCGGCCTCGGCGGGGGTCATGACGCGCTTCTGGTCGTCGGTGGCACCCTCGCCCGCGGGTCGGATGCCGGGGGTGATGAGTTGCATGTCGGCGGGCAGCTGCTGGCGCAGCCGCCCGACTTCGAGCGGCGAGCAGACGAGTCCACGCAGGCCGGAGTCGGCGGCCAGTTGGCCCAGCCGGCCCACCTGGTCGGCGGACACAGCGGAAACGCCGATTTCATGGAGGCCGGCGGTGTCCATCGAGGTGAGGACGGTGACGCCGAGCAGCAGCAGATCGGGGTTGTGCTTCCGCTGGGCGGCCAGGGCGGCCCGCATCATCTCGCCGCCGCCGGCGGTGTGGAGGGTCAGCATCTGAATCGGCAGCGGGGCGAGCGACTCGACGGCCTTGGCGACGGTGTTCGGAATGTCGTGCAGCTTGAGGTCGAGAAAGACCTTGAAGCCCATGCCGGCGACCTCGCGCACGTAGTTCGGACCGTAGGCGGTGAACATCTGCAGGCCGAGCTTGACCCAGCGCAGCTGCCCGCGCAACTGGCGGAGGATCGGCGCAGCCTCCTCGCGCGTGGGGACATCAAGGGCCAGGATCAGTTCGCAGGGCATTTTTTCTAGGAACCACGAATGGACACGAATGGACACGAATAGAAGAGAAAAACAAGCGCCGGGAAGGTTTCCTTGATTAGTGTTTATTCGCGCCCGTTCGTGGTTAGGTCTTGGTCCCGTGGTCACCGTTTTCAGCCCGGCCAAGATCAACCTGTTCCTTGCCGTCACCGGCCGGCGGGCAGACGGTTACCATGATCTGGTGTCGGTTGTGGCGCAGCTCGACTTCGGGGACGACCTTGCGGCCAAGGCTCACGAACGCGGTGCTGGGCCCCAGTTCACGCTCGAGTGCGATGGGGCCGGGGTACCGGTGGACGACACCAATCTCGTGATCAAGGCGGCCCGGTCCTTTGCCTTGGCGACGGGCTGGAACGAGAGAGTGGCGTTCAAGCTGGCCAAACGCATCCCGCCGGGCGCCGGGCTCGGCGGTGGCAGCAGCAATGCCGTGGCGGCGCTACGCGCACTGAATCAGCTGGCCGGCGGGCGGCTGGCGGAGGACAAGCTGGGCGGAGTTGCGGCGACCCTGGGCTCCGATTGTGCGTTGTTCCTGAATCCGGCTCCGGTCGTCATATGCGGGCGGGGCGAACGCGTCGAGCCGCTCGCCGGTGCCGCCTTGGGGCGTTTGCGCGGCCGGCGCGTCCTGCTCTTCAAGCCAAGCTTTGCCATCAGCACCGCGTGGGCCTATGGCCGGATGGCGGTCCGTGGCACCGACTACCTGGCATCCGCGGAGGCAGAGGCGCGCGTGGCGGCATGGCAGCAGGGCGGGGCGCCGGCCGGGGAGATTTTGTTCAACAACATGGAGGGCGTCGCGTTCGATAAATTCGTCGCCCTGCCGGTCCTACTGGGCAAAATACGGACCGAATTCGGCTTGGCGCCGCGGATGAGCGGCAGCGGCAGCGCCTGCTTTGCGCTGCTGAGTGACGATTTCGTGACAGCGCCGTTGGTGGAGCGGATCCGACACGACTGGGGTCCGGCGGCGTTCGTCAAGGAGGCCCGGATTATCTAGTTCCGCATTGACCGCACCGCGCGGTGGTTTGTTAATCCGTGGAGCCCAACCGCCCATGGATTCCCCCGCCAAAAGCGAAATCGTCATCCAGGGCATAGCCGCATCCAAGGGCATTGCCTACGGGCAGGTCTTCCTTTACCTGCAGAGTGAACTGGAGATCCCGCGCTATACGGTCGACCCGGACAAGCGCATGGCAGAGATCGCGCGTTTCGAGCAGGCGCTGGTCGTCACGCGGCAGCAGATCTCGCAGATCCAGGCACAGGTGACAAAGAACCTCAGCGAGGAAGAGGCGCTCATCTTCGATGCGCACCAGATGGTGCTCGAGGACCAGGCGCTCATCGGCGAGACGATCCG
>CAZZDB010000153.1:0-9968 GCA_964652485.1 uncultured Oleiharenicola sp.
CCAAGGCCGGCCTGAAGCGGGAGGACATCATCACGGCGATCAACGACAAGTCGGTTGCCTCACGCGACGACCTGCGCCTCATCATCGCCCAGACCGCCGAGGTCACCCTGGACAAGCTGCCCGACGATAACGCGGCCGACGGGGAACTCATCCCGGGCATCACCGTGTCCCCGCTGAGCGGTGATTTGCGCAAGGAACTGCGCATCGACGAGCGCGTCGACGGCCTGGTCATCACCGACGTGGCCGACAGCTCCCCCTTCCGTGAAAACTTTCCCCAGGGCGCCGTGATCGAACAGATCAACCGGGTCCCCGTGGCCGACGTGGCCTCCGCCAAGCGCGCCCTCCACGACGGGCGCAACATCGCGCTGGTCTATTACCGTGGCACCTACCGCTACGTGATGTTCGTGATCCGGTAAGCCGCGACACCGCTCAAAACCAAGGCGCACCATTCCGGTGCGCCTTTTTCGTGGTCACTGTCTTTTATGGGTAGGGCGAGTGGTCCCAACGAGAGCCGCGGCTCATCCGGAGGCTCCACCTTGCCAGACCTTGGCTTGCCTGTAGGGCGGGATCGCCGGATCCCGCCTCGCAAGGTCAGCTTCCCGGCTTCGTCGCCGGGATCTTTGCCAGCCACTCCGGCACCTGGTCGGCTGGGTAGGTGGGGTAGCTCATTTCCACGAGGGAACACACCGGCACGTCAAATTTCGCCAGCCCCGCGCTGCGGTCGACCAGCACCGCCACGGTCACCGCTGTGCCGCCCATCTTCTTCACGATGTCCAGGCACTCCTGCACCCGGCCGCCGCGCGTGATGACGTCCTCGACCACCAGGATCCGCTCCCCGGGTTGGAGGGTGAATCCGCGCCGCACGACGAGCACGTTGTTCTCCTTCTCCGCAAAGATGAACCGGCATTTGGCCTGGCGCGCAAGCTCCTGGCCGATGACCAGGCCGCCCATCGCCGGGGCCAGCACCGTGTCAAAGGGCAGGGCGCCCAGTTTCTGCTTGAGCAGCGCGCCGAGCCGCTCCACCGCCGGCATGTTCTGGCAGACCTGTGCACACTGGAAGAAATGCCCGCTGTGCAGCCCGGAGCGCAGGATGAAGTGCCCCTGCAGCAGCGCCTTCGTGCGCACAAAGATGTCGGTGACCTCGAGTTGAATGGCGTCCATGGAAAAAAAATGGGTGAATCCGTGGTGGAATGGAAATCAAAACTAGGTAACCTGTCCCCGTGCAACC
This sequence comes from uncultured Oleiharenicola sp., assembly GCA_964652485.1. Lineage (GTDB taxonomy): Bacteria > Verrucomicrobiota > Verrucomicrobiia > Opitutales > Opitutaceae > Lacunisphaera. Next base: position 1,229 of record CAZZDB010000153.1, read on the forward strand.
CTCCCTCGACAAACCCGCGCTGGAAGACGAGCTGGGCGACGTCCTCGAAAAGGCCGCCCGGCACGCCGCGCTTACCGTCGAGGGACTGGCCGCGGCCAGCAAGGTGGATCTGAGCCGCATTCAGGACGCCTTCGACTACCGCCCGGAGTTGACCCAGGCCGAAATCGGCCGCCTGGCCCGGGTGCTCGATCTGAACGAGGTCGGGCTCAACGCCCTCGCGCAGGGCGCCTATCCGCAGGCGGAGCTCAGCGGGCTGCCGTTCTTCGTGCATCCCCTCCGGATGCCGTTTGGCATTGGCGTCGCCAACGCCTACCTCGTTTCCACCGGTGGCGACACCGCCATCCTTTTCGATACCGGCGCCAGTCATGCTGAGTTGCACCGCGCCTGGCCCGCGCGCATCCAGCAGATCGAGTCCGTCTACGTGACGCACTACGAGGCCGAGCATGTCGGCGGTCTCGAGGTGGTGCTGCGCGAGACCGGACTAGACCATTTCTATGGCCCGCCCAACGGCCGCTGGCCGCAGTGCCGTGGGCTGGCGGAGGGCCAGACCGTGCAATACGAGCGTATTTCCGTCACCGCGTTCAGCACCCCGGGCCACGCCGCCGAGCACAATTGCTACCTTATCCGCGACACCACCGGTGCGCAGGGGCCGGCACTGCTCATTTCAGGTGATCTCATCTTCGCCGGTTCCCTGGGTGGCGGCTACTTCTGCTGCCAGCGGCAGCTCACTCATTCGCGGCGCATCCTGGGCCTGCTGGCCGACGACACCGTCATCGCTCCCGGTCACGGGCCGCTGAGCACGGCCGCCAACGAGCGGCGCTTCAATCCCTTCCTCGCGAGCTGAGAACCGCCGTGGCGTGACCTTGGCCCGGACCACCGGCTGGCGTAAGCGGCGGGCTCCGCGTATTTCACCGGCAGACCTCTCCCGCCCACCCGTGGCCGAAGCCTACTTGATGCCGAGTAACTCGACCTCGAAGACCAGAACGGCGTTCGGCGGGATTGCGCCCCTGGCCCGCGGGCCGTAGGCGATGCCCGGCGGGACGAACAGCTTCCATTTTGAGCCCACCGGCATCAGCTGCAGGGCCTCGGTCCAGCCGGGGATGACTCCCGTCACGGCAAACTCGGCGGGCTGGCCGCGCTGGACGGAACTGTCGAAGACTGTCCCGTCGATCAACGTGCCGTGATAGTGCACCCGGACGCTGTCGGTGGCCTTCGGTTTGCGGCCGGTACCCTGGACCATCACCTCGTATTGCAGGCCCGAGGCCGTCGTCTTCACACCCGGGCGCGACTTGTTTTTTGCCAGGAAGGCGTTGCCGGCCGCCATTTGCTTTTCTCCTTCCGCCGCCATCGCGGCGGCCGCCTTCTGCTGGAGCGCGGCAAAGGCCGCCTGCAATTCCGCCTCGGGCACCCGCGTCTTGGCCCCGGCCAGGCCATCCTCGATGCCTGCGACCAGGGCCGCTTTGTCCGCCTGCAGGTTCTTCTCGTGGCTCAGGTTCGTGCCCAGGTTATAGCCGATGCCGTAACTGGCCTTCTGGTCCGTCGACTGCAGGCCGGCCGCTGCGCCGGGCGCGGTCTGCGACTTGGCCGGCTGTTTGTCACAACCTGACAGCGAAAGTGCCAGGAGAGCGAGGGCGAGGCACGGGATGGAGGCAAGGCGTTTCATGGGAGGTCGGGAGGGTGAAAGGAGCCGGCGTGAACGGGGACAGATAGCGTCCCGGCCCGGCGTGACAAGACTTCGATTCGGGAAACTCGCGGTGACCTCGACCGGATTTTTCCACGAAGGGATTGCGTGCCTCCCTTTGTCATGGGAGTGATGACTCCGTCACCGGATTTCCGGACCAGCCACCCTTCCCATGACTGACGCCCCAAGGCCCGCGCGGGCTGCCTTCCTTGCGCCGCTGTTTCTGTTCATCGTGGCGACGCTCATCCCCGAACTGCTCATCGGCTCCACGCCGCTCAGCCGGATCAACACGCTGCTCTTCCAATTTCCCTATTACGGGTTTGGCGCCCTGGTGATCCGCGAGATCGTGTGGCGGCACCGCCTCAGCCGCGCCGCCCTGCTCCTGCTCGGCCTCGCGTTCGGCCTCGTCACCGAGGGACTCGCCTTGCAGTCCGTCTTCAACCCGCACTTCCTGAACCTCGACATCGCCTTCGGCCGGGCCGGCGGCGTGAACTGGCCCTGGGCTCTCTACATGGTCGGCTACCACTCGCTCTGGAGCATCACGGTCCCCATCACGCTGGCCGGGCTCGTCTTCCGGCACCGACAGGACGAGCCTTGGCTGAGCCAGAGCGCCGCGGGGGCGTTCCCGGTGCTGTTCGTCCTGATGGCCTTCGCCTTCCATGCGATCTTTGTGAAGATGTCGGGGTTCAGGGCGCCGACCGGGCCCTACCTCGGGGCCGCGATCGTCGCTGCGGCGCTGGTGGCCGGCGCGCTGCGGTTGAAGCGCCCCGGGGCTCCTGCCACAGTGCCGCACGTGCCGGCCTGGTCGGCCGGTATCGTGACGTTCGGTTCCGGACTTTTCTGGCTGGTGCTTTATGGGCAGATTTTCCGGCATCCACCCCTCGCCCCGGCGGCGTGGAACCTGGTCGCCGGCCTCTTCCTCGCCGCCGGATTCGTCGGCTCGATGGCCCGATGGGCGCCGGAGCACGGGAGCGACGAACTGCGCTTCTGGTTCGTCGCCGGCGGGCTCGCCGCCAACACCCTCTTCGGCTTCGTCGTGGTCTCCGGTTCACGGCTTGATACCGCCGGACAGATCGCCGTCACGCTGCTCGTGGCGGCCGGGCTTCTGACCCTCGGGCGCAAGCTGCGGATCGATCCGCCGGCCGGGACCAAGGCGCAGGCTTGAGAATCGCCGGGTGGTGGGCATGGTCCACCAGCGACCCGCATGAACCAGCCCGCCTTCACCCTGCACTCGCCGGAGACGGACACGGACTATTGGCTCTATGTGAACGTGCCCGGGACTCCGGGGCCCTGGCCGGCGGTGCTGGTCATGGATGGTGATTTCGTCGTCAGCGATCGGGTTGATTTGCGCCCGGTGCTCCGGGCCACTCCGGTGCTGTTGGTCGCCGTCGGCTATGGTGCCGGCTTCGGCGACCCGGCCAACCGGCGCGGGCGCGACTACACCCCGGTCCATCACGCCGATGAAGCGGCCAGCGGCGGTGCTGATGCCTTCCTCCGGTTTCTGACCGATACGCTCTGGCCCGAACTGACCAAGCGTTACCCGATCGATCCGGCCCGGCGCGGAATGGCCGGCCACTCCCTCGGCTCGCTGCTGGTCCTGCATGCTCTCTTTCAACCGCAGCCGTTCTTCACGCACTACCTTGCCAGCGCCCCGTCGATCTGGTGGGACGACCGCGCGATCCTGCGGCAGGCCGCCGCACTCCGCGCCCGGCAGGACAGCCTGCCTGGGCGGCTTTTCCTTTGTGCCGGCGAGGAGGATTCCACCTCCATGACCGGTGACCTGACCCTGCTGGAGCAACAGCTCGCCGCGCGTCCTTTCGCCGGCCTCGAGGTCATCTCCCGTCGTTTCCCCGGGAAGGACCATTACAACGTGGTGCCCGAAGCCTTCGCGACCGGCCTGCGCGAACTGTTCGGGCCCGGTTAACCCGGGGGCTCAGCACCTAGGGTTGCGCCGACCGCGCCGATGCCGTCCCGATGCCTGTGCCCTGGCATATACCGATGACACCCCATTGTTTCCGTTTCCTTCCTCGGACATTCTGACGGCCGTCTGTTAGCGTGTTAGGTGTGAAGGGCCGTCCAGGGGTGGACGGCCCTTCCTGCAGTCCGGGCTAATTTGACAACGGGCATCGAGCCGCACGCCGTCTGCTTCCACGGTCCCGCGCTTTCGCCAACACCTTTGCCGTACAGCCACATCAGGGTGACTTCAATTCGCTCGCCGCCACTGGGGGATTCCACCGGCGGGGCGGGCGCAGCTCCACCAGCCCGAGCAGGAGAAAATACACCGCACCCATGGCGAGAGCACGCTCCGGTTTGGTTTCCCACAACCCGTGACCGCGCGCGGGCCACACCTCCCGCAGCAGCGGGCGGTCGATGCCGCCCTCGGGCACGGACACGAAGACGGTCGCGAAGGTAAGCAGCAGGAAAAGCATCGCACTGGCGGCGACGCGACGTTGCGAGATGGCGCGCCCGATTTCGTCCTGCCCGGCAATGACGGACCACATGCGACCGGCCATGACCGAGACAAAGGTGCCGAACAGCCACCAGCTCCGGAAGGCGAAGGCGATCGCCATTCCAAACAGCGAATAGAACGCGGTCAGGCCCAGCAACGCCTTCGTGCGGCCCCCCCCGGCCTTTTGCGTCATGAGATTGTTGAGGAACGCGCCCGCGTGGATGAGGATGAACTCGAGGATGAGGATGCCGACACCGAGTTTTACCCAGGTTCCGTCCTCGAGCCGGCGGGGCCACCACCACGCCGTGACGAACAACCAGCTCATGAACCAGCACGAGCCCGCGGACCAGAGACAGCCGAGCCGGTCGCCCCAGGTCGGAAGCAACTCCTGGTCGGGGCCAAAACCGGTGCGCGTGATCTTGATGCTCGGGGTCACGCCGGGGTATCATGGGCTGGCGTCGGTCGCTGGCAATCCCCGGGCGGTTACCAGGGACCGCGAGGTTTCCGCCGGGACCACGCGGGTTGACCGCTGGCGAGTGCTTCCGTTTATTCGCCGGCCGTGGCGCCGCCGCCTTCCTTGATGGGGCGGGCGAAGCGATACTCGATGTCCCACGGGAAGAAGATCCACTTGTTCTGTTTGAACTCCTTCACGCAGGTGTCGACGATCGGCCGGCCCAAGGGCTTGGCGTAAAGCGTGGCGAAGTGCGCCTTGGGCAGCATCCGCCGGACCACCTGCGCCGTGCGCCCGGTGTCAACCAGGTCGTCCACCAGCAGGTACCCCGTGCCGTCCCCGGCGACGCCCTTGAGCACCTGCGTCTCGCCTTGGACCTGTTCGGCGCTGCCGGTCCCGCCCGCCCCGTAGCTCGTGACGCACACCGTGTCGATGTGCCGGATCTCCAGTTCCCGCGCGATCAGCGCCGCGGGCACCAGGCCTCCGCGCGTGATGGCGATGATGCCCTGCCACGTCCCGGTCTCGTGCAGCAGTTTGGAAAGGTAGCGGGCGTCGCGGTGCAGCTCGGCCCAGGAGATCACAATCTCGTCATCGTAGCGGGAAGCGGGAGTGGAAGCCATGCGGTATCGCAAGACCGCGGTCCGCCTGCGTCAACCCTCCAACCCGGGTCTCGGTGCCGTCAGGTCCCTGACGGCATACGGCAGATACCCCATTGTCCCCGTTTCCTCCCTCGGGTATTCTGACGGCCGTGTGTTACGTGTTAGGTGTGAAAGGCCGTCCAGGGGTGGGCGGCCTTTCTTGCGCCGTTGCTCGTCGGCCGGCCGCGCGGACGGTTCTGGGTTCCGCCCGGCCGCCTCTCCCGGTGGCGTTGCCCAAGGATGCGAACATCATCTGGGTCACCGGCCGTCCAAGACCGCCGACGTCGAGGGCAACCTGATCGAGGGCGTTCACGGTCCCCGGGTGCAGGTGGCGCTGTTGGTGGAGTGAGTAGGGCACGGCGAGACCGCCCAAAACGAAGCGTCGTTGCCCTCATCTGCAACATTGAAGGGGAGGCCCTCCTGTGCATAAAGTCACGACGGCTAGACTGCGTGGACGACCATGAATGACCTCCGATTTTCCCTCCGGTCGCTGAAACGTTCCCCGGCGTTCAGTGTCGTGACCGTCCTTACCCTTGCGCTCGGCATCGGCTCGGCCGCAGCGATCTTCAGTGTCGTCGACTGGGTCCTGTTCCAATCAGTGAGGTTCCCCGACGATCTTGTGATGATCGGGGCCAGGACCAAGCAGAGTGACTTCTGGCCGGGCATATTTGCACCGCAGGCAGAGGCGTATCGGGCGCTCGACGCCGTTTTCGCCGGGTCGGCCGTGGCCCAGATGAAATCAGTCAATGTGGTGGCCAACGGCGGACCGGTGGAAAGCCGGGTCATGCTCGTCTCGGCCAGCTTCCTTTCGATGGTCGATGCGGTGCCGGCCCATGGCCGGGGTTTCCTGGCCGCCGAGGAGGCGGAGGGACGGAACGAAGTCGTCGTCATCACCGACGAGTTTCGCCGCGAGGTTTTTCCGGACCTGGCCGACGTGCTGGGCCGGAAGATCACCGTGGACCAGTCCATCTGCACGATTGTCGGCGTGCTGGCGCCCCGCCAGCGCCTGCCGGCCCTTGGCTACGCCTCGGTCTATCGGCCGTTCAAATTGCGACCCGATGCGGCCGTGTCGTGGCAGAATCTGCTTCGGATGTTTGCCCGGTTGAAGCCGGGGGTTACACCGTCACAGGCGGAGCAGGCGATGGGAGCGGTGAAGCTGGATTCCATGCCGCCGCAGATGAAGGCCTCCCTCTCCGACCTACGCCCGCGGGCCGCGACGATCCGGGAGGCGCAGTGGTATATGCGGCGTGACATCTACTGGGTGATGCTCGGGGCGGTCGGCTTCCTTTATGCGATCGCCTGCATGAACGCGACGAACCTGATGCTGGTCCGCTTGCTCGGCCGCCAGCGGGAACTGAGCATCCGCCTGAGCCTGGGTAGCGGCCGCGGTCAGCTCGTCCGGCTGTTGCTGTGGGAGGGCGCGGTGCTCACGACCCTGGCCGGCGCCATTGGCATCCTGGTCGCGAACTGGCTCGTGCCGCTGCTGATGGCCTTGGCGCAACCGCGGGCGGATCCAGGCCCATGGCATCATTTGTCTCTCGACTGGCGCGCGCTGGCCGTGCTCGTGGGCCTGTCGCTGGCCACGGGCATCGTGATCTTCATTGTTCCGGCTCTACGGTTGTTGCGGGCGAACCTGCAGGAAGGGCTGAAAGCCGGGGGTGCGGCCCTCGGTGAAACGCGGGGACTGGCGCGCATGCGCTCGGCCTTTGTTGTGCTGCAGGCGGCTTTCGCGCTCATCCTGCTGACCGGCGCGGGCCTGATGGTCCGCACGTTCAACAAGCTCGATGCGGTCCCGCTGGGGTTCGAAACGCACCAACGCATGAAGCTCAAGCTGAGTTTCCCTCCCGGGTATGCCGCGAAGAACGACGAGCGCCATGCGTTGATCAAGCGGCTGCAGGAACACCTGAGCCACGCTCCCGGGGTGCTGGCGGCGAGTTACGGGACCGACACGCTCCTGCCGGGTTACTACTTCGGAGGCGTCACGATGACGTTGCCGGACGGCGATACGGTCAAGGCCCAGGTTGATTATGTCTCGGCGAATTTCCTCCAGACCTCCGGCATGGCATTGCGGCGCGGCCGGATGATCGCGGAAAGTGGCGGCGAGGTCATGATCAACGAGGCGTTCGCCAGGAAACGCTTTGGGGATCGCGACCCGATTGGTCAAATGATCCACAAAACGCCCGACTCGGGCAGCGGCGCCAGCGATTACCTCGTGGTCGGCCTGGTCGCCGACGTGCGCTATAATTTGCGGGAGGAACCGGGCTACCGCATCTACGCCCCGGAGACGTGGTGGGCGCCCTCGATCGACACCTTTATCCTTCAGGTCGCCCGCGAACCCGACCAATTGCTGGAAGCAGCGATCAAGCGTTCCGTCTATGCCTTCGACCCCCACCTAGTGATCGATCAAATCGCCGGGTTGGACCAGATCAGGGGTTGGAACAGTGGCATGGAAACGTATGTCGCCTCGGTGCTGAAAGTCTTGTCGGGCATCGCGCTGGCCCTCGCCCTTGTCGGGATGTTTTCGGTGCTCGCGTATACCGTCGACCGCCGGATGGGGGAGTTCGGGGTGCGCCTTGCCCTGGGCGCGACCTCACGCGACCTGGTCGGGCTGGTGATGATGCGCGGCGTCGGGCTCGCCGTCGCGGGCGTGGTGCTCGGGATCGCCGGGGCACTGGGGCTGGTGCGGTATCTGCAGAGTTTGCTCTATCAGACGCCCCCCTATGACCCGGTGGTGCTCGTCAGCGTCGCGGCCCTGCTGCTCGGTGCGGCCGTGCTGGCCTGTGCGCTGCCGGCGCGGCGGGCGACCAAGGTCGACGTGGCGAAGTTGCTCAGAAGCGAGTAGGGCACCCCCGACGCGTATCTTTCCCGGAGGAAGTGAATCGCGGTTTCGAATCGTCCTGACCTTTGGCGTCTGTAATTCGAAACGGTGCAAGAGCCGGACAAGGATCAAACCTAGCATTTTGACTCCTCGCAGGATTGCTATTTTCGGCCATCGCGCGCGCTGCTGGGAGTGACCCGCCACACGGTATTGCCGACGTCGTCTGCGATCAGCAACGCACCCGCGCGGTCGACCGCCACGCCGACCGGCCGGCCCTGCGCGTTGCCGTCCGCGTCGAGAAAACCCGTGAGGACATCCTCCGGTGCGCCGGCCGGTCGCCCGGCGGCAAACGGCACAAAGATCACCTTGTAGCCGACGGGCGGCTTGCGATTCCACGAACCGTGCTGTCCGACGAACGCGCCGCCCGCATAGTGCGGGGGCAGCAGATTGCCCTCATAGAACGCCAGGCCGAGTGGAGCGGTATGGTTGCCGAGCGCATAGTCCGGTGCGATCGCCTTTGCGACGAGATCCGGATGCTTCTCCTTCACCCGGTCGTCGACATGCTGGCCATAATAACAAAAGGGCCAGCCATAGAAGGCGCCCTCCTTCACCGAAGTCATGAAGTCTGGAACTAGGTCGTTACCCAACTCGTCGCGTTCGTTGACGACGGTCCACAGCGCCCCGCTTTGCGGCTGCCATCCCA
>CAZZDB010000154.1:0-9764 GCA_964652485.1 uncultured Oleiharenicola sp.
CGCCGACAAGGCCGCGATGTTCGACTGGGTCGCGAATCTCGGCCTGACCACCCCGGACCTGGCTCCCACCGGCAGCCTCGCCGACTGGCTGGGCTACATTGTTCACGGTACCCGGGATACCGCCACCAACGCGGCCGACGTCTTTAACAGCATCGTCAACATGCTCGGCACGGGCACCACGATCCTGTTCATCGTGCTTTCGGCCGGCCTGTCCGGAAAATTCGGCCGGAAGAACGTCGCCCTCGTCTGTTTCTCGCTCGCGGCCGTGAACGCTTTTGCGATGTATCTGCTGCCGCCCACCGCCACCTGGGGCATGGCCATCCTCGCCATGACCGGCTCCGTCGTCTATGCCCCGACCTGCGCCATCATGTGGGCCATGTATGCCGATGCCGCCGACTACTCCGAGTGGCAGACCGGCCGCCGCTTCACCGGCATGGTCTTTGCCACGATCGGCTTCTCCCTGAAATCCGGCCTGGCCCTCGGTTCGGCCGGCCTGCTCTGGGTCCTGGCCGGTGTCTTCAACTACGACACCCATCTGCCGGATGCGGCCAACGCCATCGCCGGATTCCGCGCGTGCTCCAGCATCGTCGTCGGCCTGTTCTTCGTCGCCATCGTCATCGCCGTCGCCTTCTGCAAGCTGGACAAGCAGACCACGCTGACCATGTCCGCCGAACTCGCGGAACGCCGCCGCAAGGCCGGCGCCTGATTCCGCCCGCGGGTCCCAGCCCGTCAAGCTCATGCGCCGCCTCCTCCTGCTGCTCCTCGGCGTGGCTCTAGCCGCTCCGGTCGGCGCGGTCGAGCCGTCCGCCGCCGGCGCGTTCGCCACCGGGCACTACCGCAATCTCTTCAAGGAATACCTCGGCAAGTCCGACGCCGAGATCGACGCCCGTGTCCAGTCCGCCTGGCGGCAGCTCTTCGCGGGCGACCCCGCAACGCAACGCCTCTACTACCCGGTCGGGGGCGACATGGCCTACATCCCCGACGTCGGCAACCGCGACGTCCGCACCGAGGGCTTGTCTTACGGCATGATGATCTGCGTGCAGCTCGGCCACCAGCCGGAATTCAACGCCCTCTGGAAGTTCGCCCGCACCCACATGTATCACGAGCAGGGCCCGCTGCGCGGTTACTTCACCTGGCACACCGCCTACAATGGCACCATGACCCGCGACGACGGCAGCGAGGTCCGCGGCGGCGGTCCGGCACCGGACGGCGAGGAGTGGTTCGTCACGGCCCTTTTCTTCGCCTCGCACCGCTGGGGTGACCGGGAGGGCATCTTCAACTACGGCGCCGAGGCCCAGGCGCTGCTCCACACCATGCTGCACAAGCACGAGGAGCCCGGCCGGGAGAACACCACCGACATGTTCGACCGCGAAACGAAGCAGATCGTCTTCACGCCGCACCCGCCCGGCGACAAGTTCACCGACGCGTCCTATCATCTGCCGGCCTTCTATGAGTTGTGGGCCCGCTGGGCCACGGCGCCCGAGGACCGGGTGTTTCTCGCCGAGGTGGCGAAGACCAGCCGGGCGTTCTTCAGGAAGTCGGCGCACCCGCAGACCGGGCTGATGCCCAACTACGCGGGTTTCGACGCCCAGCCCTTCGGCCGACGCTGGGCCGCCGACGAGTTTCGCGAGGATGCCTGGCGGACGCTGTCGAACCCCGCGCTCGACTGGTCCTGGTGGGCCGCCGATCCGTGGGAACAGGAACAGTCGAACCGCGTGCTGGCGTTCTTCGCCAAGCAGCCCCCCGATGACTGGCCGGACCACATCCGCACTGACGGCACGCCGCTCCGCTCCGGTCAAAAGTCCGCCGGCCTCTACGCCATGGCGGCCACCGCCGGGCTGGCCGCCGATCCGGTCGTGGCGAAGCCGTTTGTCCAGCGCCTGTGGGACCTGAAGATGCCTGACGACACCGGGCGCAACCACGACGGGTTGCGCAAGGAAGGCGAGTTGCGCAGCTGGCGTTACTACGACGGCCTGCTCACCATGCTGGCCCTGCTGGAGGTCAGCGGCAATTTCCGGATCTACGGTCCCGTCGCCAAATAGGCTCCTGCGGCCATGAGATTTCTCCAACTCCTCCCGTTCGCTGCGCTCCTCCTCCCCGGTGTGCTCAGCGCCGAAGACGGCTATCGGCTTTGGCTCCGTTATGATCCCGTGACCGATGCCGCGCTGCGGTCCGCCTATTCCGCCGCAATCTCCGAGATCGTCGTGCCGGAGAACCCGGGCCCGACCGTCGCCGCCGCGCGGGACGAACTCGCCGCCGGCCTGCGGGGCCTGCTCGGGGCTGACGTCCCGGTTGCGACCAAGGCCACCCGGGACAACGCCCTCGTTCTCGGCCGCCCCGGCGATTTAGCCGTCGCCGCGCTCGTCACCGAGGCCGACCTGCGCGCCGCCGGCGAGGAAGGTTACATTGTCCGCCGCATCGCCACCGCCGGCGGCCACCGGGTCCTGATCGCCGCCAACCACGACATCGGCCTGCTCTACGGTGCCTTTGCCCTGCTCCGCCAGCTGCAGACCGGCCAGCCGCTCGAGAGCGCGGATCTGGTCAGCGCCCCGAAGATCGAGCGCCGGCTCCTCGACCACTGGGACAACCTCAACCGCACCGTCGAACGCGGCTACGCCGGCTTCTCGCTCTGGGAATGGTTCTACCTGCCCGAGATCGTCAACCCCCGTTACCGTGACTACGCCCGCGCCTGCGCCTCGGTCGGGATCAACGGCGCCGTCATCAACAACGTCAACGCCTCCGCCCAGATCCTTACCGCACCCTACCTCACCAAGGTCGCCGCCCTCGCGGCGGTGTTCCGTCCCTACGGCGTGCGCGTCTATCTCAGCGCCCGTTTCAGCGCGCCCATCGAGATCGGCGGGCTCAAGACCGCCGACCCGCTCGATCCCGCCGTGGCCGCGTGGTGGCGCGACAAGGCCGCCGAGGTCTACCGGGCCATTCCCGACTGCGGCGGCTTCCTCGTGAAGGCCAACTCCGAGGGTCAGCCCGGCCCGCAGGACTACAAGCGCACGCACGCTGACGGCGCCAACGTGCTCGCGGACGCCGTCGCGCCATTCCACGGCATCGTCATGTGGCGCGCGTTCGTCTATGCCGCGGCGAACACCGAGGACCGGGTCCGGCAGGCCCAGACCGAGTTCGCCCCGCTCGACGGCCGGTTCCACCCGAACGTCATCGTGCAGATCAAGAACGGCCCGCTCGACTTCATGCCGCGCGAACCGTTTTCGCCGCTCTTTGGGCACATGCCGCAGACCCGCCTCGCCACCGAGCTTCAGATCACCCAGGAGTATCTCGGCCAGTCCGTCCAGCTCGCCTACCTCGCCCCGCTGTGGAAGGAGGTGCTGGACTCCGACACCTACGCCAACGGCCCCGGATCCACGGTCGCGCGCATCATCGACGGCAGCCTCAAACGCCAGCATCCCTCCGTCATCGCGGGCGTCGCCAACACGGGCACCGACCGCAACTGGACCGGCCATCCGCTCGCCCAGGCCAACTGGTACGCCTACGGCCGGCTCGCCTGGGACCACGATCTCTCCGCCGCGGCCATTGCCGGCGAATGGACGCGCATGACCTTCGGCGGTGACGCCACCGCCGACGCCACGATTGAAAGGATGCTGCTCGGCTCCCGCGAGACGGTCGTGAACTACTCCATGCCCCTCGGCCTGCACCACATCATGGCCACCGGGCATCACTACGGGCCGGGACCGTGGGTCCGCAACCTTGACCGCGCCGATTGGAATCCGGTCTATTACCACCGCGCCGATGCGCAGGGTCTGGGCTCCGATCGCACCGCCACCGGCTCGAATGCCCTCGAGCAGTATGCCCCCGAGTGGCAGAAACTCTGGGGCAATGTGGACACCTGCCCCGAGAACCTGCTCCTCTGGTTCCATCATGTTTCGTGGGACCACCGCATGAAGTCGGGGCGCACGCTTTGGGACGAACTCTGCCTGCGTTACCAGCAGGGCGTCGATGAAGTCCGGGTTCTGCAGCGTGAATGGGACGGTCTCAGGGGCCGGATGGACGACGAGCGCTTCCAGGCGGTGGAGGAGCGCCTCGTCCGACAGGAAATCGACGCCCGCGACTGGCGGGATGCCTGCCTGCTATACTTCCAGCAATTTTCCAAGCGCCCGCTGCCGGCCGGGGTCGAGCCTCCGGCCCACCCCCTCGAGTTCTATGTCTCGCGACAGCTCCGCGACATGCCCGGTCACAATTGAATTTCCTTCCCATGAACAAAACCTCCCTGCTCTCCTTCCTCCTGCCCAGCGCGCTGCTCGCCGCCGGCCCCTCACCCGTGGCGTTTGAATCGTTCACCTACACCGGCCGTGATGACGTGTTCGCCACGCCGCTGCCGGCGGGCCACTACCGCAACCCGATCCTCGCAGGCTACTACCCCGACCCGAGCATCTGCCGGGTGGGCGACAACTACTACCTCATCAACTCCACCTTCGCGGATTTCCCCGGCATTCCCATTTTCCACAGCCGCGACCTGGTGAACTGGGAGCAACTCGGCCACGTCATCAGCCGCCCGACCCAGCTCAAGTATGACGGCCTCCGCATCAACGGCGGCATCTATGCCCCCGCCCTAAGCTACCACGATGGCACCTTCTACGTCATCTGCACCATGGTGGACTCCGGCGGCAACTTCCTCGTGACGGCCACCAACCCGGCCGGCCCGTGGTCGGACCCGGTCTGGCTCGGCTTCGACGGCATCGACCCCTCGCTGTTCTTCGACGACAACGGCCGCGCCTGGATGGTCAACAACGGCAACCCACCGGACAACAAACCGCTCTACCAGGGCCACCGTGCGATCTGGCTCCAGGAGTTCGACATCGCCAGCCGGAAACTGACCGGCCCGCGCAGCATCATCGTGAACGGCGGCGTCGACCTCGCCAAGAAGCCCGTCTGGATCGAGGGCCCGCATCTCTACAAACGTGACGGCTGGTACTACCTCTGCTGCGCCGAGGGTGGCACCTCCATCCAGCATTCGCAGGTCATCCTGCGCAGCAAGGCGCCCACCGGCCCCTTCCTGCACTGGGACAAGAACCCCATCCTCACCCAGCGCGATCTGGATGGCAGCGCCCCGCACGCCGTCACCTGCACCGGCCACGCCGACCTCGTGATCGGGCCGGATGGCAACTGGTGGTCGGTCTTCCTCGCCTGCCGCCCGTACGCCCCCGACCGCTGGGCCACCGGCCGCGAAACCTTCCTGCTGCCCGTCAAGTGGACGGAGGACGGCTGGCCGCAGATCCTGCCCCCGGGCGAACGCGTGCCCTTTGTCGTGGCCTCGCCCAAGGGTGCCGAACTCGCGGCCCATCCGGCGCAACCGCTCTCCGGCAACTTCACCTGGACCGATGAATTCGACCAGCCGGCCCTCTCCTCGTTCTGGATCATGCTCCGCACGCCCCAGGAGACGTGGTGGCATCTCGGCGACGGGAAGCTCAGCCTGACTCCGCGCGCCGACCTTCTTTCCGGCAAGGGCAACCCCTCCTTCTTCGGTCGCCGTCTGCAGCACTCGAAGTTCGACACCTCCACGAAGCTGCAGGTCCCCGCCACCCCCGGCACCTCGGCCGGTCTCGCCATCTTCCAGAGCGACACGCACTACTACTATTACGGTGTGCAACGCACGGCTGCCGGCTTGAATGCCTTCGTCGAAGTCTCCAACGGCGCCAAGCCCGAGCGGATTGTCACCGGCCAGTTACCCGCCGACGCCCAAGGCATCGAGCTCCGTATCACCGGTGACGAGAAGACGCTGGCTTTCGCCTACGCCCTGAAACCCGGCGACTGGAAGGAATTGCTCCCCCAGGCCGACTCGTACCCGATCAGCGTGCAGGCGGCCGGCGGCGGCCTCCACTTCACCGGCGCGCTCGTCGGTCTTCACGCTCGTCTCGAGCCCTGATCCAAGGCGATGGCCCTGGGTCACGGCCCGGTGGTGAGTGGATCGAAACCGGCGGCCTCAGAAGGACTCGCGGAGAAAGGCCGCCGCTTCGCCCGAAATACCCACGATCTTGTTCGTGGCCTGTCGATAGAACTTGAAATTGAGTTCGGTCTCAGGCCGGCCGTCGTTCCAATTCGAAAACGGCTTCAGTTCGCCCCGCCCCAGGCGCCGCTTCACGTGCGCGGTGCGCTTGACGACGATACTCACGCGCGGCGTTTGCCGGGCGATCGCCTTGGCCGAGGTGACGAGGCCGCGAGCGATGAGGCCCGGCCCGCCTTCGTTTTCGCTCGCAAAGAGGTAGATCCTATCGCCCTGCGCGATCTGCTTGCCGCCGTACATCGTCTTCTGGGCGTCGAACACGAATATCTTCCGAACCGGATCGCGGACTTCGACCTTGATCGCGAATATCATGATGCCCACTCCACGTCATTGCTCCCGGGGCGACAAGCCGAACCTCAGCGGCGGGCTGCGGTGGTAGCTGGCTTGGTCGACCGCCCAGGCTGATTCAATCCCAGCTGCCGCAACCGCGCCCGAATCGATCCGGCTTCGTCGGCCCGCGCCACGCGGAGCATCGCCCTGATCGGCTCCCGATATCTCTCCTCGTCCTTGAATCCGACCAGGACGGAAACAGCCCACGCCCGGACCATGGGCCGCCGATCGGCGAAGCACTCGACTAAGTAGGGATAGATCGCCTCCCGGGTCTCCGTAGGACATCCCGTCGCCGCCAGCAACTGACACAGATTTAGTCGGGACGCCCAATGGGGCATCTCGTCGGCGCACCGCGTGACTCGAACCAAATCCGCGGCTTCCAGGCGGTGATCCCTTGCCAGTCGCTTCAGCAGCCAGATCGCGCGCCACGCCACCTCGGCGTCCAACTGACGCATCGCGCTGATGGCATCGGCGGCAAAGCCCGGAGCGGCGCCATGGGCGGCATAGATGCGCTCCAGATGAGCGACCTTGACCGAATCCTTGCCGAGCAAGCCAGGCAGGCTGTTCACGGCGTGGCGTCAAACCCAGCCACCCGTTACACGACTCCGTGGTCGGTTGAGCTGATTTGCATTCATGTCGTCCGGTCAGGACACCTTCGCGGCGAGGCGCAGCGCCCCATGGCCGGCGCGCTCGGGGCGCGTGAGCAGGGCGTTGGCTGCATCGTCGTTGACGAAGCGCGCCACCTTGGCGTCCCACGTGAGCGCGCGGCCGGTCTTCATCGCGATCCAGCTGAGGATGCAGGCCGTGTTGGCGTTGTGCGCCACCGGCGCCGGGGCCAGCGGGGTCACCCGCGACTTCACGCACTCCAGCCAGTTCTGGTGGTGCGAGAGGCTGGGCGGGAACCGCACGGTGACGCCGTTCGGATCGAGCAGCTTCGGGTCGCTGGCATCGAGCCACTTCAAGGCGCCGCCGGACCCCTGGGGATCGCTCGGGGTCGCCGCGCCGTCGCGGCAGACGAAGATCCAGCCGTCGTCGCCGATGAACTTGATGCCGTTCTGCAGCTTGTCCGACACGGTCATGCGGATGTCGCCGGGATAGGTCAGCTCGACGTGGTAGGCCCCGTGGACGTTCCAGATCTTGTTGGTCGGGAACTCGCCCCGGCCCTCGATCGTGAGCGGTGCCACGAGCTCGGTGTTCATGCCCCAGTGGGCGGTGTCGAAATGATGCGCCCCCCAGCCCGTGATCATGCCGAGGCAGTAGTTCTCGTTGCGCAGCCAGCCGGGCCGCGAGTTAACGTCGGTCCGAGAATGCACGCGCTGCTCGGTGTAGTAAACCTCGGGTGTCGGTCCGAGCCACCGGTCATAATCCAGGTTTGCCGGCACGGGCATCGGCCCGTCATCGGGTTTGGTCGGATCGATGGGCAGGCCGATCTCCACGTGCCTGAGCCGGCCGACCCGCCCGCTGCGAACGAACTCGCAGCCCCGCCGGAACTGTTCGTGCGGACCCCAGGAACGCTGCTGGCTGCCGACCTGCAGGACGCGCCCGCCCTTCGCCACTTCGTCGCGCAACAGCACGCTCTCGGCGTGGGTCATGGTGAAGGGCTTTTGCAGGTAGACGTCCTTCCCCGCCCGGAGCGCCTTGATCGCGACCTCCGCGTGCTGGTGGTCGGGCAGGCTGATCGTGACGGCGTCGATGTCCTGGCGCGCCAACAGCTCGTGGTAGTCAGCAAAGGTGCCGATGGCCGGGACGGCCCGGCCGGCATCGCGATAAAACTTCCCGATCAATTCCTTGCCGCCAGCGAGCCGCTTGGCGTCGAGGTCGCACACCGCCGCCACGTCGGCCAGCCCCGACTTGAACACGCCCGGCATGTCGTGGCCGCGGGCGATGCGCCCGCAGCCGATGTGGCCGACGCGGACGCGGTTGCTGGGCGCATCCGCGCCGAGGAGGCGGGAGGGAACGATCAGCGGAACCGAGAAGACGGCGGCGGTGCCCGCGAGGCTGCGGACGAAATCACGGCGGGAAACGGGCGCGCCGGGACGGAGTGAACCCTTCATGGGGACGGTTCCAGGTCGGAATTGCTGACGAAGGCGATGCGCTTGCTGTCGGGCGACCAGGAGGGAACATTGATCGTCCCCTGCCCGCCGTAGACGTAGGCGACGATCCGCGGCGGGCCGTTGGCGATCGGCATCAGGCGCAGGTAACAGTGCTTGTAGTACGGATGGTCCTCCGGCGCGACCTCCCGTCCGTAGGAAATCATGACGATCCACTTGCCGTCGGGCGAGATGTGCGGGAACCAGTTGTTGTACTCGTCGCTCGTGACCTGCTCGGGCGCCGAGCCGTCCGGCCGCATCCGCCAGATCTGCATCAAGCCGTTGCGGGTGGAGTTGAAATAGATCCACTTGCCGTCGGGCGTGAACTCTGGGCCGTCGCTGCGGCCGCCGGCGGCGCCGAGCTTGATCTCCTCGCCACCGTCGACGCGGATCTTGTAGATGTCGTACTTGTCCACCTTGTCGCCGGCCTTTTCCTTGCGGCCGCCGGCGTAGACGAGCCACTGGCCGTCGGGCGACCAGCCGTGGAAATACGACGGCTGGAGCGGCGTCATGGCCTTGGGTGTGCCGCCGGTCGCGGGCAGGATGTAGACGGAGGATCGTCCGTTGGTCTCCGGGCCCTGGTGGCTGATGCCGAGCATGGTGCCGTCAAAGGAGAGCACATGGTCGTTGTTGTTGTGCGTGGCGAATCCGGTGTCGAGCGGCTGCGGCGTGCGCGTCGCCAGGACGAAGCGGCGCAACAGCCCGCGGTTCTCGCCGCGCCCGCTGACGTTGTAGATCAGCGCCGCGCCGTCGTGCATCCAGTTGGGCGCCTCAAACGGCTCGGCGGACTGGTAGATTGTCTCCAGCCGGCCCGTCTGCACGTCGAGCAGGTGCAGCACGCTGCCGATGTAGTCGCGGTAGGGGGTGAAGCCGGCCTTGGCCGGCCTGATGATCTGCACGTCGCGGAAGACCGCCTTCTCCTCCACCTTGGGATTGTGCGCACAGATGAACAGCCCGACGTTGACCTCGTCGCCCAGGTCGAAATCGGCGAGCTCACTGCGGACGAAGGGCTCACCGTAGCGCGCCGCGGAGAAGGTGTAGACGTTGCCCCGCCGCTCGAGCTGGATCACGTCCGGCTTGCTGATGGCCATCGGGAACTGCCGGGTCTCGCCGCCCTTCTCCCGGCGAAACTGCAGCGAGGTCAGCCCTTCGCCGTGCGCCACGGCGTCGACGTAGGGGGCGTCGGCGTCGAGGGTCGAGCGGACCATCCAGCCGATCTTGCGGTGCGGATCGGTGCCCGCGCCAAGGAACTCCACGCGGGCGCGCAGGATGAAGTCACCCTTGATCTTCCGGTGCGCGAACTGGAATTCGTC
>CAZZDB010000155.1:0-9759 GCA_964652485.1 uncultured Oleiharenicola sp.
GGCCTGCTTCTCCGTCGTGCCCTTGTAGTCGGCGTAGACGATCTTGCCGTCCTTTATCAGGTAGGCCGAGCGGTGCGCCATGCTGGTCATCGGCATCGCCGCCGGGACACCGAAGGCGTTGATCACGGCGCTGTCCGTGTCGGCGATCAGCGTGAAAGGCAGGTGGTATTTCTCCTTGAAGGCCTTTTGTGCCGCCACGTCGTCGTGGCTGACGCCGATGACGGCGACACCTTTCTTGGTGAGCGCCTCGTAGCCGTCACGCAGCGAGCAACCCTGCTTCGTGCAGCCCGGGGTGTCGGCCTTGGGATAGAAATAGACCAGCGTGTAGGGTTGCTGCTTGTAGACGTCGGCGAGGGCGATCTTGGCGCCGGTGTCGGTCACGCCGGAGACGGCGGGTGCGGGATCGCCGACCTTGAGGGGCTCGGCAGAGGCTTTGGAGAAAAACAACATGGCGGGCAGGAGTAGGAGGGCGTGGAGGCGGGTGGCTTTCATGGGATCTTCAGACTAACCAGAAGCGCGCGGTTGGCAAGTGACGAGACCGTCGGGAAAATCGGCGGGCGACATAGAAAACCCCGCCGGGTTCCGCGCACAAAATTTTATTCGCCGATGATTTTGCCGCGCGGAACTTCACGGCGCCCGCGGTGTTTCGGGATGTGTCATCGCCGCGTTCTGCGCGACGGTGACATCAAACTGAAAAACATCATGAACCAGAACATTACATTGAAATCACTCCTTCTCGTCGCCACGGCCGCCTTCGGCCTGGCCGCTACCGCCCGTGCCGCCGAGGGCGCGGCCAACGCGCCTGCCACACCTCCGCCGGCGGTGACCACAGCCGACGGCCTGCTCGGCCAGACCTATGCCGGGCTGAGCTACAGCTTCATCAACCTCCACCACTCGCCGGTCAACGCCGACAGCTTCGGGTTTGAATACAACCAACCACTGAACCCCGGTTTTGACGCGGTGTTCAACTACGACTGGACGCAGTCGGGGGTGATGGCGGGCGACCGCGCGCGCGAGCAGGCGCTGTCAGCCGCGCTGCGCGCCTTCAGCACCAATTACAGCTGGGGCAAGCCTTACGTCGACGCCGGCCTCGGCTACGACTGGACGAAGTTCGCCGGCGTGAAGGACCATTCCCTCGCGTGGATCGGCGAGGCCGGAGTGGAGTTTCAGGTCGCCCCGGCGGTGTCGGTGACGCCATATGTGCGCTACTCGCTGACGAGGGGTTTCGACCAGCAGGACAACGTCAACTATGGCGTGAAGGCCAACTATTGGGTGACCAAGCAGCTGGCGGTTACGGTCGGGCTCGATCGCAATAACAACCACGACATGACCTACAGGCTCGGGGCCAACTTCCGTTTCTGATTTAGTCGGGTAACAACGTGTGCAACGCCGCGGCGCGCTGGACGCGCCGCGGCTTCACGCGTTTACCGGAAGGGAGCGACGCCCCCTCTACTGCGGCCGGTGGAATCCCACGCTCGCGCCGACCCAGGTGCGACCCTTGTTGAAGTCCACGCCGTGCATCGCGCCCTTGGTCAGGCGCACGAGCTGGTTGATCAGCTTTGGCATGCCGGTGCCGTCGCCGGCGTAGATGAGCCGCACCTCCGCCTTGGCCGGACCATCGGGCGTCTCGAGCACCGGGGCATAGGCGACCTTGCGCTGCAGCAGCCATTCGGCGGGTTTCTCGATGGCCGCGATCTTTTCCCTGGTCGGCGTGAGGTCCACGCCGAGTCCGGCAAAGGAGTAGAGTGGCTTGAGGACGTAGTTTTCGAGATCGTCGGGCACGGCCTTCAACTCGCTGATGAAATGGCAGTCCGGCACGTAGGGGCTCTTGAGGAAGGGCAGCGTGTGCTTGCTGATGCGGAAATACCAGTTGGGGTGGCCGGCCCACTGTACGTCGAGGTCGTCGAAGAAGCTGAACCGCATCGCGGGCTTCTTGCGCAGCAGCTCATCGAAGATGACGCGGTTGAAGATGCGCTCGATGCGCACCTCGCGCCCGCCGGACGGGTAGAAGAGCTGGCGGCCGCGTTTGATGACCTTCGTGACACACATCGGCCGGACATTCAGGAAGGAATGTGTGCAGGCGAAGTCGACCCGGGTCTTTTGCTGCTCGGGCGCGATCTCGAGCAGCACCGTGTTCTCGGGCAGGCGGTCGCCGACCATCGCGTGGCGCAGGTCCTCGAGATAAGCTTCCTCGTCGAGTCCGCCGAAGTAAGGCGTGAAGTTCGCCGGAATTTCCGGGAAATGTTTCTGGTAGGCGCCGGTCAACAGCGCCTGCCAGCACGCCACGGTGGGAAAGCCCTGCAACTCGATCAGCTGTGGCCGTACCTGGCCGGAGGCGTCGTGGCACAGCGCGAAATCGACCGCGAGGAAGTGTGGCCATTCGGTTTCCCTCGGCACTTCCAAGCCGGCGGGGATGGCCGTCTTCGCGTGCTTCCGGAATCCCGGGGTGGCGAGCTGGCGGACGATGTCATCGGAGGCGCGGATCAATTCGCGAGTGGTGTGGTCGTCAAGGAACAACGGCGACTCGGCGACCCGGAAATCCACGGGCCAATACACCGCCCGGTTCAGCTCCGCAGTTAACGCCGCGTAGCGTTGCGCAGTAAACGCGGCATTGTAGCGCTGGCGGAGAGAGGGAATCACGAGATGATCCGTTTAGTCACAAAATACTCTAGTAGGCACGGCTAAAGACGGAATGAATGGCGCGGTCGGTTGCGGGTACGGCAGACCGGCGGGGAAGGCCGGTATCTGGCCGTCGGCGCGGGTTACGACGGACCCGGTCGTTCACTTCGGAAACGGGCTCGAAGCCGGAACAGGGGCCGTTCCAGCCCATAATAGGAGACGATTGCCACCAAGATGACGGGAATCAGCCAACCGGGAAACGACAGCCACCAGACGCGACCGAGGCCGAACTCCGTTGGGTTCGAACAGAAGATTTGCTGCCAGATATAGATTGAATAGGAAAGCAGGCCCACCTGACGAAGCAATGGTTGGTCAAGCAGGCGATAATAGGAGCCGCTCGGCAAAACCAGGCTTTGCATCAAGAGCAAAGCCATGCCGCATGCTTGAAGAGTCGGACCCAATGGAACAGTGATGGCGCCCAGCATAAGCCCGCGCCGCAGGGCATGAGGCACAAAGATGAGGGCCAGCGCAAGAAGGGCCACCCGACCTCGTCTTGGGCTCAGCCAGTCGCGGAACGCGCCGGGCCGCCGGGAAAACAAAAAGGCACAAGCGCAACCAATCGCGAGTGAGTCGAAAAAATTGAAGAACGAATTGGCCGAAAAAAGCGGACGGACAATAGCCGGCGCTATTTCCAAGTAGGAAACAACCCGGCTGATTGGCGCCAGAACAATGGGCGCCGCCAGAATCCACGGAACAAGGCGTAAATTGACGGCTAAGCCGAGAGCCACAAACACCCCCGGCCAAATGAAATAGAATTGTTCCTCCACCGCCAGCGACCACAAATGGCTGCTCGTCCAGGTAGCGGTGGGAATGAAGTTGGTCGTGAAAGTAGCATTTCCAATCCAGTTGCCGGGCGTTTGCCGGTAGATGGAAAAGACCTGCAAGCCGACAAGCACACAAAGAAAGGTACAATATACGGGCAGGATACGCAGGCTCCGGCGCGCATAAAAACGCGACAAACTAACACCGCCCGTCCGATCATGTTCGACCAACATCAACCAGGTGATGAGAAACCCGCTAATCACGAAGAAAGTGCGAACGCCCAGGCCCGCATCAAAGACCCACTGGAACAAAGGGTTCAGCGCGAGAGGAAAACCGACCGTGCGGGTGGAATGAGCCCCGAGCACCAGGGCAATGCTGACGGCCCGCCAGCCATCCAAGGAGGGCAAATGCTGTATCGCCGCCGGGGTGGGTTGAACGAGAGTCGGCGGGGAGGAGGCCACAAGACCTTTGATATCGCCTTCGACCAGGGGTTGGGGACAACGAAAATCAGCAACCTTAAAGCAAAAACTTTCCCTGCGCCATGATCTGCTCGTCGTCGAGCCAGATGTCGAAGAAACGGCCGACGCAATCGATGTGGGTCGTGCTCTTCCAAGGCTGGCCGGTGTGCTCGGAATAGGGATGGCCGAAGGCGATATGGATACCGGGGAGTTTCTCGTCCTGCAGGATGTGGCCGATGATGTGCGTGCAGGCGAGGTTGGTGCCGATGGCGAACTCGCCGACGCGGTTGGAGTTCTCGTCCGTATGGCAATACCGGTCGAACTCATCAAGGAGCTCCTTGTTCGCGCACGCGAGGCCGGCGACGCGGTTGTCCTTGATGTCGATGGTCAGCGGCGTGGCGCCGATGTCGCCGTATTTCTGGCAGAGGTAGTCGCCCACGACGCCATCGACCACGAAGCGGCCATTGGAGTTGAAGGGGGAGGTGAAAATCTCGCCGCCGGGCAGGTTGCCCCATTTCTCCGGGACGATGAGACCGGAGGTCTTGACCCACTTCAAATCCGGCGAGAGTTCGGCGGTGTAGTCGGTACCGGCGGCGGTCTGGCAGGTGACGCGCCGCGCGCGGCGGCATTTCTCGATGAGCTTCTGCGAGAGGCGGTCGACCTCGAGGAAGTCCGCGCACATGCCCTCGACCATGATCTGTTTGTTGATATTGACCATGTGCCCGTGGCGGATGTGGCGCGGGTTGATGACGTCCATCATCTGCATGCGGGTGCGGAGCTCCCCAGTCTGGGTGAGGCAGGCGTAGATGCTGACTTGGGATTGCGCAAGGTCGTCGAGCACGGCGCGGGGCATGTCGTGATGCGGCCGCGGGCCGTATTCCTCCAGGACAAAGACGCGGTAGGCGGCACCGGTCTTATTGATCTCCGCGACGAGCGCGGCTGCGATCTCGGCGCTGGCCAGGTCGGTGATGAGCGTCATGCGCTCGTTGGGCAGCAGCTTCAGGCAGACGTGGATCGCATTGGCCGCGCCCTTGGCCAGCGCGGGATCGAACTGGGCGGGCAGCGAGGCGGCGTGGGGCATGATGGAGCGCGGAGCGGGAAGCGAAGGGCTGGGAGCCGGAAGGGGGCCGGAGGGTGAGGAGGAAGAGGGAGCGTCAGAAATCAAGGCCGTGGTGGGTTTCGGAGATGATGTAATCGACGACGGCTTTGAGGTCTTTAGTGCGGTTGTAAACCTCAACCTGCCGGTCGGCACCGGTGCCTTGGGCGAGAATCTGCTGGACGTAGTTCACCTCGGCGCGCGAGCCGAGCTCATCCACCACGTCATCAATGAATTCAAGCAACTCGGCGATCAGGTCGCGCGTGGGCACCTCCTCGGATTTTCCAAAATCGATCATCTTGCCATTGATGCCATAACGGGAGGCGCGCCAGCGGTTTTCGTTGATGAGGCGGGCGCGGTAGGTGCGAAAGCCCATGTTCTGCCGGTGCAGCTGGTAGAGCTTGGCGATGACCGCCTGCATGAGGGCGGCGAGGCAGATGGTCTCGTCGACGCGCATGGGGATGTCGCAGACGCGGAACTCGAGTGTGTGGAAGAGCGGATGGAGGCGGATGTCCCACCAGATCTTCTTGGCGTTGTCGATGCACCCGGTCTTGATGAGGAGGTTGACGTAGCCGTCGAACTCCTCCACGGAATCGAAGAGATCGGGGATGCCGGTGCGCGGGAAACGCTGGAAAACCTGCAGGCGGTAGGAGGCGAAGCCGGTGTTGCGCCCGACCCAGAAGGGCGAGTTGGTCGACAGGGCGAAGATGTGCGGCAGGAAATACCGCGCGGTGTTCTGCAGCTGGATGGCGGTCTCGCGGTCGGGCATGCCGACGTGGACGTGCAGGCCGAAGATGAGGTTGGCGCGCGCGACCTGCTGGAGGTCGTTCAACACGCCCTGATAGCGCTCGCCCGGTGAAATCTTCTGGTCGATCCAGTGCGAAAACGGATGCGTGCCGGCGGCGGCGATGCGGAGATTGGCCTTCACGGCCAGCCCGGCGAGGTCGCGACGCAGGCCGGTGACGGATCGGCGGGCGGCGGCGATGTCCTCGCAGATGTCGGTGCCGACCTCCACGACCGACTGGTGCAGCTCGGGCCGGACGCGCTCCTTGAGGATGATTTTGCCGCCCTCGATGATCTCCTCGATGTGGGACTTCAGCTCGCGCGTGACCGGATCGACGATCTGGAATTCCTCCTCAATACCGAGGGTGAACTTGGGTTTTTTGCGCGCGGCGGCCATGGCGGGCTATTTCTTGCCGGCCGGCTGGCCGGTCGGCGCGGCGCCCTGCACGTAGCCGCCCCACACAGTGTTGTTCTGGCCGGGGATGTGCGCCCGGGCCTTGCGGACGAGCATTTTCGCCGCAGCCTCGACAACCCACTTGAAGTTTTCTTCGCCGACGGACTTCAGGTCGGCGTCGGGCGCCGGGTTGCAGAAGTCAATTGCGTAAGGTACTCCGCCGCTGACGCCGAACTCGACGGTGTTGAACTCGTAGCCAAGCGCGTGGTTGAGCGTGAGCACGTCGCGCTCGATGCGCGCTAGCAACTCGGGTGAGCCGGGCGGCCGGTCGACGACGTAGCGGAGATGGTGCGGGTTGCGCGGCTCATACTGCATGATGCGGACGTCGGTGCCGCCGATGCAGTAGCAGCGGTAGTAGTCGTCGAACACCACCTCGGATTGCAGGAGCATCACGAGCTGGCCGGTCTCGCCGTAGGCCTTGAAGAACTCGTCGCGGTTGCGGACCTTGTAGACATTCTTCCAGCCGCCGCCGGAGTGTGGCTTGAAATAGGCGGGCCAGCCGATGTAGCCGAAGATGCCGTCCCAATCGAGCGGGTAGGCCAGGTTGCTGAACGACTCCGCCGAGCAGTCGGCCGGCGTGTCCTTGGAGGGCAAAATGACGGTCTTCGGCACAGCCACGCCGAGTTTGGTCGCGAGGCAGTTGTTGAAGAATTTCTCGTCGGCGGACCACCAGAACGGGTTGTTGACGACGGCCGTGCCGTTGAGCACGGCGTTCTTGAGGTAGGCGCGGTAGAACGGCACGTCCTGCGAGATGCGATCGAGAATGACGGCATACGGGGTGGGGTCGCCCTGCGTGACCTGGTTGATGAGCACTTCCTCGGCGGTGATGCCGGGCTCATTCATTTCGTTGATGCGGGCGATGAGCGCCGCAGGAAAGGAGCGTTCCTTGCCGTGGAGCAGGCCGATCTTTTTCATGGGGGCAGCATGCCCAGCCTCGGGAAAAAGTGGAGCGGAAACGCGCCCGGGCGCATTTAAGAGTTTCCGGGCGGAACACCCGAGGCTAGACCATCCCGTCCATGCCCCGCCCAAAAACCAGCGCCGCCACCCTCCGCCAGCACCGCCGGTTTTATTCGCGAGGGCTGCGGAACCATCGCGATCTGGTCGTGTGGCTGCCGCCGGGCTACGGCCTGATGCGGCGGCGCCATCCGGTGGTCTATTTCCAGGATGGACAGAACATCTTCGATCCGCGGACGGCGTTCCTGGGCAACGCCTGGCACGCCGGCGAACGCGCCACCGAGCTCATCCGCGCGCACCAGATCGCCGCGCCCGTCATGGTCGGTGTCGCCAACACCGGTTTCGACCGGATGAACGAATACGCGCCGACGCCGGCGGAGTATTCCGGGTGGAACGGCGAGAAGTGCCGGAGCACCGGCGACGCGAAACGCTACGCACGCTTCTTCGTTCACGAGGTCAAACCGTTCATCGATGCGCATTACCTCACGCTGCCCGGCGCGCGGCACACCGCGCTGGTCGGCTCGTCGATGGGGGGACTCGTCTCGTTGTATTTCGCCCTGTGGCACCCGCGGGTGTTCGGCCAGGTTGCCGCGTTGTCGCCCTCGGTCTGGTGGGACGACCGGAGGGTGATCCACGAATTCGCCCGCCTGCGTCGGAAGCCGCCGGTCCGCCTGTGGCTCGACATGGGCACCGCCGAACCCGGCTGGGAGGCAATCCGGCTGCTGCGCGACACGCTCGTGGCGAAGGGCTGGCGGTTGGACGCGGACTTGGTTTATCACGAGGTGGCCGGCGCCGAGCACACGGAGGCGGCCTGGGCCGCGCGTCTTGGCGGCGTGCTGCAATGGATCCTCGGCCAGAAGCGGCCCGCGGGAAACCACGCTCAGATGTAATACATCTCGGTCGGGTTCTTGGACGCCAGCTGGTCGAGGGTGTAGCTCTTGGTCTTGGCGGCGAGAGCCGCGCTGATCTCACCCCAGACCTGCTTGAGCCGGCGGCCGCTGCGGCCCTGGAAGTTTCCGCTCAGGTGCAGGCAACCGCCCTCGACGGCCTCAAGGATATCGTAAAGCGAAATGTCCTCGGGCGGACGCGCGAGCGTGAAGCCGCCTTGGTTGCCCCGGCGGCTGATGATGAGGCCGTGCGTGCGCAGCTTGCCGAGGATTTGCGCGAGAAAATTCGCGGGCACGGCCTCCGTACGGGCGAGATGCTCGATTTGCGCCAGGGCGCCGGTGTCATGCAGGCGTGCCAGCTCCGCCATCACCCGGCAGGCATAGTCGACTTTGACGGAGATCTTCATGGTCGGTCAGATAGCGTAGTCGCCGGACTCTGGTTTCACAAGCTCGCGTGGTGGCAGCAGCATGCCGGCCGCGACGGTGGCGTTGGTGCCCTGTTCGATCAGGATGAATGAGCCGGTGAGCCGGTTGACGGCGTAGCTGTCGAACACAAGGGGCTTGGCCGCGCGCAGGCGGACCTCGCCGAGGTCGTTTATCGCCAGCTCGGCCGGCTCGGGCTCGGTCTCAAGGGTGGCCACGTTCAGCTTGTTGACCAGTTCGGTGACCATCACCTGCACGGTCTGCGTGGTGTGTTTGAGGAAATATTTCTTTCCCGCCTGAAGCGGGCGCGGGTGCATCCAGCAAATCTCGGCCTGCAGGTCAGTGCTCGCGCCCGGCAGGTGGTCGGTGCCGATGAGCATGCTGCCGCGGCTGATGTCGATGTCATGCTCCAGCACGAGGGTGACCGACTGCGGGCAAAACGCCTCCGGCACGGGGCCGTCGTAGGTCCAGATCTGTTTCACGGTCGTCACGATGCCGGCGGGCAGCGCGATGATCTTCTGGCCGGGGCGCACGATGCCACCGGCGATCTGGCCACTGAAGCCGCGGAAGTCGTGCAGCGCGGGATCCGTGGGATTATTCGGGCGGTTGACCCATTGCACGGGCAGGCGGAAACCGCTGAGGTTCCAGTCGCTGGCGATGTGCACTGTCTCGAGGTGGCCGAGCAGCGTCGGGCCAGCGTACCACGGCGTGTGCGGCGAGGGATCGACGACGTTGTCGCCGTTGAGCGCGCTGAGTGGGATGAACTTGACGTCCTTGATGTCGAGGCGTGGCAGGAACTCCTCGAACTGGGCGCGAATCTCGAGGAAGCGCTGCTCGCTCCACCCGACGAGGTCCATCTTGTTGACGGCGACGACGAGATGCGGGATGCGCAGGAGCGAGGCGAGCGCGGTATGGCGGCGGCTTTGTTCGATGACCCCGGTGCGCGCATCGACCAGCACGATGGAAAGGTTGGCGGACGAGGCGCCGGTCACCATGTTACGCGTGTATTGGACGTGCCCCGGGGTATCGGCGATGATGAACTTGCGTCGCGGCGTCGCGAAGTAACGGTAGGCGACGTCGATGGTGATGCCCTGCTCGCGCTCGGCCCGGAGCCCGTCGGTGAGGTTGGCGAGGTTGATCTGGCCGCCGCCGGTGATGTCGGCTGAGCGTTCCAGCGCCTCGATCTGGTCCTCCATGAGCGACTTTGAATCGTAGAGCAGGCGGCCGATGAGCGTGGACTTGCCGTCGTCGACGCTGCCGCAG
>CAZZDB010000156.1:0-9637 GCA_964652485.1 uncultured Oleiharenicola sp.
GCTGCATCATGTTCTGGTTGGCCTTGAGGTCGGGGTATTGCTCGGAGACGACCATGAGGCGTGACATGGCGCCGGCGAGGCCGGCCTCGGCGCCGAGGAGGTTCTTGACCGCGCCGGCGTCTGCCGGGTTGGCGGCGGCGGTCTGGGAGGCGGCGTAGGCGACGTTCCGGGCCTTGATGACATTCTCGAGCGTGGTGCTCTCATGCTTCATGTAGCCCTTGGCGACCTCGACGAGGTTGGGGATGAGATCATAGCGGCGCTTCAACTGCACATCGATCTGGGCAAAGGCATTCTTGAAGCGGTTGCGGAGGGTGACGAGGGAGTTGTAAATGCCCGCGACCCACAGGCCGAGGACGATGGCGACGAGGAGCAGGACTCCGAGGACGATCAGGACAGCACTCATAGGTGGTGGTGGGTTGGTCTAAACTGACCGCAGCTTGCCGCCCGCGGGAAGCCGGCGCGAGGATTTTCCGGTTACACGGCGCGGGCAATTTTCAACCGGCGGGCGGGCAAGCCGGCGCTTGCCACCCGGCGTTGGTAGCTGCACGATGCCGCGGTCCATGACGAAGTTAGCGCGGATCATCCTGCTTCCCCTTCTACTGCTGGCCGCGCGCCTCGGGGCGCAGGTGGCGGGCCCCAGTCCGCTGCTCGAGGAACGCGCGACGGCGGCGACCGTGCCCGGCAGCTGGATCGTGGCCGAGGGCCGGGGTAACGGGGCATTGCAGTCGGGGTTTCCGGCCACGGCCGCGGAAATCTTCCGGGGTATTCTGCGCGAGACCGCCGTGCCGATTGAAACGCGGCAGCGCGTGACGCTGTCCTTGGTCACGGCGCTGCTCGATGCGGGCGAGCCGGTCGAGGCGGAGAAGGTCCTCCAGGCCTACGAGGGGCCGCGCAACGCGGCGTATCATCTGCGAGCCGGTCTGATTGCGGCGAACGCCCATCGCATCCTGCAGGCCAAGGCTGCTCTCGCCGCGAGCAAGGTGGAGGATCTGCCTGCGGTGGACAAGGGCTGGTGGTATTATCTACAGGGTCTTATGGCCGATGCGGAGAACGATACGAACCGGCGCAATGCGGCCTTTGAACAGGCGGCGGCGGCGGCGGTTTCGGAGCTGCAGCGGATCAATTTTCTCATCGGACAGGAGCAGGCGCGCCTGCGGGTGGGTGTCGTCGGCGAGCCGGAGCTGGCGGCGATCCGCGGCAACATGGAGCGGTTTCAGGGGACACGCACCGGCTACGCGGCGGTGCGCACCTACGCTGCGGCCCTGGCGGGACTCGGCCGCGCGGTGGAGGCGCAGGCGCTGTTGCAGCGTCAGCTTTCGGTTCTCCCGCCCACGGAACGCGAGGCTGCGGACCAGCTGAACCTGATGTTGGGCCTGATCGCCGGCGAGCGCAGCGTGGCCGGCCGGCAAGCCTTCAGGCAGTTGCTGCGCGACGGGCAGAAACCGGAAACGCAGCGGCAAGCGCTGCAGCTGCTGACCCGTGGCGCGAGGTCGCCGGCGGAACACGAGCAATTGCGGCGCGACCTGACGGAGCTGATCACCGCCCGGGTCCAGCCCCGGATCATCGAGGATCTCCTGCTGGCGCGGGCCCAGACGGCGCTCGCCGACAAGGACTACGCGCACGCGGAGGAGGACGCGCACGCCCTGATCGATCGCTATCCCGGTTCGAGCCTGAAGGCGGCGGCCTTGGGGGTGCAGCTGGCGGTGGCGTGGGACCTGAAGCGCCCCCGGAGGGCGGCCGAGGTGATCGGGCAATTGCGTGAAGCTATCAGCCCGGGCCGCGAGCGCGCGGAACTGGGCGTGCTGCTGGCCGAGGCCTTTTTTCGGGCGGAGGACTACAAGAATGCCGCGAACGCCTACGATGCGGCCCTGCACGAGTCGCCGGCGGTGGTGCCGGCGGGCGTGCTCATCTTCCAGCGGGTGCTTTCCGACATCCGCGCGGAGCAGCTGGAGTCGGCGGCGAAGCAGCTCGACGAGGCGGCCGGAAATCCGGGGTTCGATCCGCTGAACCGCTGGCAGGCGGAATGGAACCTGGTCAAGGAGATGCAGGTGCGCGGCCAGGCGCCGGCGGCTTCGGCGCGCGTCAACCGGCTGCTCGCGGGCGACGCGCAGGGCGTGCCGGAGGATCTGCGGATCCGGCTGCTGTGGTTGCGGGCAAAGCTGTCCTTCGACAACGGGGAGTATGAACCGACGCGGCAACAGGCGGATGACCTGCTGTCGCTGTTGCAGCAGGGCGGGCAGCTGGAACCGGCATTGCGCACGGACGTGACAAGCATGGCTCAGCTGCTCAAGGCGCAAGCCCTGCTCGCGCTCAACCGCGACAAGGAGGGGGTCGCGGTTTTGGAAAAATTGCGCGCGGACTACCGCGTGACGGCGGCGGCCCAGTATTCCTACCTCGTGCAGGCCGGCTACCTGACGACCCAACGGGGCGACATGGCGGGGGCGCTGGGCGTGCTGGTCAGCTTTGTCGACAACGAGAACTACAAGCGCAGCGAATACGCGCCACTGGCGCTTTATGATGCGGCGTTGAACCTGGAGCGGCAGGGGCTTGACCGGCAGCTGCAGGAGGCGTACCGGCTGCTGGACCGCCTGATCAAGAACTACCCGGGGAATGAACTGGTGTTCTATGCCCTGCTGAAGCAGGGCGACCTGATGCGGAAGATGAACGATTTTTCGACCGCGCGGCAAAACTACGAGTATCTGGTCAACAATTATCCCAGCCATCCCGACGAGCTGCTCGCGGAGCTGGCCCTGGCGGACAGCCTCTTTGCGCAGGGCGCGAACAGCGTGACGAACTACGAGAGCGCCGCGGCGATCTTCGAACGGTTGCGCGACTTGCCGGCGGCGCCGGTGGACTTGCGGGCGGAGGCGGGCTTCAAGTGGGGCTACGCGCTGGTCAATCGCGCGCAGCCCGCGAAGGCCCAGACCGTCTTCTGGTCGGTGGTGAATGACTTCCTGCTCGACCCGGCGCAAGCGGCCAAGCTGGGCCCGAAGGGCCGGTGGTGGATTTCCAAGGCGCTGCTGGAACTGGGGCAGATTCACGAGGACGGCGGCCGGCTCGACGAGGCGCAACGGGCCTACCAATTGATCGTGGACAGCAAACTCTACGGGATCGCGCAGGCACAGGCGAAGCTGGCGCGGTTCCGCCCGCCGGGGGGGGCGAAGCCATGACCTTTGGCATTTACGCCCGGGGCGCGCGGCGCATGATGCGCGCAATTCCATGACCGCTTTCAGCTACAGTATCTTCGCTAAGGGTGGCCCTGTGATGTGGCTGCTGCTGCTGCTCGGGCTCACCGCGGTGGTGATCTTCATCGAACGCGCGTTGTTCCTGCACCGCGGGCAGATCCGCTCGACGGAGTTCCTCAACGGCATCCAGAACCTTCTGCAAAAGAACCGGCTGATGGAGGCGCTCACCGTGTGCGAGGAGACGCCCGGACCGGTGGCGAAGGTGGTGAAAGCGGGCCTGCGGCACGCCGCGGACGACGAGCAAGCGATGCGCTTTGCCGTGCAGGAGGCGGCGCTGGTGGAGATTCCCGTGCTCGAGCGGCGCATCAGCGCCCTGGCGGCCATCGCCCAGATTGCGCCGTTGTTCGGTTTGCTCGGGACCCTGCTCGGGATGATCCGGACCTTCTGGCAGTTCAACCAAGGCGGCAACTACGCGACGCCGGCGGTGCTGGCCGGCGGCATGTGGGAGGCACTGCTGACGGCGGCGGCCGGGCTGGCGGTGGCGATCCCCGCCCATCTCGCGCGGCATTTTCTCGCGGCCCGTGTGCGCGCGCTCGTGCAGGACATGGAGTGGGCGGCCAGCGAACTAATGCGGTACCTGCTTCGCGATTACCGGAACGGCAACGGGGAGAAGAAATGATCACCCGACCGCTCGAACTCGAATCCCGGTTGAGTCCGCCGCCGCGCGACCTCGACTTTGTGGCATGGGTGAACGCGGCGGTGATCGTGCTCTTTTTCAGTCTGCTAGGCTCGCGATTCGTGCTCGCCCCGGGCCTGCCCGTCGGTGTGAGCGACCAGGGTGGCGGCCTGGAGCTTCCGCGGGGTGGCGTGACGCCGCAGAGCACGGGCGCTGCCTCCGTCGTAGTGAGCTATCGGCGGGAGAATGTCATCCTGTTCGAGGGAGGCATGTATTCACTGGTGGATTTGCGGAAGCAAATGGCGGATTACGTGCGCAAACATCCCCGCGCGGTAATGCTGGTACGCGCCGACCGGCAGGTATCGCTGCAGGATGCACTTGACCTGATCGCAATGGCCCGGTCGGTCGGGTTTGCCAATGTGCTGCTGGCGGCGGAGCCGCCGGCCAAGGATGGGGCGGCCAGATAGGGACGTGCCGGATGCGTATCGGGAACATCCAAGTGAAGAGGCGCGTTTGGTTCGGGCTGGGCTTTGCCCTGGCCGTGACGATCGTCTGGTGGGTCTGGAGCCGGACGCAGCGTCGTCCGATGGTGGCGGCCGAGGCTGATCGGCAACCGTTCGTGCAACTCATCGGGGTGGGGACTGGGGCCACAGACCAGGTCCTGCGGGAGCAGGCGGAGCTGTTCGACCCGAAGCCACTGTTTTTCCCGACCGAGTGGAATTTCGGCCAACGACCGTTGCGCGAGAGCCTGCGCCGGCAGCCGGGAGAGATTTTCGGCAGTTTTCAGCCCAAGCTCGATTTTGGCGAACAAGGCATCAAGGCTTACGGAGTGGAGGCGGCTATCGCGCCAGAGCGGCTGGTCGACGTGCTCGTACAGGGTAATGAGGCACCCTTTGCCGGGATGGGTCAGGTAGACACCCCGCCTCCTGCCTTGGAGGCTCGAAGTAGTTTCTTGGAAGTCAGGGCGTTGACTGATGGTAAAACTATTATTGCACAGTCACTTAAAGGACTAGAAGTGCCGCGCATTGACTTTGCACCCATCGAGTATCTGGTGGCCGTGAGCAGCGCGGGTATTGTGGGTGACCCGATAAGATTAGTTGGATCAGAAGGGGACGAAATGGACGAAAAGGTGGATACCTTCTTCCGTTCGTACCTTGTAAAAACATTTCGACTGGGCGAACGCTTGGACCCCGGACGCTATCGCGTTTTGGTCGGGCCGTAGGATTTTTGGGGAATTTGCAAGAATCTAGTTGACGGCCAATTTTACGGGCTATTCTCTGGCCGTTCTTTTCTATTTTGGTCTGTGCCTTGGTCTGCCCAGATAGCTCAGTTGGCAGAGCACGTTCTTGGTAAGGACGAGGTCGCCGGTTCGAATCCGGTTCTGGGCTCCAGGCCAACGTCGGTGATCTCCGACGTTAATCAAGATCAACCACTTCAACCACCAACAACCTACTCCAGCTCCACATGGCTAAAGGAACATTCGAACGCAAAAAGCCGCACGTCAACGTCGGCACGATCGGCCACGTCGATCACGGCAAGACCACGCTGACGACCGCGATTCTCGCCGTCCAGGCCCGCAAGGGCCTCGCCGAGGTCAAGTCCTACGCGGACATCGCCAAGGGCGGCACGGTGCGTGACGCCTCCAAGATCGTCACGATCTCGGTCGCCCACGTGGAGTATGAGTCGGACAAGCGCCACTATGCGCACGTCGACTGCCCCGGCCACGCCGACTTCGTCAAGAACATGATCACTGGCGCTGCCCAGATGGACGGTGCCATCCTCGTCGTGTCCGCTGCCGACGGCCCGATGCCGCAGACGCGTGAGCACGTGCTGCTTGCCCGCCAGGTCGGTGTGCCGAAGCTGGTGGTGTTCCTCAATAAGGTCGACCTCATCGACGACAAGGAACTCCTTGACCTCGTCGAAGAGGAGATCCGCGATCTCCTGACCAAGTATCAATTCGACGGCAAGAATGCCAAGATCATCCGTGGCTCCGCCACCGCCGCCCTCGAGGGCAAGCCGGAGGGCGAGAAGGCCATCCAGGAACTGATGGAAGCCATCGATTCCGAGATCGCCGAGCCCGTCCGCGAGATCGACAAGCCATTCTTGATGTCGGTCGAGGATGTGTTCTCCATCACCGGTCGCGGCACCGTCGCCACCGGGCGTATCGAGCGCGGCAAGTGCAAGCTCAATGACACCGTTGAGATCGTCGGCCTAAAGGACACGACGACGACGGTCGTTACGGGCATCGAGATGTTCCGCAAGCTGCTCGACTACGGTCAGGCGGGCGACAACGTCGGCATTCTCCTCCGCGGCATCGAAAAGGATGGCATTGAGCGCGGCCAGGTCATCGCCGCCCCGAAGTCCATCACTCCGCACAAGAAGGCCAAGGCCGAGATCTACGTTCTCTCCAAGGACGAGGGTGGCCGCCACACGCCGTTCTTCAACGGTTACCGTCCCCAGTTCTACTTCCGCACCACGGATGTAACCGGTGTCGTCAACCTGCCCAAGGGTGTCGAGATGATCATGCCCGGTGATAACATCGCCGTAGACATCGAGCTGATCGTGCCGATCGCCATGGAAAAAACGCAGAAGTTCGCCATTCGTGAAGGCGGCCGCACCATCGGTGCCGGTCGGGTCACCGAGATCGTCGAATAAGCGTCCTTAACCTCTTACGTCCGGCGCTGCCGGGACTCCCTTGCGGGGTCCCGGCTGTGTCGTCTAAAAGAAATATTATCACAGGGGTGTAGCTCAATTGGTAGAGTAGCGGTCTCCAAAACCGTTGGTTGGGGGTTCGATTCCCTCCGCCCCTGCCACTTTCGCCCAATTCATCATATGGCCAATCCCTTCCGCAGCGCCCGCATTTTCTTCGGCGAGCTCGTCACCGAGCTGCAGAAAGCCAGCTGGCCGACCCGCACCGAGCTCAAGGACTCGACGATCGTCGTGATCGTCGCCTGCCTCCTGCTCGGCCTGTTCACCAGCATCAGCGACTTCGCCCTCTACAACGTGGTCGACGCCGTCACCGAGCTCATCAGCCGCTAACCCCTTTAGTCCGATGACAGCCCAGACTTCCACGCCGACCAGCGCCCAGTGGTTTGCCCTCCACACCCTCTCCGGCCAGGAGAACAAGGTGAAAAACTACATTGAGAAGTTCAAGAAGGCCGAGGAACTCGACGACCACATCTTCGAGGTGCTCCTGCCGACCGAGGTTGTCTCCGAGGTCAAGGGCGGCAAGAAGTCCACCAAGGTCCGCAAGCTCTACCCGGGGTACGTGTTCATCAACATGTCCCTCTACGACGCGGAAAAGCAGGTCGTCATCAAGCCGTTCTATTTCGTGAAGGATGCGGCCGGCGTCATCGGCTTCGTGGGCGGCGACAAACCCGCGCCGCTGCGCCAGACCGAGATCGATGAGATCAAGGCCCGCGTCGAGGCCGCCTCGGGCAAGGAAGTGCCGAAGGTCACCTTCGAGGTCGGCGAGGAGGTCAAGATCACCGACGGCGCCTTCGCCAACCTCACCGGCCGCGTCGACGAGGTCGACCCCGCGCGCGGCAAGCTCAAGATTTCCGTCTCCATTTTCGGTCGGTTTACGCCCGTCGAACTCGAATACTGGCAGGTCCAGCGCGCCTCTGAAAGCTGATCCAGCCGCCCATCACCAACCAGTCCTCCCTTACCAAAAACTACCATGGCCAAAAAGATTCAAGGCTACGTCCGCCTTCAGCTTCCCGCCGGTGCCGCCAATCCGGCGCCCCCCGTCGGCCCCGCCCTCGGCGCCCAAGGCGTCAACATCATGGGCTTCTGCAAGGAATTCAATGCGAAGACCAAGGACCAGAATGGCATGATCATTCCGGTCGTCATCACGGTCTACACCGACAAGTCCTTCACCTTCATCCTCAAGTCGCCCCCGGCGTCCGTGCTCCTCAAGAAGGCCGCCGGCATCGCCACCGGCTCGGCCAAGCCCAACATGGACAAGGTCGGCAAGGTCACGAAGAAACAGATCCTCGAGATCATCAAGATCAAGAAGGCCGACCTCAACGCCAACAGCGAGGAGGCCGCGATCCGCATGATCGCCGGCACCGCCCGCAACATGGGCATCGAAGTCGTCGACTGATTTTCACCCAACCATAAACTCACCGCGGGAGTCCTCACGGACGTTCGCACCGCAAGGAGTCATACATGCCCGTCAAACACAGCAAAAGATACCGCAGCGCCGCCACGGCCGCTGACCTCGCGAAGGAATACCCGCTCAAGGATGCGGTCGAGATCCTCGCCAAATTTCCCAAGGCCAAGTTCGACGAGACCGTCGAGCTGTCCTTCCGCCTCGGCGTTGATCCGGCTCAGGGCGACCAGATGGTGCGCGGCACCACGCCGCTGCCCAACGGTTCCGGCAAGAAGGTTCGCGTGCTCGTCTTCACCGACGATCCCGCCAAGGCCCTCGCGGCGGGCGCCGACACCGCCGGCCTCGCCGACGTGATGGCCAAGATCAACGAAGGCTGGCTCGACTTCGACGTCGCGATCGCGACCACCGAGGCCATGAAGCAGGTCCGCACGCTCGCGCGCGTCCTCGGCCCCAAGGGCCTCATGCCCAACCCAAAGTCCGGCACCGTCACCGACGACATCGTGGCGGGCATCAAGGCCGTGAAGGCCGGCCGCGTCGAGTTCAAGGTCGACAAGACCGCCAACATCGGCGTTGGCGTCGGCAAGCGTTCGTTCACCGCCGAGCAGATCACCGAGAACGTCTCCGCAGTCCTTGAGGCCGTGGGCAAGGCCAAGCCGGCCGCGTTCAAGGGCCACTACATCAAGAGCGTCACGCTTTCGTCCTCGATGAGCCCGGGCGTGAAGCTCGCGACCACCGAGTTCAACAAATTTTAACCCGGACCCACTCACATGAGAGCAGAAAAGAAATACCTGATCGACGAGGTCACCGGGCATCTGAAGAAGTCCGACTACGTCATCCTCACCAACTTCACGAAACTGACGGTTGCCGATGCGGCCGAGCTGCGCAAGCGGCTCGCACCCGAGAAGGCGGAGTTCCATGTCGTCAAGAACAGCTCATTCCGCGTCGCCGCCAAGGCCTTCGGCCTGCCCGACCTGGACAAGTCCCTCACGGGCCAGACGGCCGTGGTGGTCGGCGGCAAGAACCCCGCCGGTGTCGCCAAGACGCTGAAGAAATTCATCGAGGAAAAGCAGAAACTCGAGGTCAAGGTCGGCGTACTCGACAAGAAACTCCTGACTGCCGGCGACATTGCCAAGCTCGCAGAGTTGCCGTCCTTCGAGGCACTGCGCTCGATGTTCCTCGGCATGCTCACGATGCAGGGCGCCGCCTTCGTCCGCGTCCTCGACGCCAAGATCAAGAAGGAGCAGCCCGCTGCTCCCGCCGCCTGAACCCGCCCCATTTAACCAACCACAATTTTCCGGCGCAAGCCGGGGAAGCAAAATATCCAAGGAAGAGGCTAGGGGATACGTCCCTTAAACGCGTTTCACTCATCGAGACCGCTATCCGCTTCAGGAGAAAATACCATGAGCAACATCACCAAAGACCAAGTCATTGAATGGCTGTCCGCCCAGCCGATCCTCGATCTCGCCGCGCTCGTCAAAGAGCTCGAGACCAAGTGGGGCGTTTCCGCCGCCGCTGCCGCCGGCCCTGCCGTCGCCGCCGCCGGCCCCGCCGCCGCTGCTGCCGAGGAAAAGACCGAGTTCACCGTCGTCCTACTCGAGGCCGGCGCAAACAAGATCGGCGCCATCAAGGAAGTCCGCGCCATCACCGGCCTGGGCCTCAAGG
>CAZZDB010000157.1:0-9613 GCA_964652485.1 uncultured Oleiharenicola sp.
CCAGCGGCCGCATGCTCATCGTCCACGAGGTCATGGGCCGCAGCTGCGGCTGGCTCACCGCCGCCACCGCCCGTGTCTACCAGCAGGGCCTGGCGAAAAACGAGTGGGTGCCCGCCCTTAACCTCGCCCGCGAAAAATACGCGGTGCACGCCGTCTACCTGCCGGAGCTGGCCCTCGACGTCGAAGCCGAGGCGAAACGCCTGCGCGCCATCATGGACCAGCAAGGCAACGTGAACCTCTTTGTCAGCGAGGGCGCCGGTCTCGACAGCATCATCCAAGAGATGACCGCCCGCGGCGCCAAGATCGACCGCGACGCCTTCGGCCACGTCCGCCTCGACACCATCAATCCCGGCAAGTGGTTCGGCGAGCGTTTCGCCGCCATGATCGGCGCCGAGAAGGTGCTCGTGCAAAAGAGCGGTTACTTCGCCCGCTCGGCCCCGGCCAACGATGAGGACTTCAAGCTCATCGACACCTGCGTGCTCAAGGCCGTGGAATGCGCCAAGGCCGGCGTCACCGGACTCATCGGCCAGGACGAGGAGCGGGGCGACGAGCTCCGCGCCATCGAATTCCCTCGCATCAAGGGCGGCAAGGCCTTCGACATCACGCAACCTTGGTTCAAGGAGCTCCTCAAGGCAATCGGCCAGCCGGTTACCGGCGCGGGCAAGGTAGTCCATTGAGCCCGCTTTCGCGAAAGCGGGCGTTTGTTCCGTGACGCGCCCGAGGGCCTAAAGCCCCTCCTCCAGCACAAACAGCTTGAATTTCCGCGGCCTGGCCAAAAGCTAGGCCGCTGTTGTTTGCGAGCGTAGCACAATGGATAGTGTTGTGGCCTCCGAAGCCATCGATCCGGGTTCGACTCCCGGCGCTCGCACCAGCCTTAGCATCATTGGAGCTTCGGCTTCGCCTGCAATGCGCGGTAGAGACCGACAATAGCCGCCGCCACACCCCTACCCACAGAGGAATTCCCATGTCCACCCTCGATCGCCGCCACTTCCTCCAATGCCTGGCCGCCGGGGCTGCCGTCGCCGGCCTGCCCGCCCGAGCCACCGCCCACGCCACCGCCGCGTCCGGCCAGGATTACGCCCCGCAGGGCGGCAAGCTTGCGCCGGTCGTGAAACCGGGCGAGTTCATCTTCGCCGCCGCCCACCTCGACCACGGCCATATCACCGGGATGTCGAGCGCGCTCAGCGATGCCGGCGCCCAGCTCAAGTGGGTCTACGATCCCGACCCGAAGAAAGTGGCCCCATTCCAGGAAAAGTACCCTGGCATCAATGTCGCGCGATCCCTCGACGAGATCCTCGCCGACCTCGCCGTGCAACTCGTCGCCTCCGCCGCCGTTACCAGCGAGCGCGGCCCCCTCGGCTGCCGCGTCATGGAAGCGGGCAAGGACTACTTCACTGACAAGGCGCCTTTCACGACGCTCGACCAGCTCGCCCAGGCCAAGGCGGTCGTGGCAAGGACCGGCCGCAA
The DNA here is from genome assembly GCA_964652485.1 of uncultured Oleiharenicola sp. Taxonomy (GTDB): domain Bacteria; phylum Verrucomicrobiota; class Verrucomicrobiia; order Opitutales; family Opitutaceae; genus Lacunisphaera. The sequence goes on from CAZZDB010000157.1 coordinate 1,468, forward strand.
ATACGCGGTCTATTTCAGCGAGCGGATCCACAACGAGTGCGCCATGCACGCCACCGATCTCGTTGCGCAGGGCGCCATCGGCCGCGTATTGCAGGTCATCGGTTTCGGCCCGCACCGCCTCGGCAAGGCCGGCCGGCCGGCGTGGTTCTTCGAGCGGGAGAAGTTCGGCGGCATCCTTTGCGACATTGGCAGCCACCAATTCGAACAGTTTCTCACCTACTCGGGCGCAACCGACGCCATGGTCACCCACGCCGCTATCGCCAACTACGCCAACCAGGACCATCCGACCTTCGAGGATTTCGGCGAGGCCAACCTGCTCGGCAACAACGGGACGACCAATTACATCCGCGTCGACTGGTTCACGCCCGACGGCCTGAGCATCTGGGGCGACGGTCGCACGTTTATCCTCGGCGAGAAGGGTTACATCGAGCTCCGCAAGTACGTCGATGTCGGCCGCGAGAAGGTCGGCAACCACGTCTACCTCGTCGATGGCCTGGGCGAGCAGCACATCCCGGTGCAGGGCAAGGTCGGCTTCCGCTTTTTCGGTGAACTCATCCTCGACTGCCTCAACCGCACCGAGAAAGCCATGTCTCAGGCCCACGCCTTCAAGGCCGCTGAGCTCTGTCTCAAGGCCCAGGTCGCCGCCAAGCGGATTGCCGGCTGACCGCGCTGTCGCGGCTCAGATGTGGATCGCCTGGCCGAGCGTGGCCAGGGCGGCCTCGCCCAGCGCCTCGGACAAGGTCGGATGCGCGTGCATGTTATGGTGCACCTCGTCGACCGTCGCCTCGAGATTCATGGCGAGGCCGTATTCGGCGATCAGCTCTGTGGCTTCGTTGCCGATGATATGTACACCATAGATCTCGCCGGTCTTCGCATCGGCGATGACCTTGACGAAGCCCTCGGTGTCGCCCGCCGCAACCGCCTTGCCGACGGCCGTGAACGGGAATTTGCCCACCTTGTAGTTCAGGCCCTTCTCTTTCGCCAGCTTCTCGGTCAGGCCTATGCTGGCGACCTGCGGCTGGCAGTAGGTACAGCCCGGGAAATTGCCGACCATCTTCGGCTTGGTGACGCCAAACATGCCCTCGACCGCCTGGATGGCGCGGAACGACGCGACATGCGCCAGCCACGGCGGACCCTGAATGTCGCCGGCGGCGTAGACGCCCGGCGTACTCGTCTGATAATCGGGGCCGACCTTCACAAATCCGCGATCGGTGTCCACCTTCACCTTCGCCGAAAAGAGTCCCTCCAGCGCCGACGTGATACCGATGGCCACAAGCACGGTCTCGACCTCGAGTTCTGTCTTCGCTCCGTCCTTCACCAGGTCGAGCTTCACGCTCTTGTCGCCCACGCGGATGTTCTCGCTCTTGGTGCCGGTGTGCACCGCGATGCCCTGTTTCTCAAAGCTGCGTTGGAGCAGCTTTGCCACATCCTCGTCCTCGACGGGCAGCACCTGCGGCAGCATCTCGATGAGTGTGACCTTGGTGCCGAAGGCGTTGAAGAAATAGGCAAACTCCACGCCAATGGCGCCGGCGCCGATGATGGCCATCGTCTTCGGGGGGGCCTTGGCGACAAGCGCCTCGCGCGAGGTCATCACCCGCTGGCCGTCGACCGGCAGGCCGGGTAGTGCCTTCGGCTTCTGGCCCGTGCAAAGCAGGATGTTTTTCGTGCGAAGGAACTTTCCCTTGTTCTCGCCCTCGGTGATCTCGACCATGCCGGGGACGGTCACTTGGGCCTTGCCCGTGAAGTAATCCACCTTGTTCTTCTTGAAAAGAAACTCGACGCCCTTGGCCATCTGGTTGGAGACGCCGCGCGAACGCTCGACGACCTTGGGGAAGTCAAAGCCCAGTCCCGTCACGCTCAGCCCGTACGTGTCGATCTTCTGGAGGGTGCGGTAGAGCTCGGCGCTCTTCAGCAGCGCCTTGGTCGGGATGCAGCCCCAGTTGAGGCAGGTGCCGCCGGCCCGCTCCGTTTCGATGCAGGCCACTTTCTTGCCCAGCTGGCCGGCGCGGATCGCCCCGACATAGCCGGCCGGACCGCCGCCGATGACCACCAGATCGTAGATTGCTTCGGACATAGTTGGGAGATGAGGGCCGCCAAAGTCGCCACGCCACCCCGCCCGGTCAAATGCAAACTGGACGGGCTCAGATATCGATCACGTCATCGTGCCTGGGGGGCGACGGGGGTGGCTTTGGCAGCGGCTTCAAGAACCGGCTCATCACCATGTTGGTCACGCTGACGATCAACGCACCGAACAGCGCCGATCCGAAGCCCGCCACGTGGAATCCGTCCACCAACCGGCCGGCACAGTAGAACAGGACCGCGTTGACGATCCAGATGCCCAACCCGAGTGAAAGGATGATAAACGGCAGGGAAAAGAGCAGCAGGACCGGCTTCAGCACGGCGTTGAAAAAGCTCAGCACCAGCACCACGACCACCAGCGTCGCACCGCTGTCGCAACTGATGCCCGGCACCAGCTTCGTGCTGAGCATGACACCGATGGCCAGAACCAGCCACCGCAGCAGCAGATTGACGAACGCGTTGTTCATTGAATGATGGGCTGACTTTTGCCGCACCCCCCGGCGGAGCAATGAAAATTCTCATCGTCCAGGACTACCTTCGCAGCGGCGGCACGGAGCGCCATTCCCTCTTCATGGCGACAGCTTTCGCCAAGGCCGGGCATGAGGTCACGCTGCTGACCTTTCGCCCTCGCGGGGTGCTGGAAACCGATGGCGAGCAGCAACCTTATGCCTTTCGTTCATTGCAGCCCTTCGACACCGGTCTGGATTGGTTCGCCCCTGGCCTCCTCAAGGCCGTCGAGGAGGCCCTGCCGGACCTCGTGCTGTGCATGGGCCGCATGGCGAACTGCTACGCCGGCTTCATCCAGCGCCGCCTCCCCCGCGCGGCCGTCATCTGCACCATGCGCACGGGCAAGGCCCTCCCCTACCTCTTTGTACGCTCGCTGCGCCTCTGCCGTCATATCGTGGCCAACAGCCACGTCGCCAAACGGGTACTGACGGACGAGCACGACATTCCGTCGCCCAAGATCACCGTCATCCATAATCCCGTCCTGCGCTTCACCGACGACTCCGCGCCTCGCAACGTCGCCCTGCGCCGCTTCCACGGTGCCAACCCCAGCACGATCGTGCTGCTCAACGTGGCCATGTTCCGTACCGGCAAGAACCAGCGCGAGCTCATCGAGATCTGCGCCCTGCTCCCCGGCTACCTCGACTGGCAGCTCTGGCTCGCCGGCGAGGGGCCTACGCAGAAGAAATGCGAGCGCCTCGCGCACGACCTTGGTCTCGGCGCCCGAGTCAAATTCCTCGGCTACCAGCCCAATCCCACGCCCCTTTACCACGCCGCCGACCTCGCCGTCCTCACCTCGCAGACCGAGTCGCTATCGAATTTCCTCATCGAGACCCAGATCCACGGTGTGCCCGCCGTCGCCTATGACGTCGTGGGCGTCGGCGAATGCTTCGCGCCCGACCGGTCAGGAATCCTGATTTCCAACCGCGACCAAACCGGGTTCGTCAGCGCGCTCGACCACCTCATCCGCGAGCCCGCCCTGCGCAAGCGTTTCTCCGACCACAGCCGGCGGCATGCCCGGTCGCACTTCGTGCCGGAGCACCAGGTTCAGGCCCACCTGAACCTCTTCCGCGACCTGACGAAACGCTGACGGGCCCGGCTCCTGACACCGTTATGTCAGCAGGCCGGGATTGGCGTCCACGCGGGTTTGCATTCCGCTGCGTTGTCATCATTCACTGCAGGCTGTGCCGTCTTCCCCCGAGTCCATCCGTCTCCGCGGCGTCCGCCAGAACAACCTGAAGGGCTTCGACCTCGATCTGCCGCTCGGCAAGTACATCGTCGTCACCGGGCTGAGCGGCGCGGGCAAATCCTCGCTCGTCTTCGACACCCTCCACGCCGAGGGCCAGCGGCGCTACGTCGAGACCTTCTCGGCCTATACCCGCCAGTTCCTTGACCTCCTCGACAAGCCCAAGGTAGACCGCGTCGAGAATATCCGCCCGTCGATCGCCATCGAACAGACCAACACGGTCAAGACCTCGCGCTCCACCGTCGGCACCATGACCGAACTGACCGATTTTGCCAAGGTCTGGTTTAGCCATGTCGCCGAATGCTTCGATCCCGAGACAGGCGAGCGGATCGAGGACGACAACCCGCAGACCATTTGGGCCAAGACCCGCGCCGCCCACCCCGCCGCGACCATCCTGCTCTGCTTCCGTATTGCCAAACCCGCCAACCTGAAGTGGCCGGAGATACTCACCAGCATCAAGGGCCAGGGTTACACGCGGCTGTTGGTGCCCGGCAAGAAAGGCGCCTTGACCCTCGCCAAGCTCGACGAACTTCTGGCTCTCCGGCCCTCGGCCCTCAACGCCAAACTCTCAGCCAGTCCCAACCTCTACGTCATCCAGGACCGGTTGCTGGTCGTCGCGGAGAACAAATCCCGTTTCCTCGAGGCGGCCGAGGCCGCGTTGCACTTCGGCAAGGGCGAGGTGCACCTATTCGCGGCAGATGCCCTCACGGTTGCGGGCCACTATTCACGCGGCCTGCACTCGCCCGCGACCGGGCGCACCTTTCGCGCCGCCTCGCCGGGACTCTTTTCCTTCAACTCCCCGCTCGGTGCGTGCCCGAAGTGCCGGGGCTTCGGGCGGGTCATCGGCATCGACTATCGCCTGGCCATCCCCGATCACTCCGTCTCGATTGAGGACGGCGCGATCAAACCCTGGGAAGGGGAGATTTACGGTGAGTCGAAGAAGGACCTCCTGAAGTTCACCCGGAAACTCGGCATTCCGACCAACGTGCCGTTTGTCCGGTTGACGGCGGAGCAGCAGGCGTTTGTCATCGAGGGGTCGCCCGGCTATGATGGCAAAACCTGTGCCTGGCCGAAATACTGGTATGGGTTGAAGGGTTTCTTCCGCTACCTTGAGAAGACGACCTACAAGATGCACGTGCGCGTCTTTCTTTCCCGGTACCGGTCCTACGACCGCTGCCCCGACTGCCACGGGGCACGGCTCCAACCCGAGGCGCTTTGCTGGAAATGGCGCGGACACACCCTGCCCCAGCTCTACCAATTGCCGATTGGCGAATTCCTGGCCATGGTGTCTTCGGACCCGACGTTGGCCGCACGGACCTCCTCGCACGAGGCGCACAGCGCCGCGATCGCCCATGACTCCATCGTCACCCGGCTGCGCTATCTCGTGCAGGTGGGCCTCGGGTACCTGACCCTTGATCGCACCTCGCGCACGCTCTCGGGCGGCGAGGTCCAACGGGTCAACCTCACGTCCTGCCTCGGCACTTCGCTGGTCGACACGCTCTTCGTTCTCGACGAACCCTCCGTCGGTTTGCACCCGCGCGATATCGACCGGCTTATCGGCATCATCCGCACGCTCACCGACACCGGCAACACCGTCGTCGTGGTCGAGCACGATGAGGCGATGATCCGCGCGGCTGACCACGTCGTCGAGGTCGGCCCCGAGCCCGGCGCTCGCGGCGGCGAGATCGTGTTCCAAGGCGATGTCCCGGCCTTGCTCGCCTCGCCCCACAGCATCACGGGCTCCTACCTGTCCGGCCAGCAGCGCGTCGAGACTCCCTCCACGCGGCGCCCACTGCGCGACGCCAAGTGGCTGCACTTCATCAACGCGACGAAACACAACGTCAGCAACCTGTCCTTCCGCCTGCCGCTCCAGCGTCTGGTCTGCCTTTCCGGCGTCTCTGGCTCGGGCAAGTCCACGCTGCTCGACAACGTCATCCACCAAGGCCTGCTCACCCAACGCAACCTGATGACCGACGATCCGGCCGCGATCGAGCGCGTGCATTCGGACATCGCGTTTTCCGAAGTGGTGCTGGTTGACCAGTCGCCACTCAGCCGCACACCGCGCTCCAATCCAGCGCTCTACTGCGAGGCTTGGGAACTCATCCGTGAGCTCTACGCCACGGTGCCGGCCGCGCTGGAGGCCGGTTTCAATGCTTCGAGTTTTTCCTTCAACAGCGGCGATGGCCGCTGCGACCACTGCCAGGGGCTCGGCAGCGAGCGGGTGGAAATGCAGTTCCTCTCCGATGTCTTCGTGCCCTGCCCCGTCTGCGAGGGCCGTCGCTTCAAGGCCGAGGTGCTGGGCATCGCCTGGAACGGCAGGTCGGTCGCCGACCTGCTGGCCACCACCATCGCCGATGCTTTGCCGCTTTTTGCCGCCCACCCGGAGATTCACCAACGGTTCGCCGCGCTGGACGAGGTCGGTCTCGGCTACCTGCCCCTCGGCCAGCCGTTGAACACGCTGAGCGGTGGTGAGTCCCAAAGGCTCAAGCTGGTCCGCTACCTCTCCAATTTCACGGCCGATGATGCCGCCGGCGCCGGCCCACCGTCCGTAACCTCCGCCGGCGCCCTGCTTTTGCTCGACGAGCCCACGACCGGCCTCCATCGCCATGACGTCAAGCGTCTGCTGGCCGTGCTGCAGCGCATCGTGGACCGGGGGCACAGCATCGTGGTAATCGAGCACAACCTCGACGTGCTCAAGTCTGCCGACTGGGTCCTCGAGGTGGGCCCCGAAGCGGGCGCCCAAGGGGGTCGCATCGTGGCCGAGGGCACGCCGGAGGACCTCGCGCGCGCGACGACCGCGACCAGCCCCTTCCTGAACGACGCCCTGTTTGCCGGCACGATGCCTTTGCTGGCGGCCGAGCCGGCCGCGCCCTATCAATCCGGATTCTCTCTTGGCAGCGGCGAATTGCAGGTGATCGGCGCTCGGGAGAACAACCTGCGCAACATCTCCGTTTCCATCCCACACCGGCTTTTCTCGGTCGTCACGGGTGTTTCAGGTTCCGGCAAGTCCACCCTCGCGTTTGATATTATCTTTGCCGAGGGGCAGCGCCGCTTCATGGAATCGATGTCGCCCTATGCCCGGCAGTTCGTCGAGCAACTGCCCCGGCCGGATATCGACCGGCTCACCGGCATCCCGCCCACCGTGGCCATCGAGCAGCGCGTGTCCCGGGGCTCCCGCAAGTCCACCGTCGCGACCATCACGGAGGTCGCCCAATACCTGCGTCTGCTCTACGCCCGCCTTGGCGTGCAGCATCATCCCGAGACCGGCCGCACGGTCACCCCGCTCTCCGCCGGGCAGCTCCGCCAGCTCCTCGCCCGAATCATCGCCTCGCCCAAGGCGAAAAATGCGAAACACCTCTACCTCTGCGCCCCGCTCATCCGCGGACGCAAGGGCCATCACGAGCCCATCGCGAACTGGATTCGGAAGCAGGGCTTCGAACTCATGCGCACTGACGGCCGGTTGCTGCGCGTCGAGAATTTCCAGAAACTCGACCGCTACAAGGAGCACGACGTCGAGGTCGTGGTCGCCGACCTGAAGGACAAGTCCCCCAAGGAGCACGGCACCGCCCTTGCGCTGGCCCTCAAGCTCGGCAAGGGCGCGTGCTTCCTCCTCACGCCCGCAGGGCAGGTCCTCTCCTGGTTCTCAACGACCCGCACCGACATCGAGACAGGCGAGTCCTTCCCCGAGCTCGACCCGAAGAATTTCTCCTTCAATTCGCCCAAGGGCTGGTGCCCGACCTGCCGTGGACACGGGCGGATCTACGACTGGATGCTGCAGCCCGACGAGGCCGACGAGATGCCCGTTGAGGTGGCCGACGCCCTGCGCGATTTCGACCCGGACGATCCCTCGGCGCACGGCCGCCTCTGCCCGACCTGCCGTGGCGAACGCCTCAACCGTGTCGCCCGGGCCGTGAAACTGCCGCTCAAGAAGGGCAATTCCATCTCCCTGCCCGCCCTGACGCGACTGACGCCTGAAGACCTGCTCGGCACCTTGCGCGATTTGCAGCTGGAGGCTCGCGGCAGGCTGATCACCCAGGATATCGTGCCACAGATCGAAGAGCGGTTGCGCTTCCTTGGCCAGGTCGGACTCGAATACCTTGAGATGGACCGCCCGACCGAGACGCTCTCCGGCGGCGAGGCGCAGCGCATCCGCCTGGCGGCCCAGCTTGGTTCAAACCTCTCCGGGGTCCTTTACGTGCTCGACGAGCCGTCCATCGGCCTGCACGCCCGCGATAACGAGCGCCTGATCGAAACCCTCCTCACCCTGCGCGACAAAGGCAACACGGTCCTCGTCGTCGAGCACGACGATGTCGTGAT
>CAZZDB010000158.1:0-9607 GCA_964652485.1 uncultured Oleiharenicola sp.
TGCAGACCGGCACGCAGCAGCGCAGCTCGGAACGCTTCCGCCTCGCCTGCGAACTCGTGCGCAACGGCCGGCTCGGGAAACTCACGAAGGCGCAGGTTTACCTGCCCGCCGGCCTGCGCGGCGGTCCGTTCGCCACCAGTCCCGTGCCCGAGGGCCTCGACTGGGATTTCTGGCAGGGCCAGACCCCCGCCGTCCCCTACGTCAAGGAACGCTGCCACGCGAACTTCCGCTTCTGGTATGAATACTCCGGCGGCACCATGACCGACTGGGGGGCGCACCACAACGACATCGCCTACTGGGCGATCGGCATCCTCGCCCCGACGAAGGTGGAGGCGGAACATTTCACCGATCCCGTGCCCGGCGGCTACACGACATTTTCGGAATACGAGGTGAGATACACCTACGACAACGGTGTGCTGCTGCAGATCAACACCACCAAGGACGACTCCATCTACGGTGAACACCTCAACAAGGCGGGCCAGCCCAACGGCATCCGCTTCGAGGGGCCGAACGGCTGGATCTGGGTCAACCGCGACACCATCAAGGCTAGCGATCCGGAGTTGCTGCACGCCCCGCTCCCGGAGAACGCAGTGCGCCTCTACAAGAGCAACAACCACATGAAGAATTTCTTCGACTGCGTGCGCTCCCGCGAGCTGCCGATCTGCGACGCCGAGACCGGACACCGCTCCGCCACCATGTGCCACCTCGGGGCCATCGCCATGCGCACGGGGAAGAAACTCACGTGGGATGCCGGGACGGAGCAGTTCACGGGCTCGTCTGCCATGGAGGCGAACAGCTACCTCGCCCGCGAGATGCGCAAGCCCTACGACTATTCATTCGTCGCCTGAGGTTGCCTCACTTGTAGGGGCGCAGCTTGTCGTGGCGATCCAGTCCGATGGATCGCCTCGTCGCTGCGCTGCACTCGCAATGACAGTGGCCTAACGGGAGCCGCACGCCGTTGCTGACTGCCGCCGGCCGGGTGTTTGTCCGGGCCGGTCGCCCGGCAAAAGTCTGCGCCCCAACAATGGATCGGTAAGCAGGACTCGGCTCGACTTCGGCGGTTTCGTCTCTTTTCGTGGACGGCGTGGGGCAAAACCTTGAGGAACTCTTCGATGTCGTGGACGAACAGGACCGGGTGACAGGGCAGCTGCCGCGTCGCGAGGTGCACCGGTTGGGACTGCGGCACCGGGCGGTGCACATCCTGGTGCGGAATCGCGCCGGGCAGGTATTCCTCCAGAAACGCTCGATGGCGAAGGATCTTTTTCCCGGCACGTGGGATTCGTCCGCCGCGGGACACGTCGGCGCCGGCGAGGACTACGACTACACGGCGGTGCGTGAATTGGAGGAGGAGATCGGCTGCCGGCCGGAGAAACCGCTCCAGCGGTTGTTCAGGATCGAGGCACGCGAGGAAACGGGGCAGGAATTTGTCTGGGTCTACCGGGCGGAATCGGAAGGGCCGTTCACGCTGCAGCCCGAGGAAGTCGCGGGTGGCGGCTGGTTCACAGTGGCCGAGATAGACCGCCGGCTGGTGGAACGACCGCAGGAGATTGCCCCGGCGTTCCTCTTCATCTGGCCGCGGGCGCGCGCGTGGTTTAGCACGCGCGCTGGCTTAGGATAGATTCGAATTGCTTTTGGGAGAAGAGCCGGCGGGGGACGCGACGCTCCGCTTCGCCGATGAGCTTGTCCCAGTAGGCGTCGGTCGGGGCGAAGGGGTCAAAAAGGAGGCAGCTTGGGCTTCACCCGAATTCCCTGCTAGGGTTCTCAGGGTTGTCAGCCCTGCTGTTTCAGGTTCAGAACAAGATTTTGCTTGGCGGCAAGCAACGAGCGTCTGTAAGCACGGCGTTGAGCCGTGGCCATCGAGCACCGTCCCGCCAATGCGGGGTGAGTTCCTGCTTGTCACGAGGAGGCGTGTGGATATACGGTGTAGATACAATGAAATCCTCCACGGTAAGTCGGAAATCGAAAGGCGCCGGAGCTTTGGCATCTGTCCGATTGGGCAAAGTGTTCCAGTCGGGTAATTCCGCGGCGCTGCGCCTGCCCGCCGAGATGCGGGTGCCGGTGGGCAAAACGTTCGCGCTTACTCCTACCGCCTCCGGCTTCGTTGCGGTCGATCCGGCCGACCAAGCAAAGCGACGCAAGGCGATGGTCGCACTTTTCGGCTCAGCGTCCGACTTCCCGCTGCGTGAATCCTGAGTTCTGGTCGTCGTGATCTATCTGCCCGACACAAACGTCTTCTCGCGGTTCTTGAGGGGTGGAGAGACGAACCTGGCGCTGCGCGCCCGGTTACTTGCTGAACTTTCGTTCTGCCGCGTTTCCGCGATTGTCCTGAGCGAACTTGAATATGGCGCAGCCAAGTCCGGTAACCCCGCTCATCGGGAGCGCGTCGCCCAGCTTCACAAAATCTTACCGGACGTGGCGCCATTCGATGCTCATGCCGCAGCATACTCCGGCAACGTTCGTGCCTTTCTTGCGACGCTCAAGCCCAACGCGCAACCGATCGGCGCCTACGACGCATTGTTGGCTGGCCAGGCGCTCGCGCTAGGGGCCTGCGTCGTTACCGGCAATACCGGCGAGTTTCGCCGTGTGCCAGGATTGATCGTAGAAGACTGGTAACGGCCAGCACCGCTCGCCGCGTTCCCCTGATGGCAATCGAGCCAAGGTATGCAGTGCGGGCTTCTTCGCCTGAACCCGCAAAAGCGCGGTTCCCGGGTGTTTGGGGTTTACCTGATTTGACGGACAGGGGGCGGGGCTTACTTCGGGCGCTGGCTTAGGATAAATTCGAATTGCTTTTGGGAGAAGAGCCGGCGGGGGACGCGGCGCTCCGCTTCGCCGATAAGCTTGTCCCAGTCGGCGTCGGTCGGGGCGAAGGGGTCCCACGAGGAATTGTGGCCGTATTTCTTAGTCCAGGTGATGTTCTTGCCAAAGACATCGACACACACCTGGTGTTTTTTGCCTTCCTCGTCTTTTTGCCACCAGCCGAATTCCATGCTGGAGGGGTAACGGTTCCGTAGGCGGCGGCAAGCGTGGCGTAGGCAATCTTTACTAGACGGCGCCCGGAACATGGGCACAGTGAGGAATCCATGTTCCGAGTTGTCCGCAGTATTTTCCTGGCCGGTATGGTCACCGTGACCGTGACGGTCCAGGCGCAGTTGGGCCACGATATCGCCAAGAAGCACTCCGCGCGGGCCGGGGACAAGCTCGCCGCCCTGACTGCGCTGCGGGCCGAGGGCCGGACGTTCATCAACGACGAGGTGGTGCCTTTCACGATGGTGGCGCAGCGGCCGAACCGGCTGCGCGTGGAAAGTTTCACGCCGTTGCGCCGGGTCATCCAGGCTTACGATGGGACCGGCGCGCCGTGGATCAGTCACTCGGATGTGCGCGACGGGGCAGCACTGGATATGCCCGAGGTCGAGGCGAAGGACTTCGTCACCAACGCGGACTTTGACGGTCCGTTGATCAACTCCGAGCAGAAGGGATTCTCGGTGGACTACGCCGGCGAGGAGTCCGTCGCGGGCCGCAACGCCTACAAGCTGCTCCTGATGAACAAGAGCGATGATATCTTTTTCCTGTGGGTGGATGCGGAGAATTACGAGATCGTGAAGCGCACGGTTTACCGCGTAGTCAAAGACCAACGCGTGGCGGTGGACACTTTTTTCAAGGACTTTCGCGAGGTGGGAGGCGTGCTCCAGCCCCATCGCATCGAGACCATGGCCAACGGGCGCACGCTTTATGTGATGATCATCGACCGCATGGAGGCCAACCCCGCGGCCATCCCGCCGGAGACGTTTGCCCGGCCGGTGGTAGCCCAGCCCTAGTCGCGCGACAATTCCCCGGCGCGTTTCGTGGCGGCCAGAACGGTCTGCTTGACGATTTCTCGAAACTGCCGTGCAGCCAGCACCTGCAGGCCGGCAAACGTGGTGCCGTTGGGCGAGACGACCTGGTCGCGCAAGGCCTCGGGTTCGCCGCCGGTCCGCGCGAGCAGTCGGGCGGAGCCGAGCACGGTCTCCAGCGCGAGCTGGTGCGCTGTGGCCCGCGGCAGGCCGGCGGCCACGCCGCCGTCGCGCAGCGCGGCGACGAATTCGAAGAGGAACGCCGGGCCGCTGCCGCTCAGGCCGGTGACCGCGTCCATGTGTTCCTCGCCGAGTTCAAGGTGCGCGCCGAGGGCGCCGAGCAGGGTTTCCACCGTGGCGCGGTCGGCCGCGGCGAGCGGCTTGAGCGCACAGTAGGCCGTGATGCCCGCGCCGATGCCGGCCGGCGTGTTGGGCATCGTGCGGACGAGATTGCGCGCCTGGGGAAACGACTGCGCGAGGCGCGCCAGTCTCTTGCCGGCGAGCACGGAGAGAACGAGCTTGCCGGCGGTGAGCCCGGCCAGACGCGGATCGGCGCCGGCGAGTGACTGGGGCTTGAACGCGAGCACGACCGTGTCGGCGTTGGCGAGTAGGCTGGGCAAGTCGGCCTCGCAGGTGATGCCTGTGTCCGCGGCGAGTTTCTGTGCGGAGCCGCCGGTCTTGCTGGCGCAGGCGATGTCGCCCGGCGCGTAGATCTTCTGGGCGAGCAGGCCGCGCACGATGCCGGAGGCCAGCCGGCCGGCGCCGAGAAAAACCAGGGAGGGTGAGGGCATCGGGATGTTAGGTGAGAGTGAGCTTGCTCCCACACGATGCAGATGGATTGCCGCGCCGCTACGCACCTCGCAATGACAAACCAAGACCACGCCCCTACGAAGACAGTCCGCTCAGGCCTTGTCCTTGTGTTTCCGGTCGAGCGGATGCCGGATCGTGGCGATGGAGCCGCCGCCGGGCCGGTCGATGAGGGTGACTTCGCCGCCGAGGTTGCGCATCGCGTGCCGGGCGACGGTCAGGCCCATGCCGACCCCCACCGTGTGTTTGGTGCTGGTGAAGGGCTCGAAAGCGTGATCCCGGATCTCCGGGTCGATGCCACGCCCGCGGTCCTCGACATGGACCAAGGCGAAGCGGCCCTCGTCGGGCTTGTCGACGAGCTCGGTGCGGATGTTGATGGGCCGCTTGTCGTCGGGCTCGTCGTGGTAGCTCTCCCAGGCGTTGATGAGCAGCTTGGCGAGCGCGTCCTCAAAGACTTCGACGTTGGTCTCGAAGAGGGCCTCGCCGGCGGTGTTCTCAAGGGTCATCGGCTGGTCGATCTTGTACTCGATCTGGTAGCGCCGGATGCCGCTGTCGATCATGCGGGCGAGGCTGACGCGGATGAGGGGCGGCTTGTTCTTCACCACGAGGCCGGTGAGCTGCTTGATGATGGAGACGATGCGGTTGACGGCGTCCTCGAGATGCTGGGCGTTCTTGCGGACGAGCTCGGGCTTCTCGTTGTAGGCCTTGATGAGGTCGACGTAGCCGATGACGACGCCAAGGAGATTATTCAGGTTGTGCGCGATGCCCTGGGTGACGGCGCCGATGGTGGCGGAACGGCGGGACTCACCGAGGCGGCGCTGCAGGTCCACCAGCTCGCGGTTGATCGCGACGAAGCGGAGCTGAGTCTGCACGCGGGCGAGGGTCTCGTCCAAGTCGATGGGTTTCGTGATGTAATCGACCGCGCCGACCCCGAGGCCCTCGATCTTGCCCTCCTTGGACGTGCGGGCGGTGATGAAGATGATGGGGATGGTCTTGGTCTCGGAATCCGCCTGCAGGCGCTGGCAGACCTCGATGCCGTCCATTTCGGGCATCATCACGTCGAGCAGGATCAGGTCGGGCTTGTCCGCCGCGACCAGGTCGAGGGCCTCCCGGCCGGAGTAGGCGGTGGCCACCGTCATGCCCTCGCGCTCCAGCTTGCGCTTGAGCAACTGGACATTGATGGGCTGGTCGTCAACGACGAGGATCTTGGGTGTGGCCATACAAATCAGTGGCAGCGAAGTGGGTTTGCCGCCGGGAGGCAAGTATCACTTCTGGAGGAACACCCTATTCCCGATCGGGGTGCGCGGCGTTCTGCCGGCGGGCTTTGACGGTGTTCTTCATTAGCATGGCGACCGTCATCGGTCCGACGCCGCCGGGCACGGGTGTGATCTTGCTGCAAAGCGGGGAGACGGAGGGGAAGTGGACATCGCCCGTGAGCCGGTAACCGCTCTTTTTCGACGGATCGGCGACCCGGTTCATGCCGACGTCGATGACGACGGCCCCGGGCTTGACCATGTCGGCGGTGACGAACTCCGCCTTGCCGATGGCCGCGATGAGCACGTCGGCCTGGCGGGTGAAGGCGGGCAGGTTGGCGGTTTGCGAATGGCAGATCGTGACGGTGGCGTTGGCCCAGGCCTTGCGTTGCACGGCGAGCAGCGCGACCGGCTTGCCGACGATGAGGCTGCGACCGAGCACGACGACGTGCTTGCCCGCGAGGGAGACGCCGGAGCGCCGGAGCAGCTCCATGATGCCGGCGGGTGTGCAGGCGACGAAGCCGCTGTCGTCCTCCTGGGCCAGTTTGCCGAGGTTGAGGACGTGGAAACCGTCGACATCCTTGGCCGCGGCGATGCGCCGGAAGACCGCGACCTCGTTGATGCCCTTCGGCAGCGGGGACTGGACGAGGATGCCGTCGACGCCGTCATCGGCGTTCAACCGGTCCACCAGGGCGAAGAGTTCCTCCTGGGTGATCGTGACCGGCGGCAGGATGAGCCGGCTCTCGATGCCGATCTCGGCCGAGGTCTTTTGTTTCTTTGTGACGTAGGAAACGGAAGCGGGATCTTCGCCGACGCGCACGAGCGCGATGCAGGGCCGGCGGCCGGGGAGGGTGGAGATCTCGGCCTTCAGCTCGGCAATGATGTCCGCCGCGATCTTGTTGCCGTCGATGAGTTCCATGGGCGGCCAATCACTTCAGCTGCATGGACTCGGCGGCGATGACGAGGTCCTTGCCGTCCACGGTATTCCGGACCGTGCCGGTGATCGAGATGTCGCGTTCGATGAAGGATTCGATCTTGTCCGAGATGAGGAGGCGCCGGGTGTCGACGTAGGCGAAGCGGCGGCCCGAAACGTCAATGAGCTGGTAATCGTAGGGCGGGTTGGGGTTGATGAAGGCGCGCCGGGCGATGACGAGACGGCCCGCGAAGAGGCGGGGCATCTCGGCGGTGTCGCCCGTGAGCGGCACCGGGCGGCCGGGCGCGGTGGCGGCACCGGCCGGGGCCGGCGGTGCGACCACGCTCAGAAACGGCTTCGTCTCGGCGGGGGTGTTGGCGGTTTCGCCGACGGCGATGAACCCCTGGATCTTCTTCTCGAGCCTGATCTGCGACCAGTCGCCGTGCAGGCCGGTGATCTCGGTCTTGTCGCCGCGGGCCGCGACGGTCATGACCGGGGCATCCTTGCGGGGGGCGGAGTAGATGCTGGCGCCTTCGCGGACCTCGAGTCCTTTCGTGATGTCCCGGTTGTGGACGTAGGCCTCGAACGTGCCGCCGACCTCGATGCGATGCCAGCCGGTCGGGGCCTCGCCGACCGTGGTCACCACGGTGCCGGCCTTCAGGCGGGCGATGACCGGCGCCTTCGGGTCGGTCTGGATGAAGACGGCGGTGTCGGCGGCGAGCGTGTCGGCGCCGAGGCGGGCGGCGGTGAGCAGGAGCACGCCGGCCAGGGCGAGGCGGAGGCGGGAGGTTTTAGTTTTCATCTTGGGCGAAGCCCGCCGGCTGGCGGTAGTTGGACGGAGGAACGGCGAAGAGGGATTGGATTTCTTTCGTAGAAAGTTGTTTCACCCCGCGCAAAGGAATTCCTTTCAGCCGGAGCGCGCCGATCTGGTAGCGGCGGAGGCGGCGGACCTCGAAGCCGAGGGCGGTGAAGAGCTGGCGGATCTCGCGCTTCTTGCCGTGGTGCATATGGACGTCGAGCTCTGTCGACGTGCGGTCTGGCTTCGGGTTGACGAGATGGGCGCGCTCGACCTTGAGGTGCTCGCCCTCGATCACGACGCCGCGGAGCAGCTGGCGCAGCCGGCCGGCGGGGAAGGGCTCCTCGAGCGAGACGTAGTAGCGTTTCACGACGAGGTTGGACGGATGCATGAGCTTGTGCGCCAGGTCACCGTCGGAAGTGAGGATGACGAGCCCCTCGCTGTCCTTGTCCAGCCGGCCGGCGCAGAAGAGGCGCAGCCGGGCCCATTCGCGCGGCAGCAGCTCGAAAATGGTCTGCTCGGCGTGCGGGTCGCTGTTACTGCAGACGACGCCGCGGGGCTTGTGCATGACGAGGGCGAGCTTGGGCTGGGCCTGCGCGCGAAGGGCCTTGCCGCGCACGGTGACCTTGTCGACGCCCGGTTCGATCTTCTGGCCCAGCTCGGCCTTCACGCCGTTTACATAGACCTCGCCCGCGACAATCAAGTCCTCGGCGGCGCGGCGCGAGCAGATGCCGGCCTCGGCGATGAATTTCTGGATGCGGACAGGTTCCATGTAAGCCGGCTGCATGGCATGCAGCGCAGGGGGGCGCAACGAGATTCACGATGGCGAAACCGGGCTTGCCATGCCATCTTGCCACCGAAACATCTGCGCCAGCCCATGCATCTTACGACGCCGCCGTTCAACGCCTACACCAAGGACAATCCGCTTCCCGCCAAGATGCTGGAGAACCGGGTGCTGAACAAGGATGGCTCGGGTAAGGACACCCGGCACATCGTGGTGGACATCGCCGGCAGCGGCCTGACCTACAGCGTGGGCGATTCGCTGGGCGTCTTCTCGACCAACCGTCCGCAGCTGGTCGAGGAAATCATCGAGCTGCTCGGCGTCACGGGCAACGAGCCGGTGACGCTGCCGCGCCTGACCGCGCCGATCACCCTGCGCGAGGCGCTCACCAGCCGGCTTTCCCTGGGCGCGCCGGCGAAGAAAATCCTCGAGACCATGGCGGCCCGGACCACCGACGCGGCGGAGCGCGCCAAGCTGGCCGGACTGCTCGCCCCCGGTGCGGACGAACTTCGCGAGACCTTCCTCGGGCAGCGCGAATATATCGACCTCCTCGAGGAATTCCCCGGCGCCCGGCTGACCCCGCAAGAATTTGCGGATCACCTGCGCCGGCTGGTGCCACGGCTCTATTCCATCGCCTCCTCGCCCCTTCTCTATCCCGGTCAGGTGCATCTGACGGTGGCTCCCGTGCGGTACGAGTCCAACGACCGCCGGCGCTACGGCGTGTGCTCGACCTTTTTTGCGGACCGCGTCACCCGGCGCAAGACCCCGATTCCGGTTTTCGTGGCCGAGTCGCACTTCGGCCTGCCGGCGGATCTCGGGAAGGACATCATCATGGTCGGACCTGGCACGGGCGTCGCGCCGTTCCGTGCTTTCGTGCAGGAACGGATCGCTTCCAAGGCCACTGGCCGCAACTGGTTGTTTTTCGGCGACCAGCACGAGGCGACCGACTATCTTTACGGTGATGAATGGAAGCGCCTGCTGGTCGAGGGCAAGATGGCGCGCGTCGACCTGGCCTTCTCCCGCGACCAGCCCCAGAAGGTCTACGTGCAGGACCGGATGCGCGAGGCGGCCGCCGAGTTGTGGGCGTGGATCAAGGGCGGGGCGTATTTCTACATCTGCGGCGATGCGCACCGCATGGCAAAGGACGTCGACGCCGCCCTGCACCAGATCATCGCGGCGCAGGGCGGCCTAGATGCGGCGCAGGCGGCCGACTACGTGAAGCAGATG